>DUCD01000032.1 GCA_012959985.1 Verrucomicrobiales bacterium | reverse complement strand
CAACTTCCGAACCCTCAGGAAGGCCGTCGTCGAAATCCCAATGCACCATCTCTTCACCGCCTCCAGCGTTGATGAGGCTGTCAACCGAACTTGTTGCCAGTTGAGCGATCTCATCTGCTGAAAGACCCCGATCCCAAATAGCGACATCGGCAATCGAGCCGTCGAGCATAGAATTAAAAGCGGCGTTCGGCCGGGCGCCAATTTGCACGGGATACGCTGTTCCCCCAACAAAGGTCGTCCAGTCGATATCCACGCCCGTGCCGATCGCTGTATCGAGAGGCTGGTTGTCTCCACCGGCTCGAGGGTCTAAAACACCGTCCAGGTAATGCTGGATCTCCTCACCCTGTGTCGCTCCATCCGGAACCACTGAGGCCACATGATGCCACTCGCCATCGATCAGGCTGGTGGTGGCAAAATTCTGGCCACCGGCATATTCCGTGCGCATCACGCCACTCGCTCCATTTGCGCGAATATGCCACTTCTGGGCCGTCACATTCGCGCCCCAGGATACGAAGAAGGCGGATTCATCGGCTGTGCGGACCCAGAACGACACCGTCCTGGAATTATTTCCGCCAATCCCGGGGAAAGTGGTGGCAATGAAGGAATTGGCATCGAGAAACTCAACCGAGTTTGCCTGAATTCCCGGAGGTCCATCGCTCCAATTGACTGCCGTTTGCGCCCCGTCTTGACCGAGCGGCAGGAATCCATCGAAACCTCCCACGACATCGGAGAATACATCTCCGGATCCTTCGTTCAGCGGCCAATGGGCCACAAGCCCGTCCGCGAACTCGGGAGGAGCCTCTGTAGGCTCGATTTCAATCGAGAAGGCGTAAGACCGGCCGAGATTCGCATGCCCGAACCCGTCGACCACTCCACCGACGGTCGGAAGGGTGAATGCGCCGTCGTTATTATTGTCATGATCCATAAACCCTCCGCTCCCGAGATTGGTGCTGACTGGGTTCTGGCTACCGATTCCCGGTGGATTCATAATTCCGCCAAATACCTCTGTTCCATCCGTCAATTCAAAGGTAGAACCACCGAAGGGCACTGTGACATCAACATCCAGACCATTCTCATCGACATCGACTTGAGCGCCAACCGCGAGAATCTGGTAGCCGCCGTCTCCATTTGCGGAAGCAATGTAAGGAATGACACTCCCCGTTTGACCGGCTTGGTATGACCAACTCGTGCCTTTGTAAAATCCCGCGTCCAACGTTTCGGTGTTTGTAATGTCGACGTTTTGCCGCGACTGATCGTTCGAACCGTCCGTGGAGGTGTCCACCGCATTATTCGCCCCGTCGAGGTTCAGAACCTCGGGTCCAGCGCCAACCACTAGACCGGGAACAACGGGATCGGGATCGGGACCAGGATCAGGTTCAGGTTCAGGCTCAACAAAATCTTGCACCGTTCCAACCCTGTAAGTTTGCAACCCACCATTAGCAGTATCATTAAGCAGAACAATCGATCCATCATCTTTAATGGAGAAAAGTTCCATATTTGGCTCTCCGATATTGAGATACCACATGAATCGAACCGGGTAAACACCTGCCTCTTTAACCTCGACCAGGAAAGTGGTCTCGGTGGGTCCTTCTGACTCACCTAAAAAGACACGCTGGTCTGCCGGTGAATCGATGAATCCGGCCTGAGCACGGAATCCTTCGGCGTTATTCACGCCAAGGGTGTGGAAGCCGGCAGGAAAATCAATGTAAGTAATAACCTCACCTGCTGCTCCCTCGAAGCCCCCATTGAAGCCAGGAATACCCGGCATCTGCTCGTCATCAGGATAGTTACCATTGCCATTGAACGGAAGGAAACTAACGTTGATCACTCCCGGAATCTCAAATTGGACGAGTGATTCTGGAGTCGATCCCAAAACGGTGGGCGCTCCATTTGCCGGGCCAAAAGGCTCGAGTTTCCAAGCTAGGTTTTCCGCAACAAAAATCGTTCCGAACTCATCTTCCACTTCGCCTGACTCCAAAGCGCGTTCAGCCGCATCGAGGTTGGAAATAAAACCGAAATCATTCTGAAAGATTTTCCAGAGGAATCCCGGTTGTGAAGTATCTACATCGGTAGCCTTCATCAGGTTGGTTAGGATACCATAGTTACCAGTCACAAAAGTGCTAGACTCTGTCACCGTATTTCCATTCATGTCCTGCAACGTGACGGTGTAGGTATGTTCCGTATTTGGAAGGAAAAGTTGCGCGTAGTTATGCGTGAAGTCGGTAGCGTCAAGCTTCTTCGGTGATGCTTCCAACGGGAAATCAACTCCGTCAATGGTAAGCACCCCGGAAGTTGGATCAACAATGGAGTTATCTTTGTCATTGGCACGGAAGGTGAATTTGTCGAGGGCAGGGTTTATAGCCGACAAGAAAATCCCTGCAACGGGACCACCAACGCCCAATGTGATGAGAGCAGTGTGCTCCGGAGATTTACCAAAAACAATCGAGTGAGCGCCTAGACCTCCCCAACCTTTCTGACCGGGAGTATCTTCGTCACCGTCATTAATCGCCATGCCGAGACCGAACTGGGTTCTTCCCTGTATCAACTCAGTAAGACCCAGTGCCTCCTTTGGCAATTTGATCTCATATATAGTCCGCTTGGTTTCCGTATTGCGGACGACCACCGCTTCAGTCTCACCTGGTCCCGCTTCATGATTGACAATTATTTCACCTAATTCGGTTTCGACGCCACCAAGTGCATAGTTATACAGGGCAATCTGAGTATCCTGCTTGTCATTGGCGATCATCAGTTGGACAGAATCACCGTTCCATGCGCTGTTGGCTGCGTTTTCGTGGTAATCGTCCGTCACCACAAAACCAAAGTAAACATTGTCTTCGTCGTAAATGATTTGAACGGCAGAGGTATGATCGTCTGGTCCTGTCCAGTTCCCGCCGTTGTATTCTTCGAAAAGCACCAACTCGCCATCACGGCCGGAACCTTTGGGAATCGAAAATCTCGGATCGGAAAGCACCGGCACACCGCCCCAGTCTCCGAGGTCACCATCGATAGTGATATTTCCAGGTGATGGATTAGCTGTATACGACTCTTTTCCGGGCTCAATGTCATTAGAGGTAGCCAAAGTAATCAAAGCCGTTTCTTCGGGTGATTTACCAAAAACGATTGAATGGGCACCTAGCCCACCCCAACCTTTTTGGCCGGGTGTATCTTCGTCACCATCATTGATGGCCATGCCGAGTCCGAATTGCACCCCACCGACTAGCTCACTGATTTCCAGTGCTGCTTTCGGTAGTTTGATTTCGTAAGTGGTACGTCCATCAGCAGCATTACGGACTATGACTGCTTCCGTATCGCCGGGACCGGCTTCATGATTGACAATGATCTCGCCGATGTCACCTTCCACACCGCCCAAGGCATAGTTGTAAAGAGCTATCTGGGTATCAAGGGCATCATTAGCGATCATGAGTTGAACGGAATCACCGTTCCACGCGCTGTTGGCTGCGTTTTCATGGTATTCGTCTGTGACAATAAACCCAAAATAAACATTATCATCATCATAAACTACCTGAACCGCTGAGGTATGATCGTCTGGCCCTGGCCAGGATCCTCCGTTGTAGGGTTCAAAAAACACCAGTTCTCCGTCCCCCTTGGATCCTTTCGGAATCGAGAATCTCGGATCGGCCAGCAGGCCGGCACCTTTCCACTCTCCGAGATCTCCATCCAGGACGATTGGATTGGCAGCCTTGATGGCTGTGTAAAAATCTTTCCCGGCTTCAATATCATTGTTCTGCTCAACAGGTTTAGCCAGAGTAACCAATGCCGTTTCCTCGGGGGATTTACCAAAAACGATCGAGTGGGCTCCGAGGCCGCCCCAACCTTTTTGGCCTGGAGTATCTTCGTCACCATCATTGATGGCCATGCCGAGTCCAAATTGCACTCCGCCGACTAGCTCACTGATTTCAAGCGCTGCTTTCGGTAGTTTGATTTCGTAAATGGTCCGCCCATCAACAGCATTGCGGGTAATAACAGCTTCCGTCTCACCTGGTCCAGCTTCGTGATTTACAATGATTTCGCCGATATCGTTTTCCACACCGCCCAGAGCATAATTATAAAGGGCTACCTGTGTGTCACGAGCGCCATTTGCAATCATGAGTTGGACCGAGTCACCATTCCAAGCA
This sequence comes from Verrucomicrobiales bacterium, assembly GCA_012959985.1. Taxonomy (GTDB): domain Bacteria; phylum Verrucomicrobiota; class Verrucomicrobiia; order Limisphaerales; family DUCD01; genus DUCD01. The sequence continues at coordinate 3,620 of DUCD01000032.1, read as the reverse complement.
CTGTTAGCGGCATTTTCATGGTATTCGTCCGTCACGATAAACCCAAAATAGACATTTTCATCATCGTAGAGAACCTGAACTGCAGAGGTATGATCATCCGGTCCAGTCCAGGACCCTCCGTTGTATTCTTCGAAGAAGACTAACTCACCGCCATCGCCAGAACCTTTTGGTACTGAAAACCTTGGATCCGCCAACAGAGCCGCACCCGCCCATTCCGATAAGTCCCCGTCAAGGACGATCGGATTGACGGCCTTGTTGGCAGTGTAGAACTCCTTGCTTGGTTCGATATCATTGGCATGCACTCCTAACTGTAATAGGCAGGAGGCCGCCACCATCATTAATAGTTTTTTCATTTTAGTAGTCATTGAGAGCGGTCCTTTCCCTATTGATGCGTTGGCAATGATGGGGTTAGGAATTTTGGGTTACTTGAAAGCTGGCTATTTTCCGCACTATTGTAAAGCTTTTTTTGCCATTAGATTTAATAAACGCGACTAAAATTAAAGGGGAGTTTTGCTACTTCGTTTCCAGTATCTGGAGAAAGGACGGTGATTTCACAAGAAACATCCAGAGTTCCCGCATTTTCAAATGAAGAACAAGATGACTATTATTTCCGCTTTTTTCTTGTCGGACCCACTGGCAGAAGCTTTATCTGAGTAACTAATAATTACGATTGAAAGCACAATTCAGACGATGGCACACTATAGAGACGCGGAACACTGGAATACTCTTGCTGCACTGATCGATGAGGGCAACGCCGAAACTCTGGCGTCATTTCTCGAATCGATCACCCCTACGGAAACCGCTCGCACTGTCTCAAGGTTGACAGAAGAGCAGAGCACCCTGTTGCTATCATTGCTGTCCTCTGAGGACGCTGCTGAATTGATGCACGATCTTCCGGATGAGCAGGCGGCGGATGTGCTCGAAGTTCTTCCTCCCGATGTGGCGGCAGATATTTTTGAAAGTATGCCCAGCGACGACCGTGTCGATGTTCTTGCCGATGTAGAAACCGACAGAGCGGAAATGATTCTTTCCGCCATGGCGCCGCGTGAGGCGGAGGAATCCCGCAAACTGATGGAATTCCCGGGAGATTCGGCTGGAGGGCTGATGATTACCGAATTTCTTGTGTGCAAAGAAGATCTCTCAGTCAGAGAAATGGTCGAGGATATGCGGAAGCACCGGGAAAGCTATTCCGATTACAATGTTCAATATATCTATGTGGTGACACGGGATGGAATGTTGTCGGGGGTACTCCCCTTGCGCGAACTCATCCTCGCCTCCAGAGATTTGTCGATTTCCGCCATCATGATCAAAAGCCCTTTGTCGGTAAACACGGATGTTCATCTCGATGTTCTCCTGGAAATTTTTGATGACCATAAATATCTTGCGGTGCCTGTAGTTGACCCTAAAGGAATCTTCGCCGGTGTCGTCCGTCGGGAAGATGTCGAAGAAGCCGACGCTGAGAGGGCCAGTGATACCCTGCTAAAAGTAAGCGGGTTGTGGGGAGGCGAAGAATTGAGAAGCATGCCCCTGCGTGAGCGATCCATGCGAAGGCTATCCTGGTTGAGTATCAATATAGTGCTCAACATCATTTCGGCCAGTGTCATTGCTTTTTACATGGATACCCTTACCGCAGTGATCGCATTAGTGGTTTTTCTTCCCATCATTTCGGATATGAGCGGCTGCTCTGGCAATCAGGCCGTGGCGGTCAGCCTTCGTGAGTTAACCCTTGGTCTGGTCAGACCGATGGAGATATTCAGGGTCATGAGAAAAGAGTGCCTTGTTGGCATCGTGAATGGCTTAGCGTTGGGATGCCTTCTGGCTACCGTGGCTTTCATGTGGAAAGGGAATCCTTACCTTGGTCTTGTCGTGGGGGGGGCCCTTGCTTTGAATACAGTTCTGGCGGTAACACTTGGCGGATTATTGCCTCTCGTTTTGAAGCGACTCAATTTTGATCCGGCGCTTGCCTCCGGCCCTATTCTGACGACGGTAACCGACATGTGTGGTTTCCTACTTCTGCTGAGCTTTGCCACCGCAGCTATGGACTCCCTTATAAGTTGATTTCACCACTGAATGCTGGGCAACATCTGGAACATCTGGATTGATACCGGAGGCACCTTTACAGATTGTCTCGCCACATCACCCAAGGGCGAAACATTTCGAATCAAGGTGCTTTCCACTAGTGGACTCCGGGCGCGTATCGAAGAAATCCAGAAACCAACTCAGCTGACAATCAGTCAGAATTGGCAGGCCCCGGACGACTTCCCTCTTGGTTTCAAGGCGGCTCTGTTAACGGATCCGGGCAAGGCCTGTACCGTCGTTGGATTTGATTCCGCTACATCCACTCTGTTTCTTGACTCGGCACTCCCGATGGGAACCGACAAGCATCCGGTCATTGAACTGCAATCCGGATACGAAGCCCCGATTCTTGCGGCAAGGTTGGTGACGGGTACGCCTTCCGCCAAGGATCTGCCTCCCTTGAGAATGACCTTAGCAACCACGCGAGGAACCAATGCATTATTGGAGCAGAAGGGAGCGGAAGTCATTCTGTTTATCACTCAGGGCTTTGAGGATTTACTTGAAATAGGAACACAGCAGAGACCCCGCCTTTTCGATTTAGATATTTGTAAAAGAAATCCGCTACATAAAGTTTCGATAGGTATTACAGAAAGACTCAATGCGTCGGGACAAATCATCATTCCCTTCGATCCGTTACGGGTGGAAAAACAAATCAAAGATCTACCTGGAAATAATTCCTGCGCTGCAGCTGTCGTCCTCGCCCATAGTTACGTTAATCCGGAGCATGAATCCCAATTGAAAGAGCAACTGAAGAAAAAAGGATTCCGGTGGATTTCCTGTTCTACAGATCTGTCCCGATCCATAAAATTGCTACCAAGGGCAGAAACCACGGTTGTTGATGCCTACCTTTCTCCCATCATGAACCGCTACCTGGGAAAGGTGGAAAAAGATCTGCCGAAAGGGAATCTATTGATCATGACCAGTAGTGGTGGATTGGTCACACGGAGGCATTTCCACCCCAAGGACAGCCTGTTAAGCGGTCCCGCGGGCGGAGTCGTTGGAGCGGCGAGTGCAGGAAAAGCCTGTAATCTGGATCGACTGATTTCCTTTGATATGGGTGGCACCAGTACAGATGTTGCGCGATTTGAAGGAGACTTCAATTACCGATTTGATCTTAAAATCGGAAATGCAAGAGTCTTCGCTCCCTGTCTTCGAATAGAAACCGTTGCCGCCGGTGGAGGATCCATTTGTGGCTTCCGTAATGGGTTTCTTCACGTCGGTCCAGAAAGCGCTGGAGCCCACCCCGGTCCGGCGATGTACGGTGCCGGAGGACCCTTAACTCTCAGCGATGTCAACGCCTTACTGGGGAGATTGGACAGCACGCTATTCGGCATTCCAATCGATTTGGAAGCATCACAGAATCAGTGTGAGGCGTTGTTGATTTCGATCAATAATTCTACGGCACAATCCCTTACCCGTGAAAGTCTACTTCAAGGATATCTAGACATTGCAGATGAGATTATGGCCGATGCCATCCGGAAGGTATCGGTCAGGGAGGGATACGACCCCAGCGAATACGCTCTCACTGCATTCGGCGGCGCTGG
>DUCD01000031.1:37923-43852 GCA_012959985.1 Verrucomicrobiales bacterium | reverse complement strand
CGGGGTTGAATAGCGAAAGTCGGGCTAGCAGTCATCCCGTCGAAGCTGGAGTGATGGATGAGGTGATCAAGACTCTCATCGATGCGGGTGCAGAAACGGAATAAAACAGTTCAAGAGTCTCAAGATTCCGAAATTCTACGGTGTGAAATACGAATTCTGACGTCAAGTTTCTGAGAATTTCACTATTGATTTCAAGTAGTTGGGAAAAGAGTCAATCTCCGTGCACCTGCTACTTTAGTGGTCCCTTACTTCTCAAGGAGCGCTGAGGACAGCGTTTCCCTACCCACAAAAGGGGAAGCCTATCGCATGGTCGCTTTTAAGTCCCGCTTCAAGGCCTCGATTACTTTGGTGTGGGCACCGTTTACCTGATCATCAGTAAGGGTCTTTTTCGGGCTACGGTAGATGAGGCCGTAAGCGACACTTTTTTGTCCTTCCGGAATATTATCTCCGTGATAGACGTCGAATATGTCTGCCGATTCAATCCATTCAACTTTGGATTTGCGGATCGATTTGAGGATGTCCTGATGCTGGACAGAATCAGAAACCAACATGGCGATGTCGCGACGAATGGAAGGGTAGGGGGGTAATGGTTTGAATGATTTCTGTGTATTTCTCCTGCCGGATAAACCATCCAGATCCAGTTCAGCCAGGAAACAGGGCATACGAATATCAAAATCCTTCGACAGGGCCGGTTGAAGTTGGCCGATGCGACCGATTATCAGATTGCCTTGGCGGATGACTCCGTATTCTGAGAACAGGTCGTCGCTGTCATCGCTTCGGTCGAAGAAAATGCCGCGACATCCATAAAAGGTCAGAAAGCTTTCAACAATCCCTTTCAGACCAAACAGATCGACGTAGGTTTCGTCTGGTTTGACTGCTCTGAAATCCGGATCGCTGGTTCCACATAAAGCAAATGCAAGATTCCTCTTTTCTTCAAAACCATTGTTCGATTTTTGAAATACGGTGCCTATTTCAAACAGTCTGATGGCTGATTCGCGATGCCTTGCATTGTGGCTCACGGCATCGATCAAACCCGGCATCAGGCTGCTTCGCAGTGTGTCCATGTCACTGCTGAGCGGATGGGAAAGGTGAACTAATTCGGATTCCTGATGAATTCTTGCCGCAGCTTCATTCATGATCAGGGTCTGTCCCTGGATCTCATGAAGCCCCATCCCGGCCAGGAGATTTCTCACTTTGGTCAGTTCATCAAAGACCGCATCGAATGGATTCTCGGCTGCAAGGCAGATTGGATTCCCTCCTGGAATCTTATCGACCCCGTAGAGTCGGACAATTTCCTCAATGAGATCGACTTCCTGTTTCAGATCCGGACGAAAAGTTGGGATTTCCACCGTCAAGGCATTTGGATTGTCATCGCCCACAATCTTGAGTTGCAGTCGTTCCAGAAAGTTCCGGTTTGATTCTGGTGGAATATCGATTCCGAGCAGATCATTGACTTTCTGATGTCTAAGGGAAATCTGTCGGAGGGGTTCTGGATTGGGGTAGCAGTCCACAACACCATCCACCAGAGAACCCCCTGCAGTCTCAAGGATGAGTTGAGCAGCTCAACGCCCGGTCCACTCAGCAATACTGACGTCGCTCCCTCGTTCAAACCGATAGGAAGCATCCGTTTTAAGCTCGAGTTGCTTGGAGGTTGCCCGAATGGATCGGGATTCGAAACAGGCACTTTCAATCAGAACATCTGTAGTGCTCTCTCCGATTTCGGTGTTTTCACCTCCCATGATTCCTGCCAGAGCGATATTTTTCTGCCCATCCGTGATCATCAGCATCTTGTTGCTCAAGGATCGTTCCTGTCCATCGATCGGAGTGAATTTTTCTCCTTCCGAAGCGGTCCGGATTTTAATGACAGCCGGGTCCTTCAAAAGACTCAAGTCAAACGCGTGCAGTGGTTGTCCGGTTTCCATCATGACATAATTCGTCACGTCCACCACATTGTTGATACTGCGGATACCGATTTGATTCAAGGCATGGCGAAGCCAGTCGGGGCTCGGGCCGATTTTTATGTTTCTGACGATCCGGGCGGCATAGCGAGGACACAGATCGGGGTTTTCAATCTCTACGGCTACTAGATCATCGACCTTATCAGTGGATGGTTTCGGTAGGTGGATTTCGGGTAGGCGAAGGTTGTTTCCCGTTGAAGCACTGATTTCGCGGGCGATACCTATGAGACTTGTCCAATCGGCACGATTCGGAGTAATTTCAAGATCATAAAGCACATCCGCCTCTGGGCGATTGAGGTGATCCGCCAATGACTGTCCCACCGTTGATGCCTGATCCAGAATCATCAGTCCCGAAGCATCTTCGGAGAGTCCCAGCTCATTTCCGGGGCACATCATTCCTTCCGATGCCACACTTCGGATTTTACCGGCTTTGATCGTGAAGGGTTTTTCCCCTTCCGGAGTCGGCATCTGACAACCGATTTGAGCCAGTGGAACTTTGTCTCCCACTTTGAAATTGGTGGCGCCACAGACTATCTGTTTCTGTTCCGTTCCATTCGTTACAGTACATACGGATAGGCGATCGGCATTCGGATGTTTCTCTTTGCTGAGGACTTCCGCCACCACGATGTTTTCAAACTCACGGGAATGACTCACCATCGATTCGACTTCCAACCCCAGCATGGTCAGACGTTCGGCCAGCTCTTCGGGTGTATCCTCGAAATCGACGTATTTTTTCAGCCAATTGAACGTTACTTTCATATTCAGGAAATGACGATGGAGACGATTATCAAACAGTGGGTTGTAACCAAGGTCAAGAAATGGGTGGATTCCTAAAACTGATTCAGGAATCGTTGGTCGTTCTCGTAGAAAAGTCGAATGTCATTGATTCCGTATCGAATCATGGCGATCCGCTCGATACCGAAGCCGAAAGCCCATCCCGACCAAGCCTCGGGATCGTATCCGACATTTTCAAATACTTGAGGGTGAACCATTCCACAGCCGGCAATTTCGAGCCACTCCTTGCCCATACTCCGAACCAGCGGACTTGAGAAATCAATTTCAAAACTTGGTTCAGTGTAAGAAAAGTAATGAGGTCTCAAGCGGATTTTCACCACTTTTCCAAGCAGTTCACGAAAAACATATTCCACGGTGGCTCTTAAATCCCGAACCGTCACTTTTCGATCCACATATAATACTTCAATCTGCTGAAAAGTGGGGTTGTGTGTCGCATCGGCGCTGTCCCTCCGATACACCCTGCCTGGCACGACGATTCGGATGGGAGGTTTTGCCTTCTTCATCACTCGGATTTGCACCGATGAAGTATGAGTGCGCAGTAACGGCGGGGGATCCTCAGACTTTAGATAAAAAGTGTCATGGGTATCTCTGGCCGGATGATCTGCCGGTGTGTTAAGGGCATCAAAACAATGATATTCATCCTCGATTTCAGGCCCGTCCGCCACCGCAAAGCCAATTTTCCGGAAAATTCTTACGATATCTTCGGTGACCTGAGTTAGAGGATGCAGACTGCCGGTGAAGGATTTTCTGCCGGGTAGTGAGAAATCCGAGGGGCGATTCGGCTTCAGAGCGTCATTTTCCAAGATCTCTTTCCGCTCTTTCAGCAGGGTTTCCAGTTCTCTCTTGGCGATATTGATGGCTTTTCCCGCCGTCGGCTTTTCCTCTTTAGAGAGCTTGCCTATCTGCTTTAGTAAAGCGGTGAATGCCCCATTGACTCCAAGGTGCCTCACTCTCATGGATTCTAATCCACCGAGATTCTCTGCGTTCAGGAAATCCTGTCGAGCATCCTCTTTGGCGAGGGGGATTTTTTCAATGAACTCGGACATACAATAAAAACGGGCGACTCGTTAAAACGTCGCCCGTGGGAAAAAATTCAAGAATGACTGTTCTGAAACTGCAGCAGACTAGGCGTTGGCTCGTTTGGTTTCCAGTGCGGCCTGAGCTGCTTTTACCAGTTCGCCGAAGGCGGTCTCATCGGTCACTGCCATATGAGCCAGGTTTTTTCGGTTCACGGCCACTTTCGCAGCAACCAGACCCTCGATAAATCGGCTGTAAGTTAGTCCTGCAGAACGGGTAGCCGCATTAATGCGGATCTGCCACAGTCTTCTGAAAGTGCGTTTCTTGTTGCGTCGATCCCGGTAGGCGTAAACGAGACCGTGGTCAACTGCGTCGGATGCATAGCGATAAAGCTTTGAACGATTGCCGCGATAACCTTTCGCGGCCTTGATCATCCTTTTGCGTCGCTTTCTGGAAGCTGGAGAATTGGTTGTCCTCATCTTGAGTTATTTGGTGCAGTTGAAATTAAAGCCTTTTCTCGTTGGGGAGACTTAACCGGATTCGTCGGTAATGAGTCGCATCGACCTCTGATTCCTGGCCTAGGTTCCGGCGCCGCTTCGGGCTCTTGCTAGCTAGTAAATGCCGTTTCCCGGACTTGTTGCGCATTATTTTACCGTTCGCAGAGACTTTGAATCTCTTGGCGAATGATTTGCGCGTTTTCAACTTATTTCCTGCCATAAAACTTAGGTTTTCTTATCAAAAGAGCGCGCACTATAGTGTCTGAAACCTGATGAATCAAGAGCGAATTTATAAAAAAATAAATGAATCTCAGAACTCCCTGAAATGACATCATCTGAGGCGCTTATGTTGCCTAACCCCTCCGAGGAGGAATTACGGCTAACTTGAGCAATATCCACATTTCTAAGGCCCCTCCTTCAAGGGAGCCAGAGTGATAGTTTACACTTGGAAATGCCTTATGACAATCCCTAAGATTGATTCGTGATACGTAATATTATCTTTGATTGGTCCGGAACTCTTGTGAACGACCTGCCGGCAGTGTGGAATGCCACCAATTACGTTTTTGAGCAAGCTGGGGTAAATACGATGGATCTTGAGCAATTCCGAAAGGAGTTTTTTCTGCCTTTTGAGGATTTCTACGATATTCATACTCCCGGTGTTTCAATTGAACAGTTGGACAAGTGGTATCATGAACATTTCCAGAAAGTCATTCATTCGGTTGAAGAGCTTCCCTATGCCAGAGATTTCCTCAAATTCTGCCGGAATCAGGAAATTCTAACCTTTTTGCTGAGTACCATTCACCCCGAGCACTTCCGGATTCAGTCAGAAGCCAACCGATTTCATGAATATCTGGATCACCCCTATGTTCGCATATTGAACAAAAAGGAGAAAATTCTGGAATTGATCGACCATCATGAATTGAATCCCAGGGAAACCCTGTTCATCGGTGATATGGTCCATGATATTGAGACGGCCCGGCAGGGCAAGGTTCACTCCTGTGCGGTCTTAACCGGTTATAATCAACGGGCGCAATTGCAGGAAGCTGAACCCGATCTGATCGTGGAACATCTTTGGGAACTTCAGAAGATTCTACAGAAATATGAACTCGATTTAATCCAATCATGGACAAAATAATCATTAATGCTCTGAAATTGAATTGTCGGATAGGAGTGACTGAGCAAGAGCGATTTGAATCTCAAAGGGTCCAGGTATGTATCGAAATGGAAACCGATTTTCAGAAGGCCTCCGAAACGGATGATTTATCGCAAACCATCGATTATCATGCGGTGACCAAGCAACTGAAGTCCCTGGTACTTCAGAAACAATGGAATCTGATCGAAGCGATGGCTGGGGATTTTGCAAAGATGATTCTGCAGGACTTCAAACCCGAGTCCGTTCAGGTTGAAATCAGGAAATTCATATTGTCGGATACTAAATGGGTCGCCGTTAAAATTGTTCGACCCTGATCCATTGTAATGTCTTTTTAAATTCGCCTATTCCATTGATTCAGTCAATAATGTTGAGTAGAACAATATTCTGGGGAGTAAGCGGAGTAAATACGCTGGAAATCACTCTAACCGCAGATCAAGAAGCAATTATACTGATCGGCATCAAGTTTTCGGAAAATCCCAGGGGCTGAAATTGTCGGACGTGATGGGCTG
>DUCD01000031.1:35571-37791 GCA_012959985.1 Verrucomicrobiales bacterium | reverse complement strand
GCCCGGCATCAAGTTTGTGAAGAATTCCGAGGTTTAAATCCGAAAACTTGATGCGTAAGAGTATATTAACGAACAGGTTCGTGCCGGGATTTACGATTCTCCGGCTGATGCCTTGGATGACGCACTTTCGTTGATCAAAAGAAAAGCCGAATTAAGGCGTGACCTCAGATTTGAAATTGCTAGAGGCGAGGCCGACGTTAAAGCAGGCCGTGTCATTGATGGTGATACAGTGTTTCAGGAGATCCGCCTCAAGAGCGAAGCTCGTCGAGCTTCCAAACAATGAGCGGTTATCTCTTTACTGAAACTGTACGACAAGATGCTAACGATATCTGGGATTACATCTCTCAAGACATTATTGATGCAGTTGACCGTGTTATTGCTGAATTTCAAAGAGTGGTCTCTCGACTTTCTGTCCTACCGGACATGGGGCATCGGCGCGAAGATTTGACCGGAAAAGACTACCGTTTCTGGAGCGTTCACAGTTATCTTATCATCTATAATCCGGATTCTACGCCGCTCCAAATCGTCCGTATTCTTTCCGGTTTCCGTGATATTACGCCCCTTATTGATTAGCTGCATTATCAAGCATCTGAAGCAGTGACCTGATCTGCCAATTCTTCGGCTGGGTAAGTCCAGATTTCTGAGAGAGTGGGGTGATAATGTGGAATAGCGGCAAATTGTTGAACGGTTGTACGGTGATGCATTGCCACGATGATCTCGTGAATCAGCTCGCCTCCTAAGGGACCGGTTACCCCGCCTCCCAGGATTTCGCCGGTTTCCCGGTGAGCGATCAATTTCACAATTCCATGATGCGTGTCCATGATCATGGATTTTCCGTGATCGTTGAAGGGGTAGGAAGCTGTCAGGATGGGAATACCGGCATCCTTTGCCTGCTTTTCGGTCATGCCGACCATTGCGAGTTGAGGATCTGTGAAGACGATACTGCTCAATAAACGATAATCGATCGCTGCGCTTTTTTCAGGATTCAGAATGTTCGCTGCCGCAATTTCGCCTTGTTGAATAGCGATATGGACGATTTCATGAGGCCCGGTGCAGTCCCCCGCCGCAAAAATGTGCGGTGTCGCTGTCCTCATCGAAGTATCAGTTTCGATCCGATTGCGTATGGTTTTCACTCCAGTGGCTTTCAGGTTTAATGAGCCCGTATTAGGTGATCGCCCCAGAGCCATCAGGATCGATTCGGCCCGGATGGTGAGGGTGTTTCCCTGATGCCTGATTTGGATTTTCTTCTCATGTTCGGTCGTTGAAGCGGTGAGGATCTCCGCTCCTGTGTAGACATGCATTCCTTCGTCCTTTAGAGAATTGACCAGTTCTGTTGTAAGATCAGAGTCCATGGTCTTTAAGACCTGCCTATTCCGTTGAATCAAGTGTACAGCTACATCCAGACGTGAGAAGAACTGTGCGAATTCCAGAGCGATGGGTCCTCCACCCAACACGATCATGGAGTTGGGCGGTTGTTCCATACAGAGGGCCTCATCACTCGTGATGTAGCCAACTGACTCCAGAGCTTTTATCGGTGGCGGAGAGACAACCGACCCCGTGCTGATAACGAAATGAGCGGATGTCAATTGCCGTCCGTCAGAAAGTTCCAAGGTATGCGGATCCAAGAAGCGCGCTGTCTCCCGAATAAGGTCAAACTTACCGTTTTCCAGTTGTTCGGCTCTGTAATTGGCAAATTCCTTGATCAGTTGGTCCTTTCGTTTGATGACTTCCCGGAATTGGAAGCCTGGATCATTGCATTGCAGCCCCCAGGTTCCACAGTGTTTCATCAGATGGTAAACCTCAGCAGCATAGAGGAGGGCTTTTGTCGGCATGCAACCCCGTAAAATGCATAACCCTCCAAGTTGACCTCCTCCTTCGATCACGGCTGTTTTGGCCCCCTCGTCAGTCAACGTCCGGGCGGCGGCGAATCCACCGCTCCCGCCACCGATGACAACCGCATCGTAATCGAAATTGTGAGAAGCTTGATTCATATTAAAGGTCGCGTCTTTCCATGGATTTGGTAGGGCTCGCTGTCCCCAGCGTGCCGCATTGCCATTCGGTTAGGGTTTTCTGCGCTAATAAATCAGACGGTTTCTTTTTGTGCTGTAGCGTCGGATGTCCTCAGCCGAAATGTCGGATTTACACCTCGGAATTCTTCACAAACTTGATGCCGGGCAGAACAGGGTACCTGAAGGTGGCCGCGCTGAGGCCGTTCATGGA
>DUCD01000031.1:17772-35484 GCA_012959985.1 Verrucomicrobiales bacterium | reverse complement strand
ATATTCCAGCCCATCAAGTCCGACAATTTCAGCCCCTGGGATTTTCCGAAAACTTGATGCCGATCAGTATATTCAGAGGGGTAATTTTATTAATGGATATAGGCTTGGTAATATTTTCCAACTTCCGCAGCATCTGTGTTTCCACTGTGAAAATAGAGGCGGTATTTGAAAGTGATGGATTTTCCGGATGGGATTTTCAAATCACCTACTCCTTTTTCCTTTTTTTCAAAATTGTGGATGCCGAAAGGATTGGCGGCGAACAAGCCATAGTCGCGCACATGCCACCAAGTCGGGTGTCTTGGATTGTCCGGATGGTCAAAAATTGCAACTCCCACGGTTTTTCCGTCAATGGGGCCGTAGTAATCGCACCATTTGGCCCGTTTGCCCCATGTGGTGTTTCCTTCTTCACCATTGCTGTTTTGGATGTTGCCCTGTCCCACGTCCCCTTTTAATCGCAGTGTGGGGGCCAGACGAAGAGCCATACTGCCTTCCTTGGTATCGCCCATGACCACATCACCATTGGATGCGTGCACGGTGATCTCGAAATCTATGATCCGTTCACTTCGCAGTTTCGGAGTGTAAAATGTCCAGGTTCGATCATCGGTGCAGACCACTTTCCCATCGGGGCCGGTCCAGGCATTGGTCGTGCGGATGGTGCCTTTGTTCTCGCCGGACTCGATTCCTTTGAAACCCTTGTGCACAATTCGGCATGCGGAGTTCGACCAAAAATCCAGACCGTTAACCTCTCCATGGGTATACCACAAGGACCGATGATGTTTGTGGTCCTTTGCTTCGTTTTCGCCGTCGTTTTTCATTGGGAAATTCCGGGTCATCGGTAGATTTTCCGGTCCCATCACGGGATACAGGTTTGGAAAGGGAATATCTCCCTGATAATGGTATTCCGTTAAAAGGTCCTGTCCGATAAAGATGGAAAGCTTCTCTCCTGACTTCTTGATGTGAATCCCGTTGTGCGGAGAGTCGTTATCAGCAGCCGATACCAAAATAGGCGAAACAAGGAGACCTATGATTAAACTGTGGATTAAACCGGATTTTTGGATCATGAAATCAGCTTAGGAATCTGCGTCAGATTTGGCAAATCCAAAATGGAGATTGGAATTTATATCGCGGTCAATGGTTCCGGGAAGGATCGATCCATTCCGCATCCGATCCTTGAATCCACCCCGAGCGTCCATCGCTTGATTTGGCTTTCAACCATCCCGATTTTTTGTCCTGCACTTTTAATTCTTCCCCTTCATTCAGGATGAAGTACTCTTGGGATTCTGTCATTGGACCATAATGTGCGGAAGCTTTGGGAGCAGTGACCACTAGGTCCGGTGCCGCTTTGCGTACAAAGTAGGCAGCCGCAACCACAGCCACCATGCCAAACAGCATGACGAAGGAGACGATGGCCGGTATTCTCAGGGAAGGTTTCCAATCCGGTCTCCATTCACCGAGACCGAGCAGCAGAAAGAAGAGGAGATTGGTGACGAAGCACAGACGAAACCATTCCTTCAGAGTCAAAGTGGACAGGAGGATTACGTAAATTGGAGTACGGGGTGGAGAAGGTCTGACGACTTGATCTCTGGCAAATTCCAGATTTGCTTTAATATCCGGATCACGCGGGGAGAGGCTTTGTGCTCTGAGAAAATTCGTGATGGCTTTTCCGGTTCGGTTCATTCGAAAATAGGAGTTGCCGAGATTGAAATAAACCGCCGAGGAGCTCTTACCTGCTGCAATGAGGGATTCGTAGCTTTCGGCAGCGACCTGATAGTTGTCTTTCTCATACAATTTATTCGCCGCGTCGAATTCCATATCCTGTGCATTGACGTCGGAAACGGCGATGGAGATCAAGAATACAGATAGGAATAACTCAACACTCCGGCATGTCCGTCTACAGAGTGTGATTAAAAGTGTGGATGAGAAGCCGTGAAATCGTTCCCGATCGGAGGCGCTGTCGAGTAGAGAAAGCATTATTTCCTATTACTGAGAAACTCCAGCAGCTTGGCTGTTTTTCCGGTTGCCTGTTGCAATTCCTCCGTGGAATGAAAGGGGGAGTAATTTGCTTGGTTGCAGGCTTCAAACAGACTGCTCAGATCACCGGCGAGTGATTCCGGCATGTCGGTATTCGTCACACAATCCTCAATGGCCTCATCGGTGATGGCGGAAGAAGGAAGCTCCAGTTCGGCACCGAGTAATTCCTGAAGGGTGCGAAACAGAAGACTGAAAAAATCATTCGACTGCTGTGCACTGGTCAGTCGGCGGAGTTCATTCAGGTTTTCTTCTGCTTCCTTCCAGGATTTTTTCTTTCTTAATAAAGCTGGATTCCGTTCGATGCGTTCCCGGTATTTTCGACGTAGAAGCAAGGCGATCCATCCTATCAGGGGGATGAGTTGAATCTGGATGAGACGGGAAGGATTACTCTGCCATGAATTCATGGGTAGGACCGATCCGAAATGGGGTTTGATGTGGACAATATCATTCGGTTCCGGTGGAGGTGGGGAATCCGTACCATTATTAGGTGCGGCAATCGTAGGCATGACATTGGGGCCTTGCTGAGGCATGACTTCAATGGAAATGGGTTGGGTTCCCAGTGATTTGAAGGCTTTCTCCTTTGGGTCAAAGAATGCAAAACGCAGAGGGGGGAGACTCGTGATGGTGTCGTTTTGGGGAACAACAACCTGGCGGAAAGATTTAATGCCCTGCATTCCCAGATCACTCTGTAGTTGGATTTCGGTTTCGGGATCGTATATCTTGAAGCCTTTCCATTCTTTTTCCGTATCCAGATGAATCGAAATATTATCCAGAGAACCTTTGCCGAAGACTCTGAACTGGAGAGTAATTGGATCACCTTCGCTGACCTTTTTGGGAGCTGCCTGAAGAAACTGAAAATCAAATTCACCCACGGCTCCCTGGAAATGTTCGGGCCTGTTCTCTTGAGGGAAATCCAGGACTCGAATGGTTCGGGTATCGGAAGGAACTATTTTCGTACTGTTATTATAGGTGGTGCCGAAAATACTCCGTCCACTGCGTACTCCGAACTGAAAAGTGAATACAGCAGGTCCCAGCGACAATTTTCCGGATTTGACGGCTTTTGCGGTACGCTGAATGACGAAGACCTGGTAGATAGTGTTGCCCTGTCGAAGTTTGGTCTGGCTATTGGTGGCTTTTTCTCCAAACACAAATCCAGGCGTTTCAACTTTGGGATACTGTCTTAAATCGGCACGGTTGCCCTGCTGGACCAGAAGTTGCATTTCAACCAGGAAAAGTTCGCCGGGATACACCTCTTCTTTTTCTACAAGAATTCTGGAAAAATACTTTTCAGTTTTGGCTTGGGCTGCAACTCGTGGATCTCTTGCGACAACGGTCAGGGTTGCTGGTCGCGAACGATAGGTTTTTCCGTTCATCCGGCAAAGGATCGGTGGATAGGTATACTTCCCGGGCCGCAAGGCCCTGACCGGATACGACACGACTCGCTTGAAACTGCTCCGCGGTCCTACAACGGTTTTATTCTGGTGACTGGGGATTGAATAGCTTATCTGCAGACCGGGCAGGGTGGGTAGATTGGATAAAGATTTTGCTTCGAGACGCCCGTTATTAAAGATAAGGGACAGTTTCAAAGATTCTCCGACCGTTACGACTGAGCGGCTGAAGTTTATTTCAAAGGACGTTTGAGCTGCTGCAGAATGGACACTCAATAGAGAGACGAGTAAGGTGCAGATGCTCATCGTAACCTTTCCTGATTTCGGAAAACAAATGGGTGGGATCAAATTGCAGGCATTAAGGAGATTGTGTCTCATAGGTCCCATTGATCACCAATTCTTCAGGATCCTTCGGTTTTTCCGACTCTTTTTCTGGTTGGGGAGAAAAAGCAGGGGTTTTTCCTTATCCTGTAATGCTTCCAGGATTTTTGTGGCTTCTTCAGGAGACATCGCTCCCATGGGCCGGGGCGGTGGAGCATCCTTGGATGGATCTTCAGATTTGTCGGAAGGTTTTCCTGCCTTATCCTCAGGTTTCTTGTCCTCATCCTTATCCTGCTGATCCTGGTCCTGCTGATCCTTATCCTGCTGATCCTTATCCTGCTGATCCTGGTCCTGCTGATCCTTATCCTGCTGATCCTTATCCTGCTGATCCTGGTCCTGCTGATCCTGGTCCTGCTGATCCTGGTCCTGCTGATCCTGGTCCTGCTGATCCTGGTCTTCTTTTTTCTCGTCCTTGTTTTCCTGATCTTGATTGTCCTCGTTTTTGTCCTTCTGTTGTTGCTTTTTCAACTCCTCGAGTTTCAGGTTGACGAAATTCTGATTGAATTCAGCATCTCCATCCTCTTCGTTGAGATTGATGGCTCCCTTAAAAGACTTAATGGCGTTCTCCCAGTATTCCATCTTCTTCTGAGGATCCTGTTCCGATGCCCCTAGCCGGTAGCGGGCATTCCCGAGGTTGTAATATGCTTTTTGCTGGAGATCCAGATCCTCGGTATTCAATGCCCGATTCATGAAATTTTCCGATGCCATCCATTTCCCGGCTCCGTAGGCCGAAGCACCTGCATTGTAAAGAAGGCGTGCGTCGTCGGGTTTTTCTGTGAGGGCCTGTTGGTAGGCATTTAAGGCTTCATCATAACGTGCCGCCTTGTAATGTTTCAGTGCATCCGATGCCGGTCCGGCGGCTGCTGAATGGGTGAGAAAACCAGTTAGGAGGACGGTGATTGCAATAGCCATTCCCACAGACATGGTCCCTTTCCTTTTCAAACCGGTGTTTCGGGTCGGGCGTTTTGGTGGTTTATGGTCCGACATGAGGCTTTCTATAATTAGCAGAATCAAGGCTGGAAGAAGAAACCACTGATGTCTTTCTTCAAAAAGTTTAATTAAACGTGAACTGATCTCCGTTCCGGGGAGTTCAGCAAGCCCTCTTTGATAAAGAATTTCCATGGTATCGGATCCCTTTAAAGGGAGATAAAATCCTTTTCCGATACCTGCGATCTCCTGAAGCATCGATTCATTCAACCTGGATTTCACGGCATTTCCGTTCGAATCATTCAAAAATGTTCGTTTTCCATTTTGGTCGGTGATCCTCAGAAGTTCGCCTTTTTGCGTGCCGACGCCTACTGTGAAGATTCGGATACCCTTTTCCGCAGCCATTTGGGCCATTTCCTTCACCCCGCTTTCGTGGTCCTCACCATCGGTAAAGATCACCAGTATCCGGTGGTTGTTGGTGTTCTCCTTGAAAGCTTCCACCGCCGTGTCGATTGCTTCTGCCAAGGTGGTTCCTCCCTGGGGCATGATGTCGACGCTGACGGCATTCAGACTCTGTCGAAAGGCGTTTTCATCGAGTGTCAGTGGGCATTGAAGAAATGCAGTCCCGGCAAAGGCTATCAACCCCAGTCGATCGGTTTTGGCCAGTTTGACCAGATCCACGGCGGCCAGTTTAGCCCGTTCCAGTCGATAGGGGATCACATCCTCAGCCAACATGCTGCGCGAAGCGTCGATTGCAATCAGGATATCGATACCGCGCTGTTTGGCTTCTTCCCAAGTGAAACCCCATTGGGGTCGGGCAATGCCGATCAGGATCAGGGTGGCAGCCAGAACGAGTAGACATCGGCGGAGGACTTGTCTCCAGACCGATACCCCAATCGTCAATTGAGCCAAGAGACGTGATTGGACAAATTGCGCGATCTTTTTATTTTTATCCCGCCAGCTCCAGTACAGGAACAAGACTATTCCCGGGACAGCGAGCAGTAACCATAGAATTTCCTGATGTTCAAATTTCAAGGCAGTTTTCTCCAAACCGTGTTTCCCAATACTAGTTCCAAAATGAGAAGAAATAAACCCGGTACGGCTGCCCAGGCAAAGATTTCATCGTAGCGTTGAAATTTTTTGATCTCCACTTCGGTCTTTTCCAACTCATCAATCTGCCGGTAAATCTCCCTCAATGCCTCCGCATTATCTGCCCGGTAATACTTGCCGTTGGTTTTTTTCGCGATCTCCTTGAGAGTTTTTTCATCGATGTTGACATCGGTATAAAC
The DNA here is from genome assembly GCA_012959985.1 of Verrucomicrobiales bacterium. GTDB lineage: Bacteria > Verrucomicrobiota > Verrucomicrobiia > Limisphaerales > DUCD01 > DUCD01. The sequence goes on along the minus strand of DUCD01000031.1, from coordinate 29,468 downwards.
ATAATTTTCTCGACCGAAAATGTCCTTTTGAAGAATCCTGGCCCGCTCGGTAGTGCCCACACCGATGGTGTAGATCTTGACTCCCATCGCCTCGGCTGCTTCGGCCGCCGTTAGGGGGGGGATTTGTCCGGAATTGTTCTGGCCATCCGTCATCAGGATCAGAATCCGACTATCCGCTTCGATGTCTCTCAGACGGTTTACTCCGGTTCCAATGGCGGAACCGATGGCAGTTCCATCTGCAATCGTGTTTAATTCCAGCCGATCCAGATTCGTCAGGAGGAACTCGTGGTCCATGCTCAACGGCGACGCCGTATACGCTTCCGCGGCAAAAGCGACTAGGCTGATTCGATCATAGGGCCGGCTCTCTATGAACTCCGCCAGAACATTTTTGGCGACGGTAAGGCGTCTGATCCATCCACCTTTCGGGGTGGGATCCTCAGCTGCCATGCTGGTCGAGAGATCCAGTGCCACAACGATGTCGATACCGCTGGTGGAAATGGAAGATTCTCCTTCGCCGATTCGTGGACGTGCCAGAGCAAGGACCAGGCAGGCTAAACAGAACCAGCGCATTTGGTTCAGGATCGCACCGGAACGGGAACGAGTCAGTCCTGCCATGCCTCGGACGAGACCTACAGATGAATACAAAAAGGCAGCCTGTTTGCCTCTCTTTCCCTTCAACCATGCAATCAGAGGAATCAGCAACAACAAGATCAGCCAGTAAGGCTCTGCAAAACTAAAGGTCATGAAGCTTTGTCTACCGTCAGTTTTTCAAGATTGAGATGGCCTGGTTGGGTCAAGGTCGTCAGTTCCATTTCATCAACAAAGTTCATTGCAGATTGATGAAGGTGTTGGAGTTCGGTTTGAGTTGGTTCGAATTTTGCGAATTTCACCAAATCGCAAAGGCTCAGGAAATCCTTCATCCGCTCCTTTTGTGTCGCATTGAGTCTTTCCGAGTATTTGAGCTCATCCAGGAACTCCTCCGTGGTTCGTTCCGGAGCTCTCAGGTCAAACCGTTCTTCCAGGTAGGTCCGGATAGGGTCACTGGTCAAGGTGCAGAATTTCTTGGGATGACCGATGAACCGGAGTGCTTCCTTCAGTTTTTCCCGGGCGCGAATGTGTGGTGGAATTCTCGGTTTCAGTGGAGGCGACTTGACCTGATGGGCTCTTCGGTAACGAATGTAATAAGCCAATCCGATCAGGGCCGCGATCAGCAGTAGAGTCCACCAGAGCCAGGTCCATTCTCCAGGGATTTCCATCAGCGGTTTTAATCCGCGAATATCCTGTTCCGCTCCGATCAAGTCGGACGGTGGAACCAGGACGGCTTGTTGATTGGTGTTCATCAGTGCCGTCGTCGTTTTTCCCGAGTTTTAAAAAAGCGTTCGAGGGCGGCGATGTAGGGGACATCGGTTCGAAGTTGAATCACATCGATTCCGGCCGACAGCAGGAGTCGTTTAAGTTCTTCCTGAGTTTTTTCCTGTTTCAAGCGAAAAGCCTCGCAGCGCTTGGGGTCGCTGGTATCGATTTCAACGACATCTCCGGTTTCCGCATCTTTCAGGACCATTCGTCCGAGCGAAGGAAGCTCCAATTCAAATCGGTCCAGGATCTGGATAGCCACTACATCATGACGCCGATTTGCCTGTTGGAGCGCCGTCAGGGACGCAAATGCCAATGAGTCGGATTGGATCACTTTCCGTTTTAAGTGGGCCGCCATTTCACGTCGTGTAGGAGTGGTCTGGGCAAGGAAATCAGACAGAATCACCACGATGGCGCGCCGGGTCACCACGCGAATCAGGAATTCGAGCGTTGTTCATGGTGGTGCGAGTGCTTTTAGGTTCATGAAAAAGGACATCACGGATCACCCTTAAAACATGTTTTTTGCCCTTTCGTGGAGGGATGAATATTTCGACTTGGTCCGAAAAAAGAATTAAGCCGACCTTATCGTTATTTCGAATCGCTGAAAAAGCCAGGATGGAAGCAATTTCTGCTGCCAGTTCTCTTTTGGAATAGTCCACCGACCCGAATAGTCCTGAACCACTGACATCAACTACGAGCATGACCGTCAGTTCCCGCTCCTCGACAAATTTTTTGACGAACGGCTGGTTCATTTTGGCGGTGACATTCCAGTCGATGCTTCGAACTTCATCACCGGGTTGGTATTCGCGGACTTCTTCGAAGTTCATTCCCTGTCCTTTGAACACACTATGGTAATGCCCGGCCAACGATTCAGTCACAAGACGGTTGGTCTTCAACTCGATCTGACGGATTTTCTTAATGATCTCCTTTGGAATCATATCAGCGGGTGATTTCTAAGGAAATCACCGTGTCAATCGTGCTTGATGGTGATATTAGGGCCATTTGAACGCTCATGGCACCGGCAGCTCATCGAAAATTTTCTGGATGATCGTTTCACTGGATTTATCTTCCGCCTCAGCTTCATACGTGATGGCAACGCGATGGCGCAATACGTCCATGCCGATGGTTTTTACATCTTGAGGTGTGACGTAACCTCTCGATTGTAAAAATGCATAAGCTTTAGCGGCTAAAGCCAGAGAGATAGTGGCTCTGGGGGAAGCTCCCAATTGGATGAATTCTGCGATATCGATGTTGTAGGCTTTCGGGTCACGTGTGGCACACACGATATCGACAATGTAGTCTTTCACTTTGTCATCGATATAGATTTCATTGATGACCTTTCTCGCATCGAGAATCGATTGAATATCAACGACGGGCCGGACTTCCGGGAGATTACTGGTTTTTGCCATCAGGTCCAGAATCCTTCTTTCCTCAGATCGGTTTGGATAATCGATCTTCAATTTTAACATGAATCGGTCCACCTGAGCTTCCGGTAAAGGGTAAGTGCCTTCCTGTTCAATCGGGTTCTGGGTTGCCATGACAAGAAAAGGTTCTTCGAGAGGATAGGTTTCATCACCGATGGTAACCTGTTTTTCCTGCATCGCTTCCAAGAGGGCGCTCTGGACCTTGGCTGGAGCTCGGTTGATCTCATCCGCTAAAACCAGATTGGCGAAAACCGGCCCTTTTCGAGTGGTGAAATCACCTGACTGAGGATTGTAGATCTGGGTACCGATCACATCCGCTGGCAGCATGTCAGGCGTGAACTGAAGCCTGGAAAACTTGGCGTTGATACACGAAGCTAACGACTTTACCGATAAAGTTTTAGCTAATCCCGGTACGCCTTCAAGCAGTACGTGGCCATTTGCCAGCATTCCTATGATCAGACGTTCCGTTAGGTATTCTTGTCCGATGATGACTTTATTAAGCTCACTCAATAAGGTCGGAATGAATCCACTCGCCTTCCTTACTTCTTCATTAATTGCTGTAATTCCCGCATTCATAGAGATTTCTGTAATCCGCTCCAAGCCATTGACACAGCAAAGTGCGTTTCGTTCACGAATCTTATTCTTTGCCTGCCGGTTCAAATCAACTTAAAAAACTTTAGAAATGAATTATGGTAAGCGGATTCGTTTTTTGAATTTTACAAAAATTGTTTTCTGGATAAAATAATGGGAATAAACTTAGTGGACACATCGTCGAATAAAGTGACAAATTGTGAATGCAGGTTATGGACATTTCCAATGAATCTTCCGAATACCCTTCGGACCTGATCAACAGCGTCCGGTCTCCCTGGGCAATGTTTGCAACGGTGGTTTCTATTCTCACCGTGTTTATTCTGATCGTTCTGGTTGTTTTTGTAACACTGAAGTTGGCTGAGGTTCGGCAAGCTAACAGCGATTTGAGAGGGGATTTTCAACGGATGCAGACCGAATACCATGATACGCAGGAAAGTCACCGCCTGCTGTCCCAGGAACTTGCCGATGAGCGCACTCAGCTAAAAGACCTGCAACAGTCCATCATTACCGCAGAGGAGTCGGATGTGGCGAATTCGATTGGAGGTTTGCCATTGACCCTTGATAATCTTCCCGTAGTCATCGATCAAAAGGTGGTCGGAATGGCCAGTGCGGTTGCCGTTCGGAATCCCAAACTTGATGAAGCGGGTCGAGAAATCTGGCAATACTATATTCTGCCCGATGAACATACTCGGAGGGCCTTCACAATTATAAAGACCAATGTGGTGGAGAAGCCGGTCGAGGTAAGTCGTAGCTATAACGTTTACAATAACTCTTACCCCTATCGCTATCCGAATATTTATTATCCGACGACCGCCCGAAATTATTTTGCCTACCCGACCGGTGGTAAAGGGCAGGGTAAAACCCCGCCTCTGAATCCTCATTATCCTAGAAATAACTGGCCCAATTCACCTGGAGCGACGGTCCCGAACCGGAGTTTTCAGACGGGAACAACCGGGGGAGGCAGTTTTTTCAAAGGTGGTAGCTACAAGCCAAAAACGGTGAAATTCAATTAAAAGTTGAATTGGGGTGAACATTGAATGAGGCAAAAGCACCTTGTTCCTGGCCCAAGTCAGTCCGGGGCTTGTGCCCGTCCCCGCTTTACGTTTATTTTTATTGATTTGCCCGAGTGGTCTAACTAGACTCTCAGTTAATAGGAGGTATACCACCCGGGGGTTTAAACAAATCAGGGGTATTGGGTACCTTCATCTTCAACCAGTAAGGAGGATTATGAAAATTATACCAATAGCCGTATTGTCATGCTTGTTCGTCACCGAAGGTTCCGGGGCGGTTATACTCTACAGTTTCACCGGATCATCCGGGAATGAACCCGTTTTTCCTGTGGATTCTTCACCCGAAGGGGGGGGGCTCAGTGATTTCAGTCGTGGAACTGGGATTCAACCTTCATCCAAATCCGGGGCTTTCAGCGCCAAAAGTTGGACAACTCAATCGAGTCTGGACACATCCGATTATTTTTCATTCACCCTTTCTCCCGACGCGGGGCAGAGCTTTAGCCTCACCCGTCTGGAATTGGATGAAAGACGGTCTGGAACCGGTATTCGTGAGTGGTCTGTCCGATCCAGTCTCGATTCGTATTCGACGGATTTAGGCGTGTTTTCAGTTCCGGACAATTCCGATGTGAGAAGCAGCCAGACGCTCTCTCTCGGAGACGCTTTTTCCCGTTTGACCCAGCCCGTGGAATTTCGGGTTTTCGCGTATTCTGCCGAATCTTCTGTAGGGACATGGTGGGTGGATAATGTCCAAGGGACCGTAACATTCAGTGCGGTTCCGGAACCGGAAGAATACGCCACAGTATCGGCATTGATTCTCCTGGGTTTGGCAATTCATCGTCGTCAAAAGAATCGGGAACTAGTCTCGAATCAGCCCTCTACTTCATCCAAGGCACGCCCCGTTATTTGCATAGGAGGATTGTCATGAATCGAAATCATCTTTTGATACTGTTTACTGGATTTCTGTTGATGTCATGGTCCGGATTCTCGCAGGGGCTACCCTGGGTTAACGAATTTCATTATGACAACAAAGGTGCCGATACCGGTGAATTCGTTGAAGTGGGCATTCCCAACCAGTTTGAGGCTCTCACCGATTTAAGGCTGACCTTATACAACGGTGGAAACGGGAAATCCTATGGGGAATCTTTTCTGTTGTCCGATTTTGATTCAGGAGAAACCAGCGACGGATACCGAATCGTCAGTCGTTTCATCTCAGGGCTACAGAACGGCAGCCCCGACGGGTTCGCATTGGACGTCAATGGTGAACTTGTAGAGTTCATCAGTTATGAAGGTTCATTCACGGCAATCTCCGGCCCGGCCGAGGGGAGAACCTCCACCGATGTGGTTGTAATCCAGACCGGGTCTGGATCTTCCAGCGGTTCCCTCGGGTTGACCGGAGCCATCATGGAAGGGAACAGAGGAATCTGGTCCGAGATCTCCGATGCATCTCCCGGTTTGTTCAATTCAGGCCAACTGATCGAAGTTGTGCCCGAACCAGGAATGGGTCTTCTCGTTCTTGTTGGTTCCCTCTTGATGGTTTTCAAAAGACCGGGAGTTGGCTGAAGTTCCCGAGAAAGGGCATTCAGTCCCTCCATGCACCGGGTGGGCTTGCTTAATCCAGTCGATATCCATGATCGCTGGGATGTTGCCAAAGTAATATTCCAACGGGTTATTGATCCTTCTGGGAAATAAGGGCAATATACCTCCGGATATTATAGATGAAATCACATTCATTCCTGGACCAAAGTCACCGGGCAAACCAGAATTTACTCATACTGAGTCTTTTGGTAACTGGTTTGGTGAGTTTTTACGGATGCAACGAACCGGGTACTCAACCGCCCCCGGAAAGGCAACCGGTCATTACCGTGGAAACGGAGCCGACAAAAGGGCCGGACAAATCCTTAGCTCAACCGAAACTGAAAACGGTGAAGATTTGGTTGGGTGATCAGGAGTTAATCACCGAAATTGCCAGAAGTTTCAACGAAGTGAAGCAGGGCATGATGTTCCGTGAATCCATGGAGGAAAATGAAGCCATGATTTTTGTTTTTCCATCCCCCCGGTCCATGGGGTTCTGGATGAGGAATACTTATGTTCCCCTTTCCTGCGCTTATATTGATGCAACCGGTGTCATCCGGGAAGTCTATGACATGGAACCTCTGAATGAGGAGTCGATATCATCGGAGGGCGACCAACTTGTCTACGTGCTTGAAGTCAAGCAGGGCTGGTTTGAGCGTCATGAAATCGGAGTTGGAACCCAGATGATGACGGAACACGGCAGTCTCAAGGAGACGTTTTTGGGAAACCGATGAAGATCGCATTGGCGCAGATCAACACCACTGTCGGCGACTTCACTGGGAATTCGGAGCTGATTCTTGAGAATTATAAACGTGGCGTGGACTCCGGAGCTGCTCTCGTCGTTTTTCCTGAGTTGACGATTCCTGGCTACCCTCCAAGGGATCTTTTGCTGCACTCCGGGTTCATCGATGAAAACCTCAGAATTCTTCAAGAGTTGCAGGCTCATGTAGGATCCGTGGGGATGATCGTTGGCTTCATTGAAAAAAACGAATCAGGAGTCGGTCGTCCTTCCCGGAATTCGGCAGCGTTGATTCAGCATGGAAAAATATTGGCTGTTCGAAGCAAGAGTCTGCTGCCTACATATGATGTTTTTGATGAAGATCGTTATTTCGAACCGGCTACAGATAATGCGCCCATAAAGTTCAATGATTGCCTGATTGGAATCACCATCTGCGAAGATATCTGGAACGAATCTGTTCCTGAAAAACAAAGGAAATACCATCATGATCCTGCCGCTGAATTTGAAGAAACCGACATTGCGTTGTTGGTCAATATTTCTGCCTCTCCATGGTTTCTCGGAAAAAACCAAGTGAGAGAGTCTCTGCTTCAATATCAAGCCAGGCGGATCGACTGTCCGGTGGTTTATTGTAATCTCGTTGGAGCCAACGATGAATTGATATTTGATGGTGGGAGTCGAGTCGTAGCCGCCCAGTCAGGGGTTGTAGCGGAGAGTCCACTGTTTGCACCGGATCTTCTGGTTGTGGATGTCAAACAGGCTTTACCGGTTGAGATTCAGGCAACGCCAAATGGCCATCGTGAAAAACTGGTGTATGATGCTCTCGTTCTCGGTGTGCAGGATTATTTCCGTAAGTGTGGATTCCAGTCCGCTCTGATTGCCTTGAGTGGGGGCATCGATTCCGCTTTAACGGCATGCATTGCCGTGGATGCTCTGGGCAGTGACCGGGTTCGTGGATTTTCCCTGCCTTCCGGGTTTTCTTCACAGGGCAGCATGGATGATGCCCGGGCATTGGCCGATCAGCTTGGGATAGAATACCAAACAATCGAGATTGAACCGCTTTTCCAGCTTGCCAAAAACCAACTGGAGCCGGTTTTCAAAGGACTTGCAGAAGATGTTGCCGAGGAGAATCTGCAGGCGAGGATTCGAGGGCTGCTGATGATGGCTCTATCCAATAAATTCGGTTCCTTGCTGCTGACTACCGGCAACAAGAGCGAATTAGCCGTCGGCTACTGCACTCTTTATGGTGATATGTGCGGAGGATTAGCCGTAATCAGTGATGTTCCTAAAATGATGGTTTATCGAATTTCCGAATGGTTGTTGCTTTCCCGCAATCTCATTCCAGAATCAACCATTACAAAACCCCCTTCTGCTGAACTGCGTCCCAACCAGACAGATCAGGACTCACTTCCCCCTTACGAAATTCTGGATGCCATTCTGGATGCCTTCATCGTTGAGCGGAAATCAACCGGGGAAATCATCGAGTCGGGTTTTGATCCAGGCGCGGTTCAACGGGTGGTTCGGTTGGTGGTTAATAACGAATACAAGCGACGCCAGGCAGCTCCGGGTTTAAAGGTGACCACCAAGGCATTCGGGATCGGTCGAAGAATTCCGGTGGCCCATAAATACCGCCACGAAGGGTAGGAGCCACGATCCAAAGCGGCGACTTTGTCGCACTCAGTCCAAAACTTGCCAGAAAATCAGAGCATTTTGAACAAAAGCGTCAGCGGTATGGACAGCGCCGACGAATACTACGAAGTCGCCGCTTACCCTTGGGTGATCAGATCAGGCTTAACCAAATGGCACTGCAGCGAGCCCCACTGCCATTCGGTTAAGGAATCAGGCACCCCTGAAGCTGGGGGCGTCGACCCCGGATCATTGAAATTGGCATTCATTTCTTCCATATTCCGGCCTCGGCGCGGCCAGCTTCAGGTATGACGGTGTTAAAAAACCAGCGGAAAATTCTTAACCGAATGGCACTCAACGAGCCCTACCCGAACATATAAGATGGGACGCCGTACTTGACTGAGCTGCAAAGATTGTTTTTCCTGTTTCCTCTTTTATGAAATCCTGTTCACCAGTTGACAGTGCTTGGTCTCCGGAAGTGTCATCATTGAAAATTACACCTGAAATAATCCTGAACATGAAGCGCGAAGGGCGTCGAGTCCCTGCTTTGACCGCTTATGACTATTCGATGGCCCGTTTGCTGGATGAATGCGGCATACCCTTGATTCTAGTTGGAGACTCTCTGGGTATGCTTGTTCTAGGCTACCCGGACACAACTTCAGTCACGCTGGCCGATATGGAGCATCATGTAAAAGCGACTGCCCGGGCCAAACCCAAGGCTTTACTGGTCGCGGATTTGCCGATCGGTTCTTATTCAGATCCGGAATCTGCCGTTCGATCTGCGCTTCGGATTGTTAATGCCGGCGCTGAAGCGGTGAAAGCTGAAGGAGGGCTGTCCATTATTCAGCAGGTCAAAGCGATTCAACAGGCGGGCATACCCTTTATGGGCCATCTAGGCATGTTGCCTCAACACATTCGCGAGGAAGGGCGTTATCGAATCAAGGGAAGAAACGAGGAGGAACGAAAGGCATTGATCAATGATGCACTTGCTTTGACGGAAGCGGGAGCATTCGCCATAGTTCTTGAATTGGTTTCTCCGGAGACGGCTGCGGAGATTACCTCCAGGGTGGCGGTCCCCACGATCGGAATTGGATCGGGAACGCAGTGCGATGGCCAGATACTGGTGACACAGGACTTAATCGGAGCTTTCCCATGGTTTACTCCGAAGCATATCAGTCCCCGAATCCAATCGGCACAGGAAATCCAGGGTGCTGTCCGGCAATGGATGGAAGACTTGCCCGGAGTTTGAAAAATGAGTGAATTGACACATTTGAACGAGAAGGGCGAAGCCCGAATGGTGGATGTAACCGGGAAAGAGATTCAGATCCGGGTGGCGGTGGCCTGTGGTGAAATCCGAATGCAGGCCGATACCATTGCCAAGATCCAGTCCGATCAGGTGGCGAAAGGCAATGTGCTGGCAACCGCCAGAATTGCAGCGATCTGTGCTGCTAAAAAAACAGGCCACCTGATTCCCTTATGTCATCCACTGCCAATCAGCCATTGTGAGGTTCTGTTTGATTTTCCGAATAGCCGGGATCGTATCCTGATCCAGGCCAGTACTAAGATTGCCGCCCAAACAGGGGTGGAAATGGAAGCCTTGATGGCCGTTTCCATAGCCGCATTGACCATTTACGATATGTGCAAGGCAGTGGACAAATCTATGGTGGTTTCAGAGGTACGCTTAATCAAAAAGACCAAATCAGCTTATGCCTGAGAAAATAAATGCTGGGATCATCACCATATCCGATCGGGCTTCACAAGGTGTGTATGTAGACCAGGGTGGCCCCGCTGTCAGGAAGGCTGTGGAGGGTTACGGTTGGCAATCTTTGGGTGAGCAGATTGTTCCCGATGAGAAAAGGGCGATTCAGAAATGCGTGCGTGAGTTGATTGCCGGGGGGTGTCAGTTAGTTTTGACCACAGGGGGGACCGGAGTGGCGCCCAAAGATGTTACCCCGGAGGCTTTGAGGGAAATTGCCGACAGAGAATTGCCTGGATTCGGGGAAACCATGAGAATGGAATCAATGAAAATCACTCCTAATGCGATTCTTTCCAGGAGTCTTGCGGTTGCCGTTGATCAGTGTCTTGTCATTGCTTTGCCCGGTAAGCCTTCGGGTGCCGTTGAATGTCTGGGCTTTGTTCACCAAGCCATTCCTCACTGTGTTAAGGTTTTGCAAGGTGTTCCGACAAGTTGTTGATCGAAAGTTTTCTCTATGGAGTCCGTTCACACGAGTTCCATGACACGTGATGGATACGGTCGAAAGGACTTGGTCTATTTCGGGGGGTGCGATTATTTCCGCTTGTCGGGTCACCCTGCTGTTGTTCAGGCCATTCACGAGGGCTTGGATGAGTTTGGGCTGAATGTCGCTGCCTCACGAATAACCACAGGTAACCACGCTTTATACGGAATCCTTGAAAAAAGGATTTGCGAATTCTTCAAAGCCCCGGACGCTGTTCTGGTTTCTTCCGGCTATCTGGCCAACTTGGTGGCTGCTCAGGGACTCTCGGAAGATTTCCAAAACTCCATCATGGATCGCGGAGCCCACACCAGTTTGGTGGATGGATCAACATTGATTTCTCCCCATCCTCCCCTTTTCTATAATCATCTGGATTGCCACGACTTAAAGAGTCTGTTGCCTGTTGAAAGGAAATCGGAAAGCTTCGTCCTCCTGACCGATTCGGTGTTTTCCATTACCGGAGAAGTTGCCCCGATTTCAGATCTTCTGGAGATCCTTCCCGAACATTCCATGATGCTGTTGGACGAATCACATGGGGTGGGTGTCATGGGGGAAACCGGAAGGGGAGTATTTGAAAATCCTTTAGAATCCGATGAACGGGTGATCCGTAGTATCACCTTCAGCAAAGCGTTCGGTGTCTACGGAGGCGCTGTTGTCGGGGCTAGGAAGTGGATACGGAAAATGCGTGAAAACAGCCGGATTTACTCAGGAAACACCCCCTTGCCTCTGCCGATTGTCTGCGGGATTCTGAAGTCTCTGGAATTATTGGATCGATCAGCCGACTTTCTCATACGTCTTAGAAAAAATATCCGGAAAGTCCAAAACAGCCTGAAAGATTGTGGTTTTCGATTCAACCGTGAACCGGTTCCCATTCTTTCCTTGAAACCGAAAGATGAAGCCGAAGCTGGGTCTTTCCATGAATCACTATTAAATCATGGGGTTTATCCTACTCAGGTGAGATACCCGTCTCCAAGGGATACTCCGGTCTTCCGGTTTGCTCTTTCTTCCGAACACAGCCCTGAACATCTGGAGGCATTGGTGCAGTCTGTTTACGACGCAAAAAAATCCCGGAATTCATAAATCCACTCTTTTAGCCGGTCCTATTTTTTAAAAAATGAATGTTCCTAGAAAAAAAGACCTGCAATCATGT
>DUCD01000031.1:0-17758 GCA_012959985.1 Verrucomicrobiales bacterium | reverse complement strand
AAAATAGTTTAAGATACCATCCGTCCCATCTGAAGGAATAACACTGCCGATTGGTGGGAATTGATTGATTCGGTGGGGTAAGCGTACTTGGCGAGTGGTTAAGTGAAACGCTGTATAGTTTTGCTCAAACGGTAAGAATATCTTAAATGCAAAACAGTTTTCTCGGTTATATCCGAATAATTTCCGTCGTTGCGGTAGGTTCATTTTTCAGCAATGCAATGGGAGCCGATCAGGCACTGACTTCAAAGGAAGAGGCTGCGCTGAGGGCTGCCTTGTATTCTCAGGTGGCAGATCTGGACGAGTCCACTGAAACTGCCCCGAATTCCTTAGAATCCGGAGAGTCCTCACTTCCTGGAAGAATAATTGAAAAAGCAGATTCCGATCCGGTTTCCGCCAGTCAGATTACACTTGAGGAGGCCGTCCGCCAAAGAATTGATACGATGAAACATTCCGAGGATCTCGTTTCCCGCGTTCTGGGTGATGTGGATCTAGATACTTTTCTGCAGTATGTACTGGACTACAACCAAGTTCTCCAAATCAGGGTCCTTGAATACGAAATATCCCGAAAAGCACTCAAAGCCGAAAAAGGCATTTTTGAGCCTCGTTTGGTCAGCGATGGTGAATATGTCGATAATGAAAGAAAAAATACTTCCCAGGACCGAGCTGCCCAGAGTACCAGCGTATTCCTCGAAGAAAACCATATATACAATTCCGGTCTTGAGTTTCTGCTTCCCACGGGAGCTCAAGTGAGATTTGGAGCCAATGTACGTCGTCTCGAAAATAATCTGCAGGGACGCATCATCACGCCGGCAAACAACGGTACCAGTGAGTACGTTTCTTTTATCGGAACCACTATTACTCAGCCCTTGCTGAAAAATGCCTGGTTCGGGCCGACTTTCGTAAACATTCGATTGGCTGCTGTCTCATCGGAAATTTCCTTTCAGGAGTACCGCCGCCAAATGATACTGACGGTTTCTCAGGCTCAGGCGGCCTATTGGGAAATCTATCTGGCGCAGGAGCAATACCGATTTCTTAAGGCTTCAGTGGAAATGGCTGTAAAGCTTCATAATGATATCAAAGCCCGGCAGGATCTTGGAAAAGCATCACCACTGGATGTCCTGCGGGCTTATTCGGGAATCCTTGAACGGGAATCCGAACTGGCCGATTTCGAGCAGAACCTGATTCGTGCTATCAATCAGGCGGTGAGTTTTTATTCAGATGTGAACCCCGATGTCCCTGTCTTGTCCCGAATCAGAGCCTCTGAATCTCCGGCCATCTCTGCGCCGCAATCAGGCTTTAAGAACCGCTATTACCATTCCATGGAGTCTGCATTTGAAATGAATCCGGAGTATCTGGTGGCTCAAAAACAGATTCGGATTGAGAATATTCGGGTGGCTTATGCGAAGAATCAACGACTGCCTCAATTGGACCTCCGTGCAAGTTATGGATTAAACGGCCTGGATAACTCCTTCGGTGATTCTTTCGATGATTTGAACGATGGTGATTTTACGTCCTATTCATTTGGAGTGCAGTTGAGCATTCCTGTGCTCGGGGATATTCGAGCCCGCAGTAATTTGCAGGCCGCTGAGTTAAGGAAAATACAGGCTCTGCGACAACTGAAGGATATTGAAGCAAGGATTTCCACGGGAATGGATTCTTCCATTCGAAACGTTGAGAATACCCGGAAATCCTTCGTAAATTATGATCAGGTCGTGAATTATTACGAGAAGTATTTAAATTCACTACTCGCCCGCATGGAAGCCGGAGATGTTGTCAGTGCCCAGGCAATTCTGGATGCGGAACAGGAATTCCGTCGCGCTCGTTTGACCCGTGTTGCCTTTGAAGTCCGTCACGTACGCGCCCTCATTGAATCCGAGCTGATTGAGGGATCCATTCTATTGAATCGTGATCTCGAAATAGATGCGAATGTTCTGAGGCATCGGAATCTTGCCCTAATTGAAAATGGAAGAGTAACCAAACGAGACTACGACCGCTATGTTGAATCATTGGCGGAAGATTTCAAAAATCAAGTTTCGGGGACTAATGTCTTGACCGGTTCCGATTCCAAGTTCTAACCTCTGCGTTTTTAGCGTCGGGGTTCCTCTTGAAGTCAATGGTTTCAAGCCAATGATGGAGCTGGTCGATGATATCCAAAAAACATTTTACCATGAAGAATAATGTGTTGAACCATTGGGGGGTAGTTTCTCCATTGAGAATACTGGCATTGGTTGTAATCCTGAACTCAGGTTGGATCGGGAACCTAACCGCCGACCTGATCATCCTTGGCTACACAGAGCCCTATTCCGATGTCACTCTGGCAGCTCCGATTACCGGCATTGTCGGAAGTCGTCCACACAAAGAGGGCGATTCCGTCAAGAAGGGTACAATCGTGCTTGAATTGAAAAAGAACATTCAGCAAATGGATGTCGAGCGTCTGGACTTGATTCGATCCACCCGGGAGAAGGATTACAACAAGACCTTGAAACTTTTCGAAACAACCCAATCCCTGAGTCTGGAGGAGGTGGAGTTGAAAGAGTTGAACCTGAAAGTTTCGGAGATGGATTTGAAAATTGCCAAAGAACAGGTGGCACTCCGGGAAATTAAAGCGCCCTTTGACGGGACCATAGCTCAGATCGATCTTGAGGTGGGAGAGGCTGCTCTGGCTCAGAACCCGCTGGTCCGAATTGTTGATACCCGAAAATGCTATTTTGTATCGAATGTCGAAGCCGAGACGGCTTCCCTGATTCAGGTCAATCAGGCAGTGGATGTCCAATTTCCGACGAGAGGACAGCCCTTGATTTTAAAAGGAATTGTAAATTTCATTTCTCCAGTGGCAGACCCCGCAAGTGGGCTCTTGAAAATCAAGGTGCTTTTTGATAATGCAGCCGGAAAGGTTCACCCCGGCGTTTCCGCCACTATAGAGTTAAAGGATTGATCCCGTGGCAGAAACTGAGGAAGAACAGATTATCGTTAGTCAGAATCCCCTGATTCAGGAACTGATTGACCTGAGACAGACGGAATCCACTCCCAAGGAGCTATGGCCCCGGTTATTGAAGCTCCTGAGTGGAGTCTCCAATGCCAACCGTTCTCTGATGGTGATCCGGCAGGAAGGCACCGACCAGAACTGGAAAAAAATCTGCGATTGGGCGGAGCCTCAACCCTCCAGTCAGGAGCATGCTCTATTTAACGCTCAACTGGACTCCGTATTAAAGCAGATTTCCAAAAGTGACCGATTTCTGGCCCCGTTGGTGAAAAACCGGGATGATTGTTTTGTCCTTGGGCTTCGCTTAAATGTTCCGGGGACCAAACAGATGTGTGCGGCTATTTTCCTACTGGTCAATCATCCCAGATCTTTTGCCCAAGAGGCATTGATGCGTTTGGAATTGATTGGTGATGTACCGGAATTTTATGCGGTCAACCAAGCTTTGAGAAAAGCCAAATCCGATGTGGAACGGTTTGCCGGGATATTGGATCTCGTGGTCCAGGTGAATGGAGAAAGCCATTTTCTAGCTTCCAGTCTGGCCTACTGCAATGGCTTGGCCACTCGTTTTCAGTGTGAACGTGTCAGTGTGGGATGGTTGGAAAAAGGGTATGTCCAACTCCGGGCGGTCAGTCGGACGGAGAATTTCAATCGCAAGATGTCCGCGGCTCAGGCGCTGGAGAAAGCCATGGAGGAATGCCTCGATCAGGGAGAGGAAATCCTGTGGCCTGCCGAAGAATCCGGAGGACGACCTATTGCCCGCGATCACGGCCAATATGCCCAGAGTCAGGTCATTAATAACATTGTTTCATTGCCTTTGAGAGTAGGGGATGACGTGGTCGCAGTTGTTACCCTTGAACGAGAGGCTAAAGAGTTTTCTGATGAAGATCAGGAATCGTTAAGGTTGAGTTGTGATCTTTGTTCCAAACGCTTGATGGAGCAGCATCAGACTGATCGTTGGTGGGGTGCGCGCATGCTGTCCTCTGCTTCCAACCACATGTCTATGATTCTTGGACCGGAGCATACCGGCACCAAAATCGTCTCTCTCATTCTGGTTGCTGCACTAGCCTTCCTGCTTTTTGGAAAGATGGATTACCGGGTCGAGGCACCTTGCCTGTTGAGAAGTGATACCATCCTTTACCTCACCACTCCCTTTGATGGATATATCGAGACGGTCGAGGTTCGAAATGGTGATCAGGTGACCGGAAATCAGGAGTTGCTCCGTCTTGATACCTCTGAACTGGTCCTACAGGAGACTTCTGCGGTGGCGGATCAAAGCAGATATCTTCGAGAAGCCGAACGTGCTCGAGCTACCAATTCTCTGGCGGATATGCGCGTAGCTGAGGCAATGGCTGCCCAGGCAGGAGCCCGGTTAGGTGCCATTCAATTCAATATTGCCCAGGCATCCATCCAATCTCCTTTTGAGGGAGTCATTATTGAAGGCAACCTCCGGGAAAGGATAGGCACTCCGGTGAGCAAGGGGGAAAACCTGTTCAAGATTTCCAAGGGAAGCGATTTATACCTGGAAGCAGAAGTCAGTGAAAGAGATGTTCACCACCTGATCGAAAGCACTACTGGAGAATTAGCGTTCACTGGTAAGCCCAAACAGAAGTTTCCTTTGCAGGTAGTGAGAATTGAGCCCGCTGCCATTTCCAAGGATGGAGAAAACATGTTCATTGTCCGATGCGCTCTTACGGGTGAGATGGAAGATTGGTTCCGACCGGGAATGGGCGGAGTCTGTAAACTTGAGGCAGGACGGAGATCGCTGCTTTGGGTTTTTACCCACCGAACAATCGATTTCCTGAGACTGCGTTTGTGGATGTAGATTATGGCCTCAGAGGACCCGACATTCAGTGAGTCCTGGTATCGCATCGCCGACCAGAAAATTTGCCTGAGACCAGGAATTCGTGTCCGACGGCAGTATTTCCGTGGGGAGCGGTGGATTGTTCTCGAAAACCCCTTAAATAACCAGTTCTTTCGCATTCATCCTGCGGCCTATGAACTTATTGCCCGACTGAGACCGGATCGCACCGTCCAGGAAGTTTGGGAGGAATGCATGGAAAAGCTTCCCGACGAAACCCCAGGTCAGGAAGCTGCCCTGCGTCTTCTTTCCCAGCTATATCAGGCCAATCTACTCCAATACCCGCAGGCAACGGACAGCGCCAAGCTTTTCGAGCGGCATCAGAAGAGGCGGCAACGTGAAATCCGCGGTAAGATGATGTCGGTCATGTTCATGCGGTTCCCCTTGCTTGATCCCGATCTTTTTCTGGAACGTACTCTGACGTTCATGAAGTTTGTTTACAGCAAAGCAGGGTTCCTGATTTGGTTGGCTGTGGTTATAGCCGGTATCAAAACCGCTATGGATCATTCCAGCCGGCTATGGGAGGAGGGGCAGAGTGTGCTGGCGCCAGGCAACCTATTTCTTCTGTATTCGGGAATCATCATTATCAAAGTGTTTCACGAATTCGGGCACGCTTATATGTGCCGGAAGTTCGGAGGTGAAGTTCACGTCATGGGAGTGATGCTGCTGATCTTCACTCCGATTCCCTACATGGATGCCACCTCGAGTTGGGGATTTCGAAACCGTTGGCAGCGATGCCTCGTTGGTGCCGCGGGTATGATCGTTGAAATCTTTGTTGCTGCCCTGGCCGTATTTGTCTGGGCCAATACCGGGGATGGGACGGTCCACAGCCTGGCTTACAACATGATGTTCACCGCCTCTGTTTCAACCTTGCTTTTCAATATCAATCCCCTGATGCGGTTCGATGGATATTACATCCTTTCAGACCTGCTCGATATCCCGAACCTGCACCAACGTGCTCGAATGCAGCTTCGACATATCGTTGAATTCTACTGCTTCGGGTACGTGAAATCTTTCAGTCCGGCTAAATCTGCCAAGGAAGCGTTCTGGCTCGTGGTCTTTGGAATTACCAGTGGTATCTACCGAGTGGTGATCTTCGGCAGTATTCTCCTTTTTCTTGCCGATCAGTTTCTGCTGGCAGGTATTCTGATGACAGCGATCTGTATTGTCTCCTGGCTCATCGTGCCTACCATCAAACTCATTCAGTATATGTACGCGAGCCCTCGCTTGGAACGGATACGCATCAGGGCAGTTTCCGTGTCACTTGGCTTCGGTCTGGGCCTGATGGCTCTTCTTCATTACCTTCCCTTGCCTTCTCATTTCAGGGCGCCGGGAGTCGTTGAAGCAGCCAACCGGATAGAAGTCGTAAATGAGACGGCGGGTTACCTGAAGAAGTTATTGGCTGATCCAAAGAAACCCGTGAGCGAAGGTCAAGCTCTGGTTGAGCTGGAGGACCCTCACCTCAACTGGCTCATCGAAGAAGTGCAAGCTGAGATTGTTGAAGTCAATGCTCGTCGTCAAAGGGCAATGGGTGCTGACCCGGCTCTTCTGGGGCCTCTTCAGAAAAGATTGATTTCAGTGATTAAAAAGTTGGATCGTCTCAAAAAACGGGAAAAAGACCTGATTATCCATGCCCGCATGAGCGGTGTCTGGTCGGCACCCCGTATCGAAGATCGGATAGGAAGTTGGTTGCCAAGGGGAACCAGCATTGGACTGGTGGTGGACCCGGCACTTTTCGAGTTCATCGCGACGGTCGGTCAAGATGACGGAGCCACGCTTTTCGCGGAGAAGGAAACCGAGGCGGAGGTTCGTCTGAGGGGGCAATCATCCGAAATTTTATCCATCGATAATATTCTAGTAATACCCGGTGAGCAAACCATTCTGCCATCCGCAGCATTGGGATGGAGAGGAGGAGGGGAGGTCGCTGTTGACCTGACCGATCCGGAAGGAATTACCGCATCTGAACCCTTTTTTGAAGTGCGTGGTCAGTTGCTTCCCAAGGACGCCGTGGCCATGTTGCATGGACGGTCGGGAATGATCCGGTTTGATCGGGATCCGGAGGCGATCCTGCCAAGGATCATGAGAAAACTGAGACAAGTCTTTCAGGAACACTATTCGTTATGAGTTCTCTTGCTCTGGACTATCAGCGCACCGAGCATCGCCAGCCTACTAAGATTCTCACCGGAATGGATTCCGGGGTCAACGGGTTTGTCGGTACGTGGACTCGGTTTCATGCCAGGAGCGATTCCCTGAAAAAAGAAGCGGAAGCGATCGTTGCCTTGGAGTCCGAGTGGCAATCCCTTTCAGATCGCAACTTGCACGATCGATTGCGGGATTTGGGGATGCAGATGAGACGTCATTCGTATCTTGAAAAACCCGAATTGTATCAGGCTCTGGCTGGTATTAGGGAAGCTGCGTTCAGGCAGGTTGCTCTCAAAGCTTTTCCCGTTCAATTAATGGGTGCCCTGGCCTTGCATCGTGGAAGTCTTGCGGAAATGGCCACCGGGGAAGGCAAAACATTGACGGCTGGATTGGCGGCTGTTCTTGCCGGGTGGAGTGGTAAACCCTGTCACATTCTGACGGTTAATGATTATCTAGTTTCAAGGGACATGGAATGGCTTCGTCCACTGTATCGATTCTGTGGCGTCACTGTGGGAAACATCACTTCGGGGATGTCGCCACAGGACCGTCAGGTTCAGTATGAACGGGATGTCGTTTACTCTACCGCGAAGGAGGTTCTGGCTGATTTTTTGAGAGACAAACTGAGAGTCAGTGAATTGTGGCAACCGACAAGACGATTGATCCGACGCCTCCTGAAATCTCAGTCCGGTCGGGCTTCAGGAATCGTCATGAGGGGGTTGTATACCGTCATCGTTGATGAAGCCGACAGCATCCTGATCGATGAAGCCGTTACGCCGCTTATTATATCTGCTCAAAAGGAAAACCCGATACTCCATAAAGCCGTCACCACGGCGTTCAGGATCGTCAAAAATTTCAAGTTGGGAGTACATTACACTAAGAGCATAAAATACAAGGAAATCGATTTTACAGATGAGGGGTTAACGGAACTGGAGAGGGCCTGTAAAGATCTTCCCGGATTCTGGAGAGGTAGGGATCGTCGACAGGAGTTGATTCGGCAGGCCTTGGTGGCCAGGGAGTTTTTTCATCGGGACAAACAATACCTGATCGATGGAGATCGTGTGGTGATTGTGGATGAGTTCACGGGGCGTCCTATGCCGCAGAGAAGCTGGAGACAAGGGCTGCATCAATCTATTGAGGCCAAGGAAGGAATCCCCTTGACGCACCCGACCGAAACCATTGCTCGACTGAGTTTTCAGAGATTCTTTCGAATGTATCACCGGATTTCCGGGATGACGGGAACCGGGTCGGAATCCACCTCTGAATTCTGGCATATCTATCGCTTGCCTGTTGTTCGGATTCCTACAGACAAACCCTGTATCCGTACCGTCGCTTCAGACCGGGTATTTGTCGATGAAGCAGCCAAATGGAAGGCAGTGGTTGAGGAGATTGAACGAATTCATCAGGAAGGCAGGCCGATTCTTGCCGGAGCGCGTAGTGTTCATGCCAGTGAACATCTCGCTGGATTGCTGCGCGAACGCGGTTTGGAATTTCAGCTTCTTAATGCAGAGAAGCATCGCCAGGAAGCCGAAATTATTGCCCAGGCAGGTCAGGAGGGAAGGATTACCATTGCCACCAACATGGCGGGAAGAGGAACCGATATTCGATTGGGCAAGGGAGTGGCTCAGTTAGGTGGGCTTCATGTTATCGCCACCGAACGGCATGATTCGGGCAGAGTCGATCGTCAGTTATTCGGACGAACCGCTCGGCAGGGGGATCCCGGTAGCGTCCAGGCTTTCGTTTCCGTTCATGATGATCTGATCCGACGCCATTTGAGTAAGTGGTTACAGAATTCCAATCTCGGCATACTGAAATCCAAAATTCCCGGTAATAGGCTAGTCTCACTGCTCGCCTTTCATTTTGCCCAGAGCAATGCACAGAGAAATGCATTTAAATCCCGCAAAGCCATTTTAAGAATGGATAATTGGTTGGAGGATGCCCTTTCCTTTGCCGGAAATAACGGCGCCTGATTCGTTTAAACTGAGCCCACAACTTCCGCTGATAGCGGGGGGTGCCATTAATAATGCGGGGAGGGGTTACTGTCGCGTCGGCTGTCCTCAGCCGAAATTTCTGTAGATACTCATAAAATTCACTGGGTACAGCGCACGCTACGAGCAAAGGGCTGATTTACACGCACCCCGCACTTTTAATCGCACCCGATAGCCGGATCAATCAGCGGTTTTTGTGGCATGTATTTTTTATCATTGAGACGAGTGAGTTTTACCGTTTGAACCATTTTTGAATGGAGATCCCAGCGCAGGAAACGGGCCTGTTGCTCAATGGTTACATTAATTCGTTTATCCGGACTCATTTGGGCAAAGTTTGTGCGGCGTATCTCATTTTGATCTTCGATTTTGCCAACGTGGACGATTTTTATATTTGAATCAAAGGAGTGTTCTAGCGGGAGTTCAGCCGTGAAATTTAATTGACCCTTGATAATAATCAAGGTTTTGGAAAGAAGGGAAGGGGATTAGAGGGGTGAGTGCCTCATTGCCATTCGATCCGAGTCGGTAAAAATCTCCTGACATCCCGGTTTTCCTCTCATATACTGGTTCCTGTTCTTCAATGAGGCAAAAGCATCTGATTCTTATGAACATGAAAAACTGGATATCTTTGATTTGGATAGGTGGTCTGGCTATTTGCCAAGTTTCCGCGCAGCGTGATTTTTCCAATGTGCAGATGAAAGCAACCCCTGTTTCGGGTAAAGTTTATATGCTGGAAGGGGCCGGTGGCAATATGGGGGTTTCGGTGGGTGAAGACGGTGTTTTGATTGTTGATAATCAGTTCGCCCCGCTGGCGGGGAAAATTAAGGCGGCCATCAAAGAACTGAGCGATGAACGAATAGTGTATGTGTTCAATACCCATCATCACGGGGACCATACCGGAGGTAATGCGGAGTTTGGGAAAGAATCGATCATCATCGCACAGGAGAATGTCCGGGAACGATTGAGTGCAGCTGTCAGTGGGCAATCCGCAAAAACAGGTCTGCCCGTCATTACCTTTGAAAAATCATTGACGCTTCATTTCAATGACGAACCGATCAAAGTCTTTCATTTGCCGACGGGACATACCGATGGTGACAGCATCATTTACTTTGAAAAATCCGAAGTGCTTCATATGGGAGATCTATTCTTCAGTGGCCGATTTCCTTTCATCGATCTCAATAGTGGGGGTAATGTAGAAGGATATCTCGCCAATGTGAAAAAAGTGCTGGAATTCCTTAATGATGAGGTCAAAATAATTCCCGGTCATGGCGCCCTGGCAACGAAAGACGATCTAGAGGAATTTCAGAGTATGCTTGAGCAGACTATTCAAATCGTTCGGGAACGAATCCGTGAGGGATACAGCCTTGAGAAAAGTAAAGCCATGGGCCTGCCTGCCAAATGGGAAGTTTGGGGAGAGCATTTCATCAGTACCGAACGCTGGATTGAAATCGTCTACAACAGCCTGAAAGCTTGATATGAGTGTTTCCTTAAAAACAATGGTCGTAGATGAATTCGTGCGCCGAGTGCGCATCATGAGCGATCATCCCGACAGTCGGTTTGCGTTTTTCCTGGGAGCGGGTTGTTCGGTGTCTTCCGGGATCCCTATGGCAAAAGATCTTGTCTCTGAAGTTTGGTTGCCTCGGCTTAAGGAATTAAGCCATCCCAAAGAAACCGATGTGCTCGGGTGGGCCACCGAAGTGGTGCCCGGATTCGATTCGGACTTTCCCGAATTGTCCTATGGAAAAGTGATGGATCAGCTGTTTCTCCAGGCAGAGGAACGACAGCGTGAAATTGAAGCCCTCTGCGATGGGCGTTTTCCAGGTTTCGGTTATGCGGTGCTCGCCTCATTGATCGCCATGGAACATGGTCGATTCAATGTTGCCCTCACCACGAATTTCGACGATCTGCTTGCCATGGCATTCGACTTGTTTACCCCGGTACGTCCACAGGTTGTCCATCTCGAATCGATGGCGGAATACATTCGGCCCGGAAAATCCAAACCGATGATCGTCAAGGTGCATGGAGACTACCGCTTGGCACCCTTAAACACTGTTCAGGACACATCCCTGTTTGAACGGGATGTTGAGAAACGAGTTCGGGGCGCCATTCGTGACCGAGGACTGTTCTTCATCGGTTATGGAGGCAATGATGAGAAAATTGTCCAGATGCTGGATCAGTTGTCCGACGAGGCTCTGCCTCTGGGCGTCTATTGGGTTAATGACCAGGAACCTCTTGGAGTTATTCGTCCATGGCTGGAGTCGAGAGACGCCATCTGGGTGCAGGAAGGGGATTTCGATCAACTGATGCTGCTCTTCCATGATCAGTTCGATCTTCCGCATCCGGATCGAAGGCGATTTGAAATTGCTTTTGAAAAATACATAGGCACCTACCAATCCCTGGCCCAGCGGGTTCGCAGAAAGCCGGTTACCGACTCCGACTCTACGGCACTTCAATCGGCTGCGGATCGGGCCGATATGGCCTTCCCCGATTGGTGGTCGATCGAACTCGAAGCCGAAAAGGAAAAATTCCGAAATCCCAGCCAGGCAGATCAGATATACCGGGACGGATTGGAAAAGTTTCCCAATGCCGTTCCATTGATGGCACGGTATGCGAATTTCCTCCGAGACAGCACCAAGGATTATAACAAGGCAGAGGATATGTACCGCAAAGCCTTTCAACTGGATGAACACAGTGTTCCGTTGTTGATGGACTACGCGGTGTTTTTGTCCCGGGTGCGAAAGGACTACGATCAAGCTGAGAAGCTCTATAAAAATGCTTTTGATTTGGAACCGGATAACGCTCGGAATCTGGCGACGGTGGCTGGGTTCTTTGCCAAGATCCGCAATGATTCCCGACGTGCTGAGGAGCATTATCGGCGTGCTGTGAGCCTGGATGCAATGGATCCCTACATCCGAGTTAATTTCGCTGGATTCCTGATTGCCGGTAATCGACAGGAGGAAGGATTGGATTTGCTCAACAGAGTTTTACAGGATTGCGATACAGATGGACAACCACTGCTTGCATTGGAAGCATGGTTCTACGCTTTAGCTCATGGTGAGGAGCTTGGGCGAACTCAGGCGTTGGTCCATCTTAAGAAACACCTGAAAGCCGGCATTCGACGCCCCGGTTTAATTCTGATGCCTTCCCTGAAGAAAGCTCGATCCGATCGGCATGACGATGTTGCCTGGTTGGAGAAACTCGCCGGAATCATCAATGATGAAGGGACCTTGAGTCTTCTTGACGACTGGCCTGCCTGGAAATCTGTTTAAAAAGCTACGCCAACGTCGTGCTCGGGTTGCTGAGGAAGTAACCGAAGAGCTCTGGTATTCCGGTAGGTTGTGAACTGCGTGCGACGAAGTCGCCGCTTTGGATCAGAAGGATGCCGGTGATAAACCAAGTAGGAAAGATTAGGATTCTTCATTGGACTACCTGGAGTGATCAGGAGTCTGGCGACTCACCGCATTGAGAATGCCCCTCCAACACTTTGAGAACAGCCTTTGGGGTTAATCCCATAATCAAGATAGTCTTGGATCTTGAAGTTTCCCCTTTGAGAATCTGGACCCGACTTTTTCCAAGATTGAAAATGTTTGCCAGTAATTTTATAAGCGCCTTATTGGCTGCAGAGTCCACGGGCGGCGCCGTTACCTTGATTTTGATCCCTCGTTCATCAGAGCCCACAATAACATTGCGGGAGGAACGGGGCTGAAGTCGGATCCGAAGCGTCGAGCCATCTGTATGCTCGTTTATATGAGAAATTGAATTAATGTCCATGCGACCTGAAAAAGTCTGATGATCGATTTACTGATTGCAACCAGGAATTCTCATAAGTTGGAAGAAATTCAACAGTTGGCCGGCACCGGTATCCGTTGTTTTGGTTTGGCTGAGTTGCCTCCTGTTCCTGAAGTGGAAGAGACGGCACTTACCTTTGACGGGAACGCTGTGCTCAAAGCCCGCGCCATTGCCTCATGTCTATGCAGTTCTTCAGGCCTCCAGGAGGTATGGAAGCACATCGGTCGAGGACAACGGTTATTTGTTGTTGCTGATGATTCAGGGCTTGAGGTGGATGCTCTAGGTGGAGCCCCAGGAGTTCATTCTGCCCGTTACGCATCCATTTCAGGTGAATCCAATGCGAGTGATCAAGCCAATAATCGAAAGCTTCTTCAGGCTTTGAGTGGTATTCCTTTAAATCGACGCCAGGCACGATTTCGATGTGTGATTGCTATGATCGACATTACCCGTTTCGAGATCTCATCCGATACAGATCCCCCATTATTTATGGGAGCCTGCGAAGGTCAAATCGCTTTTCATACAAAGGGGGATCACGGCTTCGGCTATGACCCTTTGTTCCTACCCGAAGGTTTCACGCAGAGCTTGGCCGAGTTGGGATCCGAAGTGAAGCAGCGCATCAGCCATCGAGCAGTAGCCGTTAAAAGAATGGTGGATTTTCTTCACGGTTAGAGGGGTGATGTTCTGATTTCGATTTCTGATTTCGATTTTTACGGACGGACTTTCAACTTTGACTTGAGGGAATACGGGGTTATCATCCGTAAAGCAATTTGGCACTAATGCGAGGTCACCGGTTTTGATACATGGGGTTTTCGGTCAATAATTTTTCAAGCAAGGTGGCGCGATATTTTTCCCTGGTACCTTTCCTTGTTGGTATCTCGCTGAGTATTTCTCAGTTTATTATGATTCGGGATTTCGTCTCGATTCTGTATGGAGAAGAAGTCGTTATTGTGCTGGTCACTTCTTCCTTTTTCCTCGGACTTTCGATCGGATATTTTCTTTCTCTGAAACTGGATGAACGAGCCTTCAAAATCCTGTTTGCCGTTTCCGCATTGTTTCATCTGACATTTCCTTTTTCCTATCGATATGCGGCGGTATGGATCAGCGCTCAGGATCTTGGGGGTGCTTTTTATATGGCGTTTCTCTGGATCTATTCTTTGATTTTCAGCTCTATTTTTGCAGCCTTTCTTCCGCGGTTGATCAGTTTGGGGGACGATTCAATGAGTCCGGTTGAGAAGCTTCGGCTCAATTATTCCAGTGAACTTTTGGGGTTTGTAACGGGTTTCGCCTTTGTTGGTATGAGCATGAATAAGCCGGTGGTGTTTCTGTTGCCAATTTACTGGCTGTTCCTTGGCTGGTTGCTTCACTTGGTTCTGCGTAACCTGATTCTCACCGGCGCCTATTTTCTCCTGATGATGCCTCTGATTATGAATCTCAGCCGCATCGACATTCATACCGCCTCTCTGGTGTATTCCGAGAAACACGGGAAAAAAAATGCCAAGGTTCTCTATTCGGTCAATTCGCCCTACCAGAAAGTCGAAGTGGTCGAAAGCTCGAAAGGAGAATTATATCTCTATCTGGATGGACTCATGAACCTGAATTCCAGTGATCTGGAAGATCTGAACTATTTCATTGCTTCCGTTCCAGTGCAGTTGACAAAGCCGGCAAACACCTTGGTGATCGGCAACGGCACCTTGAGCTCAATATCAAAAGTCTATCCCTATTCCGGAAACGTGGTTTCTGTTGAGTTGGACTCTGGCGTTATTGCTGCAGGGCTTGAGTATTTCACCGATCCAGCAAGTCTTGCAAAACTGGACCGATGGAAACTGATCGTCGATGACGGAAAGCATTTTCTGAAAACGACTGAAACGCGGTTCGACTTGATCATTATGGATATCCCCTCTCCTTTGACTATTCAGGAAGCGGCCCTTCATACTTCTGAGTTCTACCAACTCGCGCATGATCGGTTAACCGATGATGGAGTGATTTCGGTTCAACTGAGTGGTCCTCTGAAAAAAAACAATCGGACTCCGTCTCGGGTCGTAGCATCGCTGGCGGAGGTCTTCAAGGAAGTCATGGTGGTCGACAGTCCGAAGGCAGATCGCAGTTTTGCCTACGCCTCTGATGACTTGCCCTTCAGTCGATCGCAAGTCAGGAAACTGAGCATTGCTAACGATCCGAACCTGAAAATCATTTCACCCGATCAGACACGTTCCTTTCTTACCAAGGCGATTCCTCTGACATTGGATACTATGGATTTGGTTCTGAAACGTGGACTGGAGCGATTCATGGACCGGTATTTCTATGAAGATTGAAACGATCCTCCTGGCTTTTCTGATCGGACTGCATCTGGCCGTAGTTCAGTTCGGCTTTCTGCTCAATTTGCAGGTGCATGTTTCATCGACTTACCTGACATACATGATGGTTGTCCTGTCATGGTTCTGCGGCTCGCTGATCGGATTGTGGACAGATCGTCTGGGACTGAAGAGTGGGGTCCTGGTCAGTACGGCTGCTTACTATGTTTCCTATGGCATCGTGGCGGCGAATCCTTTTTCCCGGTTGACGATCGTGCTCTCTGCGCTGTGTGTCGTTATTGCAGGCTTGTGGGCGGGACGTTTCTTTACTCTGTTTATCCAGCGATTCAAGCAGTCCGATTCATTGTTTCTCCATGAGAACAATGGATTTCTGGTGGGGATCATTTCGTTCTTCGTCGGGTTTACACTTTTGGGGAAATCGTTTCTTTTATTGATGCCGGGATTTCTGGCGATTTTGATTCTGAGTATGGGGAATCATCCGTCAGCGTCACCAACACCGGAAAGGAAAAGTAAGGGGGGAGGGGCATTGTGAAACCGATATGGATTCTTGGACTTTCCGCATTCTGTTCCGGTTCTGCGGCGTTGATTTACGAGACGCTCTGGGCTCGATCCTTTTCGCTGATATTCGGATCGACCGTTCAGGCCAACGCCGCGGTATTCGCTGGATTCATTGTCGGGTTGGCCATCGGGGCGGCCGTTTATGGTCGCTGGACCCGAAAATCAGCTGATCCGGTTCGTCTTTATGGACTGGTGGAATTCGGAATTGCCGTTTCTGCCATTCTGGTGGGCATCGTTTTATTTCAATTCAGAAATACCTGGATTGTCGGAGGAGGTGGAAAGGGTTTTCTGTTCATTATGCAGACCGTGGGGTTGGTTGTCCTCCTGATTTTGGTTCCCGCCGGTCTGATGGGAGGAACCCTGCCGATCCTCCTGCATTTGGCCCGTAAGTTGGTGGACGATGCGGCGGTGGTCGGTCGCATCTATTCCTTCAACGTGTTGGGAGCGGCTTTCGGTGCCTTGCTGTGTGGTTTTTATACCATTCCGAAACTGGGCATTATTCAGTCTCATTTCGCAGCTGGAACCTTGAATGTGATCGCGGGTGTTCTGGTGCTTGGACTCAAGCTGAATCTCGATCGATCGAACAAAGCTGCACAGAAAAAAGTAATGACGAAAGAACCGAGCGTTGCCACGGTAACCCAACCTGAATGGTTTCTCGTTCTCGCGGTTTTCATCAGTGGCTTTGCCGTTTACTCGGTGGAGATTCTATGGTCCAGACTCGCTCAGTATTTCATCGGAAACCGGATTTTTGCCTTTTCGATTCTCCTTTCATCGGTCTTGTGCTTGTTGGCGATTGGATCGATGGTGAGTTCTTACCTCATCCGGAAATATCGAGATCAACTGGCTGACTCAATGGGGTTTCTGGTGCTTGCCTCAGCTTTGGGATTATTGCTTTCCAGTTGGGGGTCCCATCAACTTATTTTTCATCAGGAACAATGGGAAACGGGGTTTCCTGGTATGGGAAAAGGATTGTTAGTTTACCGATTTCTCGAAACCTTTGTGGTGTTGGGGCCTTCCCTGATCACCTTGGGTGTCCTTTTTCCTGTCTGTCTGGTTTTGTCCAAACGTTCCGATCAGGATATTGCCGCTTCGACCGGTCGGTTTTATGTCCTGAATGCGGTCGGCTCAGTGTTCGGGTCTTTGGCAACCGGTTTTTTTCTTCTGAAAATCTTCGGGGTCTACCGCAGTATGCTGCTCCTGATTTGCCTGCTGGTCGCCGCCGCGGATGTTTTTTTCGTCTATTCCTACTTGAAGAGCAGGAAGCCCCAGGCATTGTACGGCATCGGAGCAGGTATGCTGGTCATCCTGATGGGACTGATGGCCTTGCCTTCCCAGTTGATCCTGTTGAAGGACGGAGACAAATTAGTACATCGGCTCGAGGATGAATATGGAATATTTCAGGTTGCCCAATTGCCTGAACCCAGATCGGGACTGAAAAGAGTAACCAATAACAGAACCGAATTGGTCTTTTACTATGGTTCGAAGAACACCCGCCGAGTCCAGGGCATGCAGGCTCACCTTGGAATGCTCTATAATCCCGGTGCGGTGAATGCAGCGGTATTGGGAAGTGGGTATGGAATTACAGCCGGTGAATTGAGTCTTTATCCGCAATTGAAGAGGATTGATGCCGTGGAAATCCTTCCCGGTATGATTGAGGCCGCCGATCTTTTCAGTCTCCACAACCGGGATTACCATAAAAAGGCCACTGTGCGGGTGATTCAGGATGACGGACGACATTACCTGGTTGCCTCGGATCTGAATTATGATCTGATCATTATCAATATTACCGATCCTCACACTCCCGGATCGGGATCTCTTTATCATGCGGATTTTCTGGAAATCATCAAAAATAGGTTGAATCCGAACGGGGTTGTTGTGCTTCATCCTTTCGGAGAAGATCGCGGGCTTCAACTAAGGACCATTGCCAATGTCTTCCCTTATTGGCTGGCATTCAAGGCTTACAGTAACGGCTACAACCTGATCGCTTCCGCCGACCCTCTTCAATACGATGCGGAGCGAGTGAAGGTCATGGTGGCGAGCAATCCGGAAATTGGAAAATCTCTGAAACGATTTAATTATGTTGAAACGAAGGGGGAAAGCCGACTGGATTTCGAATAATTCTTCAAGAATCCTT
>DUCD01000030.1:3177-44036 GCA_012959985.1 Verrucomicrobiales bacterium | reverse complement strand
AGTCCGTCAATTTCAACTTCGGGGATTTTCCGAAAACTTGAAGCCGAGCAGTATAATAGCTATAGCAGTCGACGTTCCAAACTATTGCAGAAGTATCCTGTTTTCTGGGATTATTTTGTTTTTACCGCTAGTTTTCAATTCAATTCGTCGATAAAAGATTTCCGAACCCTCGCATTGAAACAGAATCTTACCTCGATCAGGAAAGACCCGGTTTGCCTGATTAACCACTTTTCCATTGATCCGAATGATAAGGTTGTTAGCAACGCAATTACACTCAACCCGAACCCATTCCTGTATCGGTTTATTTGCCCCCGTCTCACTTTTAAATCCTGGGATATCTTTCCAACGCCTGGACTTTTCAATCCAGTTTAGACGTCCCCACTTTTTCAAGGTCCGTTGCTTTCCTTCGGGATTCCAGAAAAACTGACCTGCTTCATCCGGTTTTGCATCTGCTTGAAAGGAGATGCCTGGGTGAATTCGGGTCCCGTTTTTCTCGAGTCCTCTTATCAATAGAATATCTCCTAAACATCCTTCCATGATCTGGCATTCGAGGGCAGCCATGAAGGCTCCATTTCCATCGACACTGTTTCCGTCTGATCCGGTGGCGTGAAGAAAAACACCGGAATCACGGGCTTTGTTCTCCCGGCCGCGCCAGTTCCTTGAACCCCATTTGAATTCGAATGACAAATGGTAATCACTGTATTCACCCTCAGTTGCCAGATAACCGAATCCGTCACCAGAGATTCGAATCACGCCGTCGACAACAGAGAATACTTCTCTCGGATCTTCATATTGGGTATCTCTCAGCCAAGTATAGAATCCGGATAAATCTTTGCCGTTGAACAAGGGAATCGCCGTGCCATCTTTTGCGGATGCGGTGGAAGGGAGAGGTTTTTCCGCGCGTAACTGGCTTATCTGCGGCCATAGAACACTCCATAGCAAAAGGAAAGACAGTGAATTCTTCATGAGTAGGATGGGTTTCAGGAGAATAGTTTGAACCATGCCAGCCAGGCGCCTGCTACTAGAAATCCTAAAGCAGATAACCAGAGAAATAGGTCCCACAGTCGTCCGGGACGCAATTCCGGATCGCATTTTTTATACCGGAAGAACAAGGCGCCACATCCCAGTGCAGGCAGCATCAATGCCTGGGCAACTCCGCTGGCCAGTACCAGCTTTTCCGGTGACTTCGGAACCATGAGCAGCATCGACAAGGCAATCAGTGGAAAGGCGAGGCAAAACCGACTGTACCAAGTTTTTTTAGAGGCTTCGGAGTCATCTCGGAATCCGAACACCCTGACGGCGTCCGAAGCCACTAATGCGGTTGAAGCCAAGGCCACGAACAACGTGGAATAGAGGACGGCAACCGCTCCGAATAAAAACATGGAATGAGCTTTGGGGCCGAATACCGGGACGTACATTTCCGCCAGGGTTCGAATCAGGTCGGCTCCTTCGGGGTTTAATGAGGTGCGGAACAAAACGGTTGCACCCAGAAAAAAGAAGGCGACGGTGGCAAAGGTATAGATGGCCATGGAACACCAGGCATCGATTCGCATGACCCGCATCCACCCCCGGGCGCGTCCCATCCATGAGTCGGATGGTTCCTTGGGGCCGGTAAACCGGGCATAACCTTTTTCCAGACACCAATAAGGATACATGATCAACTCAGCAGCCCCGACCCCGATGATGCCGAAAGTTGCCAGGGCAGTCTGTAGTGGGCGTGCTGAAGGGTTGTCGGCAGAAGGTTCGGGAAGACTGAAACGCAGGCCTTCCCATAATTGGCTCCAGTTAATTGACCAGTCGGGCTGTCTCTGCAGACGAATAACCGTAAAAAGGGTGACGGCCGTAAACGACGCGACCATTACCGTCGCGAATGTCTGGATAAAACCGTATTTGCCAACCCAGAGCAGACCGGTTGTAAACAGGATGATGATCGCCGCCCAGATGATGTCGTCATTGGATTTGGGAGAGGTGCTGAACGTGCTGAGTTTTTTCTCCAAAAGAGTGATTTCACTTTGAATATGGTGGATCTGTTTCGTTTGTGAAGTGGAAGGATTCTCACCTGACTCCTGCTGATATCGTTGAAGCAACGCCTGATTCACCTTGAGTTTTACTCGGGAATCCTGAACCTCATTGAATTGTCGACCGTTTTCCGTCAATGGAAAGCTGATGGATAGAGCCTGACCGACACCCCCGGCGATACCGCCTTGTTGCGCCAGGACCAGAATTGTCATGAAAAGCCATCCCCAGACGATCCAGTTGACTCGGAATCGGGGACCCGGAACCTGATTCAGCCCTGCCAGCGTTGTTTGTCCCGTAGCGATGGTAAATCGGCCGAATTCGATTTGCGTGAATACCTTGATGAAACACCCGATGAGGATCAGCCACAAAAGGCTGAAACCGGCTTCCGCACCGGTTTTTGTCGTGGCAATCAATTCCCCTGATCCAACGATCGAGCCGGCGACTATTAAACCGGGACCCAATCGTTTCAAGATTCCCGAGAGCCTCTGGGGTGGGGATTCGATTCCGGATGTCACTGAGGAGTTGTCCGAAGGATCAGAAGAATCATAGTTGCTCATGATGTGGTTGGTGTGAAGGGGGAGGTTAAGGAATCCTCGAGCAGAAACAATCAAATTTTTGATGATTGTGGATCAAGGGGGGTGATTAAAAGTGCGGGGAGAGAACAGGTTAACGCCTTGAACTGTAGCGTGCGCTGTCCTCAGCGCATTTCCAGTGAAACCAGCGGTATTTTCGGCTGAGGACAGCCGACGCTACAGCAAATTATTCCCCGCACTTTTAATCGCACCATGGATCAAGTAGGACATGTCTAATGAATCTTGAAATGGGTGGGAATACTGTCTCAGGGCGTCGCAGAATCGCCCGATAACGCCCGTCGAGTGACCTGTCGGGTCGTCCATGTTTCAACGAAGCCTTGCAGGTCAGGCAGGGACAGCTTATTCCTGTTGGTGGAATTTGCCCCTGAACCGGGTTGATTTATGTCCAAAGAGAAAGAAAAGGCCAGACGGTTAAGAAAGACCCAATGGTGGCGAAACGAAATAGCCAAAGGTGTCTGTCACTATTGCAAACAGTCATTTCGTCCTGAAGAATTGACAATGGATCATGTCATTCCACTTTCCCGGGATGGAAAAAGCCGGAAGGGCAATGTGGTTCCTTGTTGCAAGTCCTGCAATAACCGCAAAACATATCTGACACCTGTCGAGATGATTTTGAATGACATGGACCAGAGTTCTGAGTTGAATATTCCCTTTGAATCCGGGATTGAAGAAATTGAAAACGATTGATGAGTTCTACAGGAATTAACACTCCATCAAATACAGTTATCCAGAAAGATCGGAATTCTTCTGCAGGTTTCTTCCGAATTGTTGGATTCGTTTCAATACTGCTGATGAGCCCCGGGTGTATCACTTTGCAGGGTGGAAAATCCTTTCAACTGCCGACCGGGTTGATCGTCGACAGTGATTTGACTGAATTGTCCGGAATCGTTCCGACCCAAACACCGAACCAATATTGGGCACATAATGATTCCGGCCATTCCAATCGTATTTTCAAATTCGATGAAACAGGTCAGGTTCTCGGTTCTGTTGTCATCGCCGATTCTAAAAACAAGGATTGGGAGGCCATGCAGCGAGTAGATGAAGAAAACCTCCTCATTGCCGATGTGGGGGACAATGATCTGAAAAGGGATCGTTACCAGATCTACCTTATGAAAGAGCCGAACTTGGAGGCAACCTCCGGCAAGGCCGTGCGGATTGATTTTCAATACCCCCAAGGCCGGTCAGTAAATTGTGAGGCGGTGTTCCTTATGGAAGATCGCCTGTATCTGATCGCCAAAAAGAACCTGTTTGCTTCAAGCTCTGTGATTTACTGCTTGGATGAATTAATACCCGGACGCCTGCCAATCGCCCGTAAAGTAGGGCGGATGCCAATCAAGGGTTCAGTAACTGATGCCTGTTACAATGCAGAATCGAAAGAGCTGGCCGTTTTGACCTATACCGGTGTTTCCTTTTTCAAGGTCGACGGGGAAACCG
The DNA here is from genome assembly GCA_012959985.1 of Verrucomicrobiales bacterium. Taxonomy (GTDB): domain Bacteria; phylum Verrucomicrobiota; class Verrucomicrobiia; order Limisphaerales; family DUCD01; genus DUCD01. The sequence goes on along the minus strand of DUCD01000030.1, from coordinate 39,990 downwards.
ACCTGCTCAAAGAATCCTCGCAGAAGATTGCCGGACTTTTCGGTCAATGCGAAGCCATCTGTTATGACCGGGAGTTTCTGGTTATCGCCAATGAAGCCGGTCGCATCTGGAAACATCCCAGGAAAGCGTTTAATCTGCGCGAACAGGCCGTCAAAAGATCCTCAAAATCCGGAAGTTCCGGTAAATGATGCAAGGTGTCTGCCCTCCCAATGAATTGTGAATATACATCAGCTGAGCCCATCCAATAACAACCACCCCAGTTCCAGAGTGAGTCCATGAATCTAAAGCTGCTAATAAAACTTCTCGGCATGTTGGGCCTCAAGCCGGGTGCCTCACCAGTGCTCATCAGACAGCAATACCGTGATCTCGTTCGGATCTGGCACCCCGATCGTTTTGCCTCGAATCCGGAATTGCGAGAAAATGTTCAGGAAAAGATGAAGGAGATCAATCAGGCCTATCACTTGTTGAAAGGGCAATTTGATTCATTACCCGATCACACGGAGGAAAAGGTCGACCTGAATTCGCTGACCTTGGACCTCCCGGACCGGAAAGTCCTGCTGATTCAACTCGCCCGCAATCTAGTGTCCGGTTTTCTCAGTAAGTTTGATGACACGGACCACCCTGAAGAGACTGTAATTGTCCGTCAGGCCCTTGGTCATTTTCAGGATCGAACCCAATTTATTGAATCCATTGCCAGGCGGTTTGTCGAGATTGCCTTTGCCAAGGCAGGGGGAACCTGGATCACCGGCAAGGCCATGTTGATGGAAGACATGAAATCAAATTTCAAGGTGGGACGCGAAGAAGCCGGACCTTCCGATTTTGTCCGTTATTATGCTCGTCGTCTTCTGGAAGATAGTCAGGATTCCCTGAGTTCCGATCTGATCCGTGAAAGGAATTACGTTCTGGAATATCTACAACAGTGGCGCCGCTCACAATCCCGTAGCACCGACGGTTGAATGTTATGGTTTCTTTAGCCCGTGAATTATCCGAAAGGACGCGGAAATCATTGAATCATATCTTGGGAAGGCGAATCTCACCGCCTTTAGGTTAATGATATCTCGACCAATCCGGAGGAGTTCTGTACCATCCCGCTATGCATTCGGAGTTCTCCCCCCGTCAGGATACGGATCCCGTTCTCGAACTGTGCGGTATCTCTAAATCCTTTTCCGGGGTGTCGGCACTCAAGGATGTTTCCTTTTCGTTGGGGACTGGAGAGGTTCTGGGATTGATCGGTGAAAACGGTGCTGGAAAATCCACACTCATCAAGATCCTGAGTGGTATCCATTCGTCTGATTCGGGTGAGATTCGCTATTGCGGATCTCAGATCACGGTCTCCAATCCGGCCCAGGGCCTCCGATTGGGGATTGCTGCCATTCATCAGGAGTTGGCTTACTGTGGTTCACTGACCGTTGCCGAAAACATGATGTTGGCAGAGGCCTGGCCTCGGCTAAAATGGGGAGGAGTCGACTGGACGAAACTGCACGGGCAGGCTTGTTTAAGATTGCAGGAGTTTGGACTTAATCTGGATACTCAACAATTATGTCGAGAACTCAGTGCGGCTGAAAAGCAGGAACTTTCCATCGCTCGTGCTTTGTCGTTGAACGCTAAACTCCTGATCCTTGATGAACCGACGGCCAGTTTGAGTGAACCCGAAATTAAGCGATTGTTTGATCGTCTGGCCCAGTTGAAGAAACAAGGTGTTTCTATGATTTATGTTTCTCATCGACTGGAGGAGGTTTTGTCCTTTGTGGATCGGATTTGCGTTCTGCGCGATGGAGAACAAGTGGGCCTGTATCCAGTTGAGGAAGCTTCCATTCCAAGAATGATTCGAGATATGGTCGGGCGTCCTTTGAATCAGGTGTTTCCCAGAACTCGTGAGTCTTTTCAGGGCACCGAACTTCTTCGAGTAGAGGGATTGGGTCGTGACGGTCTTTTTCAGGATATATCTTTTCAGGTCAATGCCGGCGAGATGGTCGGCTTGGGTGGATTGGTCGGCGCGGGTAGATCGGAATTGGCACGCGCCCTCTATGGTCTTTATCCAGTGGACAGTGGTGCCATAAAACTCCGTGAGACAATTCTGAATTCGAAATCGAACGCATGCGATCGACTTCAACGGAAAATGGTGTACGTGCCTGAAGAGCGGAAAAAGCAAAGTTTGGTGTTGGATCATACTCTGTTCAATTCGATCTGCATCGGTTTCTCGGATCTTGCCGCGCGGTTTGGATTCATTCCTCCCTCATTCGAGCAAAAGAAAACGGAACATTGCATGGAGCGTTACCGAATTCGGGCAACTGGATTCGATCAGTCAGTCGGCACCCTGAGTGGAGGCAATCAACAGAAATCCATTCTTGCCCGGTGGCTGGAGCGTAAGCCGGATTTGATCATTTTGGATGAGCCCACGCGGGGCGTGGATATTGCGGCGAAGATGGAGATTCATTCCCTGATGGATCAATTGGCTGCCGACGGAAAAGGCATTCTGCTTATCACCAGTGATCTTCAGGAATTGCTGGGTATGAGTGACCGCATCCTAGTCATGTGTCAGGGTCGTATCACGACTGAATTGAAGGGTGACCGGATGACCGAAGATAACGTGATCCTGGCCGCTTCGGATCTGCTGACACCCTCCACTGAAATCAAATGACCTCACCTTGGACTGTGAATTTAAAGTCCAGACTTGCGGGGCGATACTCTCGATTTCTACTTCAGAGAATAGGCTTCCTTTTGATTGGGAATGCGATTCTATTAATTCTGATTTATATGATGATTCAGGAAGGAGGCTCCTTCCGTGAAGTGGTTCTGCGTGCGGGGCCTAATGTTGCACCTACCGTCCTCGCTGGTTTTGCGCTCACTGTCATTATCTATACCGGTGCCATCGATCTTTCAATCGGCTCGATCATCGTGGTGGCTGGTACTGTTTTCGGAGTTCTTTCAGCCCAGGAATCAGGACCCATCGTTGCTTTTGTCGGTTGTCTGATCACCACCTGTGTCTTGTGTTCATTCAATGGGTGGTTGATTCATCGACTCGCCATTCCTGCGATTATCGTCACTTTGGGTGGGTTGACCTTTTACCGTGGCATTGCATTGATTCTGGCGGATATCGGAATGGAGAATTTCAGTGGTTTCATTTCCATCACAAACGAATCCTATCAGTGGCCAGGAAAAAAACTGGCCGGGTTTATACTGCTCTTCGGCACATTGACCGCTTTGGTTTTAGAATGGTATTCCCGGACGATAAGACACTTTCTGGCTTTGGGTAGTTCTGAAGAAGCCTGCCAAATTCTTGGACTCAACCCGGGAGCAATTCTACAAAAGGCTTTTTTCGTCAGTGGTTGTTTTCTGTCCGCTGCGGCTTTGGTTTATGTGACCCGGCTTCAGACGATTGAGCCTTCCCGTATGGCACGTGGTTTTGCATTGGAGTCATCGGTGCCGTGGTGGTTGGAGGCACTAATATTTTCGGAGGTGAAGGCAGTTTCATCGGAACGCTATTGGGAGCATTTTTTCTTTATTTTGTAAGAGAGATGCTGGTCTATGCCGGTATCAGTGCCTACTTCCAGGACGTGGTCACCGGTTGCATCATCATCGGTATCATTGGTATCGATTGCCGGCTTCACAAACGCCGAAAACGAATGGAGGAGTTGGCATGAAACAATTCATTCTCCCAGCTATTCTCATTTCAGAAATCATTTTCTTCACATGGATCGGGGATTACACATTCAAGAGTCCGGAGGATTTCCTGAGATACTTTCAGAGTTATTCCGCAGATCTCCTGACTCAGTCTGCCCCAGTGCTGTTAGCAGCGTTCGGAATGACCCTGATCCTGGCTACAGCCGGAATCGATTTGTCCATTGCCTCGATGATAGCCCTGATATCCTGCGTTATGTCTTCTTTTGATGGAGATGTTTCCTTTTGGTGGAAAGCGGTTCCGTTGGGGTTGCTTGTCGCTCTCGTCTTGGGATTGACCAATGGATCCCTCATCGCGGTTCTGGATGTCCCTCCTATCATTGCCACTCTCGGGACGATGATTCTTTTTAGAGGGTTATGCTTTACCGTCATGGGAGATCTGGAAAAGTCTCCTTTTTTTGATGTTCCCGGTTACGAATGGTTCGGTCGATTTCCCGGTGCATTGTTGCTGATCAGTTTGGTTTACCTTGGGCTCGGGGCCGGGTATCATTATTCGCGGAAAAAAAGGGAACTATTGATGATTGGAGGCAATCCAATCGCAGCCCGGTATGCGGGCATTCCGGTGGACCGACGACTCATCCAAGTGTATGTATTTTCCGGGTTTATGGCCTTTCTGAGTGCGGTTTGTTTTACCGCTCGGAACAGTTCTGTCAGCGGGAGTTCCCTGACAGGAATGGAACTGCAGGTCATTGCTGCGGTGATCCTCGGTGGTACTCGGGTGCAGGGAGGTTACAGTTCCTTATCGGGAACTTTTTTCGGAGTGTTCATCATCGCGGTCCTGGATGAAGGCCTAAGAGGAGCTGCTGGTTGGGGGGAGGAAAACCTGCCGTTCAAACTCAGCTATCTTCAATATGTGTTAATCGGAATCATTCTCATCGGAGGAGTCTGGATGAATACACATCTACCCTTTCCCAAGAAGAATGCCAAGAGTTCGTAAAACTAAAACCGAAATCGGAATCGACAATTTCGATCCGTGACTTGACACGAACGCCTTGCCGGCATACTTCATCTGAACTCTCAAGAACTCCTAAAGGCCTCAGGAGACCGGAAATCCGATCTCTTTTGAATTCAGGATTCAGGGAGGTTTAATTTCGATATGAAAAAGCTCAAATTGCTTCAACTCGGTCATTTTTTTCTCTGGATTGCCATCCTGCTTTCAGGAACCTCCTGTGGAGTGAAACAGGAATCCGGTCCACTCTCTAATCAAGGGTCTGAAGACGGTGCTGGTGATTCTCAACAGGTCATCGCCATGCTTCCTAAACTGATCAATATCGATTACTTCGATGCCTGTAACCGCGGGGCAGCTGAAGCGGCTTCAGATCTCGGGATTCGATTAATCTATGACGGTCCCTCCGAACCCAGCGGTTCCGAGCAGAATAAGTTCATGGATACTTGGATCAGACAGGGAGTCGATGCGATTTGTATTGCTCCCAATCAACCTAAAACGATTCGGCGTTTTGTTGAGAAAGCCCAGGCTGCCGGGATAAAGGTGTTTACCTGGGACAGTGATGCCGTCGAAAGTGGCCGTGATCTCATGATCTCACAGGTGGAGGAAAGCGAGCTTGGGGAGATGTTGATGGATGAAATTGCCGGGCAGATGAACGGGAAAGGGGAGTGGGCCATCGCCATTGCCAGTTTGGATGCCGCCAACCTGAACGCGTGGAGGCGTTACGCCGAAGCACGTGCATTGGCAAAATATCCTGAGATGATCCTGGTGGATACTGTGCTGACCAAGGAAGATGAAAACTATGCCCGTCAGAAAGTAGAAACTTTATTAAATGCCCATCCCAATCTGAAAGGAATCATTGCCTTCGATTCAAATTCGGTTCCCGGTGCTGCGGAAGCCCTGAAAACAACCGGAAAGTCAGGAAGCATTGCGCTGACCGGGTGCTCGACCCCTTCTAAAATGCGACCTTACCTGAACCAGAATATCCTTAAATCGTTTTTTCTGTGGGATCCTTCGGCCTTGGGAGATTTGACGGTTCGAGTTGCCCATGCCGTGTTGTCTGGTAAGGAATTAAAGGAAGGTACGGCGATCCCCGGGTATGGGCCAATCCGGTTCAGTAAAGAGGATTCCAAAACCGTGATTCTCTCTGACCCAATCCGCTTCACCAAAGATAATATTGACGAGTTTGATTTCGGGATTTGAAGAGACTCTGATGTTGCCTACCTACTTCGGTAGCTTTCTTCAATGATCCGGGATACGTCGGGTCCGGTATGGAGTTTCTTTTTGGATGTCTCTGTACCGAAGACCGCCAACGCTTCAAATCCCTGATGATCCAGCGCCATATCCAGAAGGTCTTCAGCACTGACGGAAAGCCTTCCATTTCGAGACACCAATTGAAAGTTCATCGGGCCGATCCCGTCATAGGCACGGTAAACAACTTCGGTGCAGACAAGGCGTTCCGAATTGAAGAAATTAAAATCAAAGTTGTAAAGTTTGCCTTCATGGGACACGGCCCTCGATAGGGCTTGTGCAATCTGTGCTGGCTTCAGACGAGGCCGTATCAAGGCAACCGCATCGACCGAAAGAGTTTTTTCCAAGGGCCGAAAAAGAACGCCATCCTTTAGTGCCTCCAACGTCCGGATTGGGTGTTTCCATCGCCCCGTCCGTTCTGCATCCATTTGAATGCACAGTTTTTGTTTTTCCTTTTCGGTGCCGATGTAAAGTGCCGCATGGGGCCAGAAGCCGGGTAGAAAGAGATTGGTCATAGCCAACTTATGTCGTGTGACCAACACATCACCGGGTTGAAGCAGGTTCGACAATTCGGAGTAGACATCCGAAACGTCATGGGAGTCCTTGTCCAACCTCAGTTCGGAGATCAATCGTCCGGAAGCTTCGAGGAGGTTGAACAAGGCTTTCTGGAGCGCGGAATTCCGGCGGCGACGCCATGAATGGAGCCGGAAGAGAAATCGGGAAGTGAAATATTTTTGAATGTTGATTCTCAGAAAAGGTTCCGACTTATACAGGTATTCCAGGACTTCGGAAAACCTCGGCTCCCGTTTTAATGATTCGATGTGTTTCCGATTGCACTGGGCAAAGGCCATGGCATCATTCAAAAACCAAGCGTTCAGTGGGCTCGTCAATGACCTGAAGATCGAGGTGAATTGATTGGATGGTATACGGTACTTCCGAGCCGGCTCATTCAGTTTTTGTATGGTGATCGGGTTTTTAGCGATTCGTTCCACTAGGAATCGTCCAGCACGCACCAGGAGGCAGGCCGCTGTGTAGCCAATGACAAACGCCCGATACTGATCTTCTTCATCAGGGGGTGTCTGTGAATCTTTTCCGAAAGCAATAGGTCGCAATTCAAATACCGTTTCAAGGAGACCGTTGCGTGCCGTGAGGTAATAGGCAAACCACAGCTGGATACGCTCTTCCTCCTCAGGTCGGAAGTATCCCCTTGCGCAGGCGGTCTCTACATCCTCAGTGGCTTCCTGATACTGCTCCAAACCGGAGACAGCCGGCGCCAAACTTAACAGAGAGCGAGTTCCGGATTGGATGATTGCCTCGATACTCATAGACCCTTTCTAGAAAGAATCGCCAATAAGTGCAAGAATTGCCCTCACCGTATTCAATTGATGGGGCGAGCGTCACCGCCATTGGGTTAACCCTGATCGGGACATTCAAAGGAATGCATGCGTATTTCAACAATTCCGACTCAACGCGTTGGAATCTCTTGAATCGAGGGCTCTTTGCCCAAGTTCCCGAGGGGAGGGTAAACTCTTCGAAAACGAGCAGTTGTCGGTTCCGAGATATAGATCAAAAGTAATCCGCTACCGTGCGATGCCACATAAGTATATTCGCCCGAGATGGATATGTCTATGGGCCCAAGAAACAGAAACAATCGAATCTTTGTTGAACACCATGAACTCTATAGGTCTCGACGGATCGCTCACATGAAAACCTGCCCTCCGTATTTATGATATCAGGCCATTGCCTTTCCCATGGGATTTCAGTTACTGTTGCTCACCATCCCGACAAAGAAATCCGGCCAAAGTCAAGTCTGGGAAGGTCCGCCATGAACACGATTAAATATTTGATGGCTCATTTCGAAACTACCCTGAAAGACGGGAATTTTTCGAGGGGAGAAAAAAAGGCGATCACTCGGGCAATTCAGGGGATTCCATGGGACACTCGGAAGATCAGTCTGGTCCGGAACCGCCTGTTTGCTTTGGCCAAAGGACGTCATGCAACTCGTTCAGTGCATCAGACGATGGACTGGCTGGATACGGCTTTAAAGGCATTGCCCATGCCCAAATCCTCGGAGGCGACCTCCATGGTGTTTTTCAGTCCTGGAAATGCCTGTCTTAATGCTTTGAAATCTCTTTTAAACAAGGCCCGGAGTTCGGTGGATATCTGCGTTTTCACCTTAACCGACAACCGAATCCGAAACTCTATACTGGCTTGCCGTCGGCGGGGTGTTCCGGTGCGGATCATTACCGATAATCACAAGGCTCTGGACCTGGGATCCGACGTTCTAGAATTGGTTCGATTGGGAATTCCGGTGAAATCCGATGACACCCCGGATCACATGCATCACAAATTCGCCGTCATCGATCGGAACACTTTGGTCAACGGAAGTTACAACTGGACCCGCAGCGCCGCCGAGGCGAATTTTGAAAATATCGTCGTGACCGATGAACCCAAAACCGTTGCGGCCTTTTCCCGGGAATTCGAGAAATTATGGAAACAGATGAAATCGCTTAAACCATGAGGTAGGGATAACAATGAGATTATTTACATTCAGCGGTATTGCTCCTTCGTTAATTGATACGAATGATGGTTCGGATTTCGTGAAATTCGGGAAAGCTGTCTGCGGGGCCATGCCCGCAGGTCAGCGTCCGGCATACAATTCGAATCCGGGGATTGGACATTTTCAGAGTTATGTGAATTGGAGCGGTCTTCTGGCCGACATTGACTTTTGGTTTGCCGGGGATGGAAGCGATACGCTCAATGAGGAATCGGAGCAGTATGCGTCAGTGAATGGCGATGCGGTTCGAAACGCAATGAAAGGCAATCCTGAAGAGTCGATCGCTATGCTGGCTCACAGCCAGGGAACCAATAACCTGATGTTCTCTCTGCATTATTTGCTGGATCAAGATCCCCATTTTTTTCAAACCCGAAAGGTCCGCTGCGCGATTTTTGATCCGAAGGTCGGGAAAAACCAAGTGTTGAAAGTGTTTACCATGGATGTGCATCAATCCATCCAATTTGTATTCTTTCAGAGTCAGAACAATGTTCTGGGAAACCAGAGCGTTGGAGGAAATGATTTCATTAAAGAATTCCCCCATGGAGATCACATTTGGGTGAAAGGGCTGAATCACGGTTCCATCCGTGAATGGTCATCCTATACCCGTCGTGCGGATTGGATGAACCTGAATGAATACCGGCAGTTTTCCCGGGATCACGGCAAGAAGATCATCCAGTTGAAACGAGAGTTGAAGGGGGCTTTGAATACCAAATCAATTCTAAAACTTCAAAGGTGGGTGAAACGATACCCTATGAATACAGACCGACTCAGTGAAGCGGTTCTCGGATTCCTTTCGGGAAATCTACCACAACGATTCCGATCTTGAGGGTTCATATCTATGATATTCTTACAGAGCGTATTTGATACGCCGTATCATCAGATGTATGCATTGTCAAGATGTGCTTTCGGTCGCGAAGGAATTGACGACGCAGTTGCAAATACGCTTTCTCTGACCATGGTTTCCCTTTAAACCAGTGTAGAGCCCATTCAAAACCCAGGATTGCAGCTATTCGCGGAATAAGATAGTGTTTTGACTCAAATCCAGAAGTGTTTCAGTGCGGTTATGCCTGATTCATTTTTTCTCACTTAAACGGGAATACATCATGAAGAAAAAAACCGATACCACTTTGAAATCGGATTCCTGCGAATTCCTGGGATCTCGTTTTAGATTGCCTATGGGATTCACCGATTCTGTTCGAGTCCTGATTCTTTTTACGGCTGGTGTTCTAATGTTCCTGGGGCAGACCCAATGGTCGCAAGCCGCAGGGCGCCCCAATTTCCTGATCATCATGGCGGATGACTGCACTTACAGAGATTTGCCGGTCTACGGGGGACAGAATGCGCTTACTCCGAATCTTGATCGACTGGCATCGGAAGGGTTGGTCTTCAACCGGGCGTATTTGAGTGAAGCGATGTGCCAGCCCTGTCGGGCGGAATTGTATACCGGTCAGTATCCGCTGCGCAACGGATGTGCCTGGAACCATTCTGCCTGTCGACCGACGGCTACCAGCATGCCGCAGCATCTTGAGCCGCTCGGTTACCGTGTCGGTTTGGCGGGAAAGGTTCATGTGAAACCGGCCGGGGCGTTTCCCTTTGTCAAGGTGGGTGGCTTTGATCCGAACTGTGTTCGGAATCCCACTCGGTTTCATACCACGCAGTCTATTCAGGAGTTCATGAAAGGGGATTCGGATGATCCATTCTGTCTCGTAGTGGCTTTGGTGGAACCGCATGTGCCCTGGGTGATGGGGGATGCTTCGAAGTATCCCCCAAAGAAGATAAAACTCCCGCCTAATATCGCGGATACCCCTCTTACTCGTGATGCTTTTTCGCGCTATCTTGCGGAGATTACTTATATGGACGGACAGGTTGGAGACATCCTTGAAGCCTTGAGAAAATCCGGACATTCCGAGGATACTCTGGTTTTGTTTTCTTCCGAACAGGGTGCCCAATTTCCGGGTTGTAAATGGACGAATTGGGATACGGGTCTTCATACGGCAATGATTGCGCGCTGGCCTGGCAAAGTGGCGGCAGGAAACCGTACGGATGCCCTGGTTCAATATGCAGATGTGCTGCCGACTTTCCTTGATGCCGCCGAAAGTGAATCCTCCAGGCATACTTTTGACGGAAACAGTTTTCTGCCGGTCCTTCTTGGCGAGAAAAACACTCACCGGAAATACGTCTATGGGATTCATAACAACATACCGGAAGGTCCGGCCTATCCGATCCGCACGGTAAGTGATGGTCAGTTTCGATATATTCGAAATCTGCGCCCCGATGAAATCTACATTGAAAAGCACCTGATGGGAACTAATGGGAACGGAAGCCTCAACAATCCATACTGGGCTTCCTGGGTTTGGTCCTCCTGGGAAAATTCGCATACCTATGATCTGGTCAAGCGATATACTCACCGTCCGCCCGAGGAACTCTACCGCACCGTTGATGACCCTTATGAAATGTTGAATCTGATTGGCAATTCAGAAATGATGACCGTCAAGAATCGACTCAGTCAGGAACTGGATGCCTGGATGAGAGCGCAGGGAGATCCGGGCGCGGCAGAAGATACAAAGGATGCGATTCAAGCCGCCCGACAAGGCCGTCACTTGTATTTTCCAAAGTAGCGGAATTCGTAAGAATTCCGAAGATGGAGAATTTTTACAAATTCTGTTACATCCTTCCGATGTATGATTCTGAAGATGGAAAATCGAAGGAAGGAGTGGCAGGAATTGGCCATCTGAAATACAAGGGACTCATGAGAATGAAAAGCTTATATGTATTTTGCCTGGGAAGGACGTCAAAGGTGGCGGGAAAAATGGAATACTAAATGCTCCTTCCTCGTTCCTTGATCAGAGCCAAAATAGATCTCAGCGGCGACCGTCATCGTTTTTCAACGGGTTGTTAGAGTGCTGACTACTACTGATGTGCGATTTTAAAATGAATGGTAGCGGTCTATTCAATCAAAACATCCGAGATGAGTGGAATCACTTCATCTTACACTTGGCTTTCTCGGATCGTTCATTAGGGTGATTATTTGATATGTATATTCGTTGGAGACAACAATCCCTCTTAGTGGGGTGTGCGGTTATTGGACTGGCATGGATGACTCTTCCTTCGGTCTGTGGTGAGGAGGCACAGGAAGAGAAGATCATTCCAGTTTCCATTGCTCCGGTGACACGTTCTGCGGTTTATCAGGAAGTCCGACTCTTGGGCAATGTTCTGGCGCGACGCTTTGCCCGACTTTCGTCAGAAGTGGATGGGCTGGTTCAGAAGATCATGGTTGAGGAAGGGGATTATGTGAAAACCGGAGAAGTGCTTTGCCTCATCGATTCAACCTTGACGGAATTGAGCCTTCTTGAATCCCGATCTGCCGTGGTCCGGGCCGAGGCTTCACTGAATGAAGCAGAACGAAAGCATTTGAACGCGGTGGAGCTTTCACGGCAACACGTAATTGCTGATACCGAATTGGCCGCTTTGCAAGCGGACGTTCAAATCCAGAAGGCTGAATTGAATCGTCTCAAAGCCGGATACTCGAGGATGGAGGAATTATTGAAGCGCCACCGGATTCGAGCGCCGTTCAACGGGGTGATTGTCGAAAAAATTACTGAAATAGGGCAATGGGTTCGGTCCGGGAGTGAGGTGTTTGTTCTGGTTGAGATCGATACCGTCCGGGTTGAGTTTCCCGTGCCCCAGGTCTATTATAATCGAATAAATTCACTGACGGATGTCCACATTCAATTCGATTCGATTTCAGGTGAAAATTTCCAGGGTGCTATCCAGTCACGCATTCCATTAGGAAAACGAGGGACCCGGACCTTTCCCATGCGGATTGATATTGAGAACTCTAAACACCGGATTGCTCCAGGCATGTCTGCCCGGGTGATGTTGAAATTGCTCGAACCGAATTCAGACTCACTTTTAGTTCCACGAGATGCAGTGGCCATGGATCCCGATGGCAATGAATGGGTGGTGGTCATAAAGAATCGTCGAAACGCTCTTGCCGGGATTCGGAAGACCCCAGTTCAAACGGGTAAACTGTTTCGTGACAAAATTGAAATCCTGAGTGGTGAAGTTTCTGAAAAGGATTGGCTGATTGTGAGAGGCAACGAGATTCTGGAAGATGATAGTCAGGTGCGGATTATGGAGAGCTTGGACCTGTAAACATCATGTTTCGATTCGCCATCCAGCACGGAGTCAAATTAACCGTTGTGGTCCTGATCATCTGTCTGATCGGTGTGGCTGCTATCTTTCGGGTGCCCATCCAGATGATTCCGAATATGGATGTTACCTCGATTCGGATTTACACCACATGGCCCGGGGCAACTCCTCAAGATGTGGAAAATGAGATCCTCATCGAACAGGAAAAACATCTTCGATCCATTCCCAGCCTCGATCGGATGACTTCTGAAGCGGGAATGAATTATGCCCGGATCGATCTGGAATTTCTTCCCGGAACGGATGTTCAGAAGGTTTTGATCAAAGTCAACAACGCGCTGTCTCAGGTCCCTTCTTATCCGGAGAATGTCGATGAACCCCGCATCTATGCTGCTTCCGCATCCGAGGCCTCCTTTCTCTATTACAGTGTCCAGACAATTCCCGGTAATCCGAAGAAGGTGAACCTCATCATGATGCGGGATTTTGTGGAAGATTATGTCCGTACGGCGATTGAGAGATCGCCTGGAGTTTCGGAAGTCTATGTCAGCGGAGGGGCGGATCGGCAGGTGAAAGTGTTTGTGGACCCGATGAAACTGGCAGAACGACAGATAGGGATCCTTGAGCTGAGGAATGCGCTTCGACGGCGTAATGTCGATGTGACGGGCGGAGACATTGAAAGTGGTAAACGTCGTTACATGTTGAGAACCGTTGGTCGGTATCAGACGGTCGAAGAAATCACGGATACTGTGCTTGCGGAACGTGAGGGTTCATTGGTTTATCTCCGTGATGTCGGTTATGCAGAGCTGGATCATTCCGAACCGGATCGTATAGCGACCTTTAATGGGGCTCCTTCCATCTCGATCAGTGTCAAGCGTCAGATCGGGTCAAATGTCATCGAAGTCATGGATCATGTCAGCGAGGCGGTGAAAGAGTTGAACGAAGGTATTCTTAAGGAGCAGGGTCTGCGAATTCTTTTGGCGAGCGATGATGTGAAATATGTCGTGTCAGCCGTGTCATTAGTGAGGAAGAATCTTTTGATCGGGAGTTCTTTGGCAGCGTTGGTCCTTTTCTTATTCCTGAGATCATTTCGGGCGACCTGCATCGGTTGCATTGGAATTCCCATCTGCACCATTGCCTCTTTCCTAGGGCTTTTGATCACCGGGCGGACCATTAACGTCATTTCTCTGGCTGGCGTTGCGTTTGCCATTGGTATGACACTGGACAACTCCATTGTCGTGATGGAAAACATCTATCGACATCTTCGAATGGGGAAAAAGCCTTTCGATGCGGCCCTTTCAGGTGTGAGTGAAGTTTGGACGGCCGTGTTTGCCTCAACGTTGACGACGGTCTTTGTTTTCCTTCCGATTATCTTTATCAAGGAGGAAGCAGGGCAGTTGTATTCCGAAATTGCCGTAGCGATTTCCTCTTCGATTCTAATGTCAATGTTGGTGGCGATTGCGGTTATTCCCTGTGCGGCATCAAGGTGGTTCGATTATCAATCCGGGAAACAGCGGCGTAAGTCTTCAGAATATGGATTGGACTTCCTTGCTCGGGGGGCGATGGGTTTTCAGAATATCGTAATCGGTTTCATTTCATGGTTGTTGGCGAGTGTTTCAAGAATGTTGGGGATGCTAGCCGTGGTTCTCTCCGTAACATTCTGTATCATCATCTGGATGACTCCCGAAGCGGAATACCTTCCGGAGGGGGAGGAAGCCAAAGTATTCACCGTGATGTCTCCACCGCCGGGTTACAATATCCATGAAATGGAGAAAATCGCTCATAGAATGAACGAGTTTTTCGTCCCGTTTGTTGATGACGATCCGACCAAATGGGATCGGGGAGAAACGGAGGCGCCCGCGCTTTATTCCATGCTGATATTTGCTCGACCTACCTCCCTCTGGACGGTGATTGCGACCAAGGATCCGAATCACATAGACGATTTGATTGAGGTGATCAAGGACAAGTTCGGAGAAATACCCGGCATGAATTCATTTTCTTCCAGAGGCTCCATTTTTTCCGGAAACTCCGGAGGAACACGGAGCATTGACTTGGATATTTATGGAGAGGATCTGGCTCCTATCTATGAGGTTGGTCTGAAAGCATTCCGTCGTGCTAATGAGTTGTTTGACGATGCGCAGGTTCGGAGTCAGCCTGGATTGAAGCTGGGGCAACCTCTACTGGAAATTCGACCCGATTGGGAACGAGCCCGTGAATTCGGTATCGATGCCGGTGAATTGGGATTTTTGGTTTCTGCTTTTTCAGACGGAGCTTACCTGGATGAATTCTTCTTGTCCGATGACAAGATTGATATGTTTCTGTACAGCACAGAAGGTAAAATTAATAGTCCTCAGGATTTGGATAACTTACTGATTTACTCACGCAATCAGGAGGTTCTCCCCCTGAGTGCCCTTGCTACTGTCAAACGAACAGTGCATACTGACATGATTCGACGGGTTGATGCCCGTCGTACAGTCACCCTCACCATAGTGCCTCCAAAGACGATTCCCTTGGAATCCGCGGTTGAAATCGTGAAGACGGATCTGATCCAGGCCATGCGTGAGGAAGGCGAATTTCCGGCCGGTGTCAACATTCAGATTGCCGGTGCCGTGGATCGTCTGAAGACGACTCGACAGGCATTGAGCGGAAACTTTGTTTTGGCGATCCTGATTGCGTTTCTCTTGATGGTCGCCATTTTTTCTCATTGGGGATACCCCTTTATCATCATGTTATCTGTTCCGCTGGGTATCAGTGGAGGAGTTGTCGGCCTTTGGCTGCTTAATCATACTCATGTGCTTTTCGGTTGGTTGGGTGTCTCCCAGGTCAATCAGCCTTTGGACATGATCACCATGCTCGGGTTTTTGATTTTGATCGGAACGGTCGTCAACAATCCCATCCTTATAGTGGATCAAACGGTTCGGAATATTCGGGACAAAGGGATGGAGATTTCAAAAGCCGTCCTGGAAACAATCCGAACCCGGATGCGTCCGATCATGATGTCGACGATCACAACCATCTGTGGTCTGTCTCCATTGGTTTATTTGCCGGGAGCCGGATCTGAATTGTATCGGGGACTGGGTACTATTGTATTATTCGGGCTGCTTTTTTCCACGATCACCACTTTGTTCTTCATTCCTTGTCTATTGTCATTGCTTCTTCAGTTGGGAAACAAATTGAGAAAATTAGGAAGAGGGTAGGGCGTGCTGTCCCAGCGCGTCGATCACCTTATCTTCTGTAAGACAATTAAGCTCCAACACAGCGATGCGCTGAGGGTGCTTCAACACAGCGGCATTCAAACAGCGGCGCGCTGAGACAGCACGGCCTACCTAAGACTAAGACTTTGGGGTCTTTGATCCGAACACTTTTTCCACCATTCCCTGAATGGCATAATACAACATTGGAACGGCGACGAGGCTGACGACGGTTGCCACCAGCATTCCTCCGAAAACGGTGGTTCCGATGATCTTGCGGCTTTCAGCTCCGGCCCCTGATGCGATCAACAGGGGGATGACTCCCAGGATGAATGATAGTGCCGTCATGAGAACCGCGCGGAACCGCAGTTTCGCCGCACTCAAAGCCGCCTCAAAAGTACTGAGCCCATCATCACGTTGTGCTTTGGCGAATTCCACAATCAGGATGGCGCTCTTGGTTGACAATCCGATCAGCAGAACGATTCCGACCTGAGCATAGACATCATTGGCATACCCGCGTAGGATCAGGGAGATTACGGCACCGAGCAAGGCGGTGGGTACGGCGAGGCAGACTGAAATCGGAATGCTCCAGCTTTCATACTGGGCTGCCAGAACCAGGTAGACCAACACTACCGCAATCAGGAAAATGATAGTGGTCGATCCGCTGGCCGCTCTTTCCTGATAGGAAAGTTCCGTCCATTCGATGCCCATGGAAGCGGGCAGTTTTTTGGTCGCCGCGTCTTCGATAATGTCCATGGCCTGTCCGGAACTGGTGCTTCCTTCCGGTTGCCCCATTATTTTAGCGGCAGGGTAGAGATTGTATCGTTTGACCGTTTGAGGTCCCAGGATTTCCTTAACCTCAATAAACGATCCCAATGGTACCATGTCGCCAGTGCGGTTCTTCAATTCAAATTGTCCGAGATGTTTCGATTCACCGCGGAATTTCGGGTGTGCCTGGGCTTTGACCTTGAAGACTCGATTGAAAAGAGTGACATCGTTTATGTAGACCGATCCCAGGTAATACTGAAGTGTATTGAAGACACTCGCCATCGAAATGTTTTTGGCCAGGACTTGATCCCGGTCGATATCGACCAGCAGTTGAGGGGTTCTTGCGCTGAAGGTGGTGCTCATTCCCTTCAATCCGGATTGGGCATTGCCATCGACAATAAATTCCTGACTTATCTTCTGAAGTTGATCCAGGCCGCCCCCTCCTTTGTCCTGAAGTTGGAATGAAAATCCACCGGCCAATCCCACTCCCGGCAAGGATGGTGGAGCGAAGGCAAAGGCAATCCCGTCCTGAAGGCGACGCAATTGCCTGTTCAGGTTTCTAAGGATGAAGGATTGATGTTCTTCCGGACTGCGGTCGCCCCATTCCTCAAATACGATATAGCAGAAACCCGCATTCGGAACTACGGCTCCATCCAAGAGTGAATATCCCGTAATGACCAGGTTGTTTTTGATTCCGGGAGTTTTCTCCACGACGGTTTCAACTTCTTTAAAAAATGCTTTAGTCCTTTCCTGTGAGGCAGCGTCCGGAAGTTGCACAGAAAGCAGGCAGTAACCTTCATCCTCCTGTGGCACGAAGGCTCCGGGCAGTTGCATGAATCCATAGCCGGCGGCCGCCACTAAACCGAGGAAGAGCAGCATTCCAATCACCGTTCGGCGCAGTGCCAGACTGACGACTGTACCCAGGCCTCCCGTGCTTTTCTCCATCAACTTGTTGAAGACAGTGAACAGGGGGGAGGGTTGTTTTGTTTTATCCGTCGGACGGAGCAGCACACCGCACAATGCGGGACTTAGGGTCAGGGCGTTGATCGAACTGAAGACAGTCGCGACGGAGATGGTGACGGCGAATTGCTGAAACAGAATACCTGTGATGCCTCCCATGAAGGCGGTCGGTACGAAGACGGCCAGAAGAACCAACGTGGTCGCGATCACCGGTCCGGTCACTTCGTTCATGGCCAGTCGGGCGGCTTCTTTCGGGTCCTTGGTGCTTTTATCCAAGTGGGTCGAACAGTTTTCCACTACGACGATGGCATCGTCCACCACGATACCGATTACTAGTATCAATCCTAAAAGCGTAAACTGGTTGAGTGAGAAGCCTAAAGCTGCCAAGACCGAAAACGTTCCGATCAAGGCGACGGGAATGGTCACGGTGGGAATCAGGGTGGCTCGGAAATTCTGCAGAAACAGGTAGACCGTAAGGATCACCAGAATGAGTGTGATGAAAAGGGTAACTACCATTTCCTCCAGCGAGGCACGAATGACCAAGGTATTGTCATAGGCGACCGCGTATTCTACACCTGTCGGAAAGCTTTGGGACAATTCCTCCATCTTCTTTTTCGCCCCGTCAGCTACTGCCAGAGCATTCGCTCCGGGAATCTGGTAAACCGCCAAGGCAGCACATGGCTTGCCGTTGAATCTTGCCGTGAAGGCATAGGTGTCTGATCCGAGTTCGACTTCAGCCACATCGCCAACCCGGAGCATACCGCCGTCTTCGCCAGTGCGGATGACGATATTCCCGAATTCTTCCTCGTCGGTCAGCCGCCCTTTGACATTGACCACGAACTGATAAGCTTGCCCTGCGGGAACGGGAGGTTCACCGATTTGCCCCGCTGCCACCTGTTGATTCTGTTCTCGAATCGCGGTCACTACCTCCTCCGCGGTTAACTGGGCCGAACGGAGTTTATCCGGGTCCAGCCACACACGGATCGAAAATTCTCCCACTCCGAATGTCTGTACTTTTCCGACTCCATTGACTCGGGCAATTTCGTCCTTGATGGACAGGTTCAGGTAGTTTGATAGAAAAAAATCGTCACGACTGTCGTCGGGACTGCTGATGGCCATAAACAAGTTGGCGCTGGTCATTTTTTTCTCCACCTTAATCCCCATACGCCGGACTTCTTCGGGGAGTTTGGACTCAGCGGCCGTCACCCGGTTCTGGACCAGGACGTTTGCCATGTCCAGGTCCGTTCCCGTTTCAAAGGTCACGGTCAGCGTCATGGATCCGTCGTTGGCGCTCACGCTTTCCATGTAGATCATGTTTTCAACCCCATTGACCTCCTGCTCGATGGGAGCGGCGACGGTTTCTGCCACGGTGCGGGAATCGGCACCGGGGTAATTCGCCGACACCGTTATGGTTGGAGGGGCGATGTCGGGATAGCGATCGATCGGCAGGGTGAACATCGCAAAGCCACCGATCAGAAGGATCACCAGCGAGATGACACCTGCAAAAATGGGCCGTCGGATGAAGAAATGAGTGAACATACTATCGAGGTCTAAAGTTTTGGAGAAGTGTTCTTCTTCGGTGAACCGGGGGACTCACTGCTTGAAACGGGCGTCACCTTAATTCCTGGTCGGGCACGTTGGATTCCTCTGATGATGACTCGCTCATCTCCCGTCAGGCCTTCGGTGATGATCCGTTGATCATCCACTTTCGTCCCGATTTCCACGTAGCGGCCATCCACCTTATTATCAGAGTCCACCACCATGACGAAAGTGCCCCCGAGGTCCCTCTGGATTGAAAGGTCCGCTACCAGGACGGCATTAGTGACGGTCCGTGGAATAAGGATTTTACCATAGAGCCCTGATAGAAGTTGTCCGTTTTCATTTGGAAAAACAGCTCTCATGGAAATGGTGCCGGTTTTGGAATCGACCTGATTGTCCATGAAATCCCACCTACCCGGTTTCTCGTAAATGGTTCCATCGGCCAATTCCAGTTTGACCGGTGGGGGCTCGAATTGATTGGTTTTCAGGTGAATCGCTTTTCCAAGGAAGGGAATGAGTACCCGCTCCGGCACTGAGAAATAGACATGAATGGGGTCTTCTACGATCAAGGTGGTCAATAGGGTGGGTTGTGGACCTCCAACCAAGTTTCCTACACTGACGAGTTTGCGACCGAGTCTGCCCATTGCCGGGGCGGTATTGGTGGTATAGGAAAGATCCAGGACAGCCTGTTTCAGAGAAGCCTTGGCGGCAAGGACTCCCGCCTTGGCAGCTTGAAGGTTTGCCTTGGATTCCAGTACGTCCAGTTCCGCTACGGCCCGGGTTTCAAAGGCTTTACTCCGTCGATCAAAGTCTGCCTGAGCAATCTCTTCATTGGCTTTCGTCTCCGCGATCTTGGCTTCAGCAGATGCCAGTTTTGCCTGGAAGGGTTCGGGTTCAATCACAAAAAGCTGATCGCCCTGTTGAACTCTCTGGCCGTCTTTGAAATCCACCGATCTCAGATACCCATTCGCTCTTGCCCGGATCTCAATGGTTTCTTTCGCCAATAGGCGTCCAGAATACCCTTGGAATACGGTGATGTCCCGGATTTCCGGCTTGGATACGGTAACTTCAGGAGGCGGAGGCTCCACAAAAGTATTCTTTTCAGAGCATCCCGCGGCGATGAATCCGAGGGTGATCACTATCGTGAATGAAGAAGCATTGAATTTCATGATTTTTCCCGGCGACTAGGGAAACGATAGTGAATTCTATGAGATTTCGATAGGGTTTTTTTCAAAGGTTGATTTATCGAGTATTTGGAAAGTGCTTTATGTGCCGGAAGGAATCTTCATAGATTCCCCTACTAAACCAAGTGCCGATCTCTGGTAGACTTTCCTAAAGCAAACTTCTGATGATCTTGCCCTCGCTGAGGACGATGGGGCGACCAACCGGTGTTTCAATTTCATGTTCCGGATCGATGCCGAGGAGTTGCTGAACCGTTGAGTGGATATCTTCTACCCGGATCGGGTCGGAGGGTTCCTTTTTTTCGCCGGAAGGATCGGTTTGACCAATGACCTGCCCGCCTTGAAAGCCGCCTCCGGCAACGGCAATGCTGAAGCCGTGAGGCCAATGGTCCCGTCCGCCCAATGGATTGATTTCCGGAGTGCGGCCGAATTCACCTCCACAGAGAACGACGGTATGTTTCAGCAGATTTCGCTGTTTGAGATCATTAATAAGGGCGGCGAAGGCCGGATCAAGGATTTTGGTTTTACCTGCCTGGACTTCGTGATTGTTGACATGACTGTCCCAACCTCCGAGTGTGATCTCTACACACCGGACACCCACTTCGATCAGGCGGACGGCTGCGAGACATCCCCTGCCGAATGCCGTGTTTCCATAAGCTGCCTTTTCGGCTTCAGTTGCCTGACTGATATCGAATACCTTCAGTTGCTCCGAAGACATCATTTTTTCGGCTTTCCGCATCATAGCCTGATGAAGGGTTCTTTCTTCATCCAGATTGGCAGGCCTACCCTGATGGAACGACTTTTCCAAGATAGACAGGGCTTCCATTCGTCGATCCATTCGTTCTGTTGAAACCTGAGGTGTAACATCGGGGATGCGGTCCTTTGGGTCGTTGATCTGGAAAGAATCGTATTGGGCGCCGAGGTATCCTCCGCGTGGTCGCCACTGATCGGATAGAATGGAGATATGTCGGGGGATTTCAACATTCTCATCTCTCAATTGATGGCAGACAATAGCCCCCAGGGAGGGGTGAACCACTGTTGGACTGGGCCGATAACCGGTCTTCATGTTGTACGTTGCCCGTTCGTGATCCCCTTCCTTGCTGACCATGGATCGTATCAGAGAAACATCCCCCATGACTTCGGCAGTTTGTTCCAATCCGGTGGCGAGTTCAATTCCGGGAACCGATGTTTTCCGGGAACCGGTTCCTGCCGCGATATGAGTTCCTGGATGAGGATCGAACGTTTCCAATTGGCTGGGGCCTCCTCCGAGCCAGAGCATGATGACCGATCGGGCGGGTTGATGCTTTTTTTCTGCCTGTGCTGCGAGCAACGTGGCCAGCGGGGTCAGCCATGCCATGCTGGCGGTTCCGGCAATTTTCAATAGGTTTCGTCGGGATAAATGATCCGATGAACCACAACATTTTGAGTCGTTCGTTTTCATGGCAATCAGTGGTTCCATGAAAACTCGGTTGAATTGATCATGGCCCAGAAGAGATCCTGCATTTCATTGGATGCGGACTCTCCTTTTTTGTCTTTCAGTCGATTCAGAAAATAATCCTTTTCTTCAGACGAAGGATGTCGTGTCAGTGCCGTCAGGTAAGCTGTGTCGATGGCGGTTGCGTCATCCGGCGATACGATACGAATACGTGAGGAAGCGTTCACGAAGATATTGTCCTTGGTGCGTTCGTGAACCAGTTCGCCGTTCATCAGCACCAATCTTTGGGGAATGGTTCCGCCCGTAGACGCAAATTCGTCTTGTCCAATGTCACCATATCGTTTGATGAATTCATCGAGTGAGAAAAAACGGGTGATCCTCTTGATGACGTGCGAATCCGCATTGATAGTCCGCAAGGAGGTTGCCTGGATGATACTTCCGGCGACCTGTTCCGGACGAAGTCGAGTCAAGGGAAAGGAGGCCATGCTGGATTCATGGAGATCTGTCAGTGTCGGGGAATCCAGTGGTGCTCGACTATCACGCTGAAAGACTTGCGTTGCTGCAATTGTTCTGATGAGTTGCTGAAGATCATATTTTTCTCGGATAAGTAAATCACTCAGGATTTCCATACCGGGAGGGTAGGGACCCTCCAGAGGGATATCATCGATGGGTTCAATCAGGGCTTTATTGAACAACAATGCCCAGATCCGATTGACGGTTGTCCTGGCGAAGGCTTTGTTTTCCGGATGAGTCACCCACATGGAAAGGCGCTGACGAAGCGAGCCGGTATTCGGTAGGAGTTCAGGTTGAAATGGGACGATAGGAGGGACGGTTTCCGGTTTTAGTTTACCCTTGTAACGGTATTCATAGGGGGTCGGTTTATCCCTCACTCCCGTCAACGACATTCCGGCATCGGAAAAGTAGGCTGCCAATTGATGGAAATCTTTCTGTTTCCAACGATCACCGAACATGTCGTCATGACATTGCACACAGTCAATCCTCACTCCTAGAAATGCCCGAGTCACTCTTGCGGCCAGCTTTATTTCATCGGGCCCTTCTTCATCGTTATTCTGGTCGATGGTCACCGTTACGAAATTTACTTCTGGACGACTCGTCCAGATTCCTTCGGCGGAAATCAAATTTCGGACCAATTCATCATAAGGACGGTTACGATGCAGTTCGTTACTTAACCAGTCCACCATCCGGCGTCGTCGATAAACCAGGAAGGGACCCTTCTCGACACCGACGTAGATTCGAGCCAAGCGTTCTGCCAGATAATCGCTAGATCGTTGATCTTCGAGTAGGTGGGCCAGCCACCATTGAATCCGATCCTTTTCGGGTTGAGCTTCCAAGGCTCGAATCTCCTCCATGGAGGGAATCGTGCCGGTCAGGGCGAGTGACAATCTTCTGGCAATAATCAGATCCGGGGCTCGAGGAATCGGAGTCAACTCGGCGGCGGTCCATTCTTTATGAAAAGCTTGGTCGATCTGTTGAATCACTGTTCTGAACACAGGGGCATCGAACTGATTCGGTGAAAACGATGTCGGCTGAAGAAAGGATCTCGGTTTCAATTGAGTGTTGTATATGAAGGCGACCGCCGTCGATAGAATTCCCAGAACACATAGGTAACGCAGTGCTGTTTTCATGGAGTGAGCCGGCTTGGCGGTTTGACCTGTATCCTGTTACTGATAAGCCAGGCTGTTGAGGAGAATGTGGATATTCCAGTTTCCAAGTATTGGGAACCAGACCCGCCCCGGTATCTCCAACCCTTAATCGCACCGTCAAGACGCACATCCTCCCGGGATATTGGGTTGAGACTTGAACGTTGAATCATTTGCGAAACTCTTCCAGAAAAATATTTTTAAAACGTCGCTCCCATTAGTCTGGTATACTACTACAGGCACCGGAGAATTACAATGAACGAGCTTGTAGGTGAAACAGAACCGATTGAATGTCAGAATCCCGTGGTTACGGCGCTGAAACGGATAGGGAAGGATCTGATCTCAATGCTGGACTGGATATTCGGGTTTCTGGTCATCCTTGTGGGATTGGCGTTTCTTGCCGTTATTCCTATTCTGAATTTCCTGAGTCTTGGATATCTGCTTCAGGCCTCTGGCAAGGTGGCGATTACCGGGCGTCTGCGGGACGGGTTCCCGGGAATCCGGAAAGCCTCGGTCATGGGCAGCATCGTCTTGGGAATCTGGCTGGTTTTCTGGCCTGTGCGTTTTGTTTCTGGTTTATGGAAAGATGCTGAAATCGTTGCTTCCGGAAGTGTGGTTGCCGGGCGTTGGAGAGTCGCTTTGATTTCACTCACCATCTTTACTGTGTGGCATGTGATCTGGTCGTGTTTTCGAGGTGGTAAGCTGCGGCATTTTCTCAGACCGGCCCCCATTGCCTTTTTACGCCGGATGCGTTCCCTGGGGAAACCTCTTCCGGGAATGGATTCCATCGTTGACTTTTTTTTCAGTTTGAGACTCGTCCACTATTTCTGGTTGGGTTTGCGTGGTTTTGTTGGAGGAATCGTTTGGTTGTCCATACCTGTAGGCCTTTTGATTGTTGCCTCTCGTCTTCCTCCCGGGGGAGCCGCCTTACTGTCCCTATTCGGAGGTCTGGTTCTCATGGTGGTGGTCTTGTATCTTCCCTTTCTACAAACACAATTTGCGGCAACTGGAAAATTCGATTCTCTGTTTGATATCAGGCAGATCCGACGGATGTTTACCCAGGCGCCTCTGGCTTTCCTGATCGCTTTACTGGTGACCCTGTTGTTTGCCGTCCCCCTTTACCTTCTGAAGATTGAGTTAACCCCGAAAGAGGTTGCCTGGCTACCCAGTCTGATGTTTGTTGTGTTCATTTACCCCGCACGTCTACTGACAGGTTGGGCAATGAGTCGTGCCTGTCGACGTGAAGATCCACGCCATTTCATCACTCGATGGTTCGGTCGTTTGGCGATGATTCCAGTGGCTTTCTTTTATGTGCTGATCGCCTACCTGACCCAATACCTTTCCTGGTACGGCTCGCTCAGCCTGTTGGAGCAACATGCTTTTATGGTGCCGGCACCTTTAATGAGTTTGTAGCATCAGGCAGGGCTCGCTGTCACAGCCATTCGGTTAAAGATGTTCCGCAGGTTTTTTAATACCGTCATCCCTGAAGCTGGCCGCGCCGAGGCCGGAATATGGAAGAAATGAATGTCGATTTCAATGATCCGGGGTCGACGCCCCCAGCTTCAGGATTAAATTATCAGGTCGTGGGATTTACTGCTCAGGTCTCCCGAAGATCTCTCCCGATCCAAAGCGGCGACTTCGTCGCACGCAGTCCAAAACCTGTCGGAAAATCAGAGCTTTTCGGGTAAACGGGTCAGCGGTATGAAGTTCGTCGACGAGTTTTACGAAGTCGCCGATTTTCGTGGAATACCCCAATCAGGTTTAACCGAATGGCAGTGTAACGATCCTTACCACTCCAAGGGTCTAAACCCTAGTCCATTGATACGATCAGGGTGACCGCCTGCTGATTGTGATAGTCATCGAAGCCGAACTTATTTTTCAACATTTCAGGAATGCAAATGACCTCAATGTCCGATGAATAAGGCTTTAGAAATTCCAGGATTCGATCAAGGCTCAGCTGATTCCAATGGTAGTTTTCCGTCTTCTTAAAATGGTGTTCGGGAATATCGGAAAGATTGAAAAAGTGTATCCAGATTTGTCTCTCACAAACGCGAATGGTTTCTTTCAGTGCCCTTTCCATTCCTTCCGGTGAAAGATGTTCAAACAGGTCGTGGATCATCACTAAATCACATGAACGGTCTTCCAATCCGGTGTCGAATAAACTCAGCACTTTAAAATCAATATCTGGAAAAAGACGAGGCATTTTCAACATTTTTCTGAGAGATGTCGAATCCAGCGTACTGGACAAACGAAGCCAGGCCGAAAGCATGAAAGAATCGATAATCATTTGCTGAGCCGCATGCCGGTTCCAGCAGACGGAACCCCTTATTTTCTTGATCGTGTAATTCACAACTCCAGAGAGTGGTGAACACATCCAAGGCAGACGTGGGCAGTTCTTTTTCAAGGACGGCGGTTCGAGGGCTCAGTGCTTCCGTGATGTAGTCCGGGATGATGCACTCAGGATTCTGCAGACCTTGATAGGCCGAAAGGACAAACTCGGGAATTTCCGGCGATTGTTCCTGAATGACATTGGCTGAAAGGTCCTCTCGATTCTTTCCATTTTCCAGTTGTTTAAGTATCCAGGTTAGAACCGTTCCAAATCGAAGTTCCTCATCGATCCACGCCGAATATTTTCCGGGCCATAGGGTGTCGATGATCAATGCGCGGGACAGAATGCTTTGACAGTTGATGCGGGGGTCTTCGACTCCTTTGACCAGGTAATTGGCAAGATGGTCATGGGGGTGGCGGTTCCATGACCAGGCTAGAGCATCATTTTCATTTAGGAATGAGGGAATCATAAAAGGGTCGATCAGTAGACTTTCCGTCTCTGTTCTTTCAATTGAGCATGCCTTCTCTTATCGCTGACTCGTCGAATATGGTAAGTTCGGCTCGGTTTAGTGGGTTTCCGGTGTTTTTGGATTTTGACGCTTTCCCGAATCCAAGCCACGAAACGATTCAGAGCTGCCTGTCGGTTTTTATCCTGAGTTCGGTATTCCTGGGCTTTGATGATGAAAACACCCTGTCGGCTGATCCGTTGGTCGCGCTTGCACAGGAGTCGTAACCTGTATTGATCCGGGAGGGAAGAAGCTTTAATGTCAAAACGCAATTGGACAGCGGTTGAAAGCTTGTTGACGTTCTGGCCTCCGGCGCCTTGTGAGCGGATCGCCGTCATCTGAATCTCGTGGTCCGGTATAGATAGATAATGATTAATCTTCATCCTTCTGGCGAATAACCGTGAACCCCGTTCGATCTTGAAGTGGGTTCACTTGCTCCCGGCTCACTCCATTGGCAGAAACCTTAAAAGCCCACTTGCACAGAGTCACGGATTTTCTCAAGCAGAACCGATTCAATCGTTCGAATACGGTGTCTATCTGATCGATTCAGGGGTGGGCCTTTCGAGCGGGGATGAATATCAGCTTGAATTTGATCTGGCACAGACGACTTGGCATCGGTTAGCATCCAGAAGTAAATTCGAGAATTATTCCCAGAACAAGCCATGAATATTGATAAGGAATCTTACGAGAAAATATCTGAAATGATCACCAGTGACGCCAGTCCAGTCGGCATTGATGCGAAAAAGACTCACATTTACATTATTCATAAACTTCACCAGATTGAAAAAAGACTGGAAGCTTTGGAAAAAGGAAATGAGGCAAAACCTGGCTGAATTACCTTCGATTACTCTGAAAGAGAGGAACCGTTAAAACCGAAAAACAGCGCCGACTTTGAGAGCGACTTCGGTCTCGGTCAGTTCCAGGCTGAGATCCTCTGAAAAGTAATTCTGATTCAGGACCAGAAAGAGACGTGATCCGGGAAGGTATTCCCATTGGATTCGACTGTTGTAACCGACCGTTTCCGAAAGGCTGTCATACTGAACCAGATTGGACCAGACCAGCTCAGGAGTGAAGTTGAAGACAATTCTTGTCGAGCCTAGATGAGTGTCAAATTCATCATTGGGCAGTTGAAAGTCATTGAATGAATAGTCGGCTTCTACGCTGAAATATTTGGAAGGCAGATAATTGACTTCCAATTGATACTTCTGCAGGTGTCCATCGTAGAATTCACCGAATTCAAAAATGGGACCTCCTGACAATTTCTGCTGTCGCGCCAATTTCAGTCCAACCCGGCCCGTAGCCCACCAATAGTTGCCTTCCGGGATGGTTGTTTCACCCAGAAGTTCAAAATCTTCGTCCGGACCGTCAAAGGTGTATTTGGTGGACACCCAAATGTCTGCACCTTTTTCTGTTTCGATCCACATCGGGGTGAACGAATATTCGGCGGTTTCAAGTCGATTGCTGAGATCCGTAAAATGCTCAGTGGAACTGGTGATATGGTATTGCCGAATCCATGAAACGGAATCGGGACGCGGGTTGATACTGAAAGAGTTGTGGTAGGCACGAATGTCCTTTCTACGGACAAACCCGAGCGCAGGATTAAAATCTTTTCCGATTTGGATCATCTGTGCCGAGGCATTAATAAGGTCATTCGGGTAGTTGATGTTGGTGCCATAGGCGGTGTCAAATTCGGAATCGTCCCCTCCCGTGTGGGTGCCCAGCGCGTAGGCGTTTGCCTCAAGGATTTTGTCTCCCAGAAAACGGGAAGTTCGGTAACGCAGATCCGGGCCGATTAGGAGATTGCTGTCGTCTGAATCCGGATCACCGAAGGTTGAAAGGAGCCCCACGGTCGACTGGTCCCAGATGTCCCGGGCTACACGCCCGGCAATAACATTTTTCGTACCGAACCGGTCATCGTCCAGAACCACATCGGTGAAACCCAAAGAAGTGGGGCCTATCCGACCGGCAACTTTACTCGCCAGGTAAATCGGCACAATATCTCCGTCCTTGCTCAATCCGATACGTCGGGTGAAATAAGGGACCATTGGAGTTCTCAGGCCTTGGGTTCGTCTGGAGGGGGAGGAAGGCAATCCTCCGAATTCGTAAACCCCGCTGTCCTCCAGAAAGAAAGCCCGTTTTTCAGGGAAGAAAAGTGGAAACCGGGTGAAATTCAATTGACGGGAATCGACTTCTGTTTCTGCAAAGTCGGTATTGTAGCTGAGTGTTGATGACAGGTTCGGGGTAATGCGGTAGCGGACGTCTCCTCCAAAATCTCCCAACCGGGAAGTTCCTGAATCACTGTCTCGAAAACGACCGACGAAATAGGGGGAAACTTCAAGCCCGATACCTTGTTTGAGTTCTCTTAATCCGGTCACATCACCTGCCTGGGCCACATGGTAGGTTTTGATGGACGGTGTGCCCCCGGTCCATCGTCCACGTTCATTCTTACGGGCAATGGTCCGTGATATGTTGAACCCCCAAACTTCAGTCGACGGATCGAAACTCAGGGTTTTTAAAGGTATTGCTATTTCCGATTTCCAACCTTCCGAGTCAATCGAACCTCGACTGAGCCAGACTCCATTCCAGTTGCTGTTGCGAAAAATATTGTTGGTCACAATTTCATCGCGACGAGCCCCGTTGGAGTTGGTGATGAAGATATAACCATTCCTCTGGTCATGGAAAGTATCAATGGCCATGTAAAGATAGTCATCGGACATGATGGAAGTGCTGTCCCGTTCCATCGTCCGGGCAATGATTCCTTCCGGCTGAGAATCATAGCACCAAACTCCAATATAGAGGTTTTCATCATCATAAAGGACTCGGAATAAAGTGAGCTCTGTCATCATATGACCGAGATTGACCGACTCAGATTGGTAGAATGGGCCGGCTGGGGGCGCTTCCAACCAAACGGGTTCGTCCAGTTTTCCGTCAATTTTCAGGGGCACATCGATTCGGACAGCACGAACCGAGGGTTTGGATTCCGGCTCCAACTCAGGAAAGGAAGAAGGATCAAATTCTGCGGCAGGCAGGGAGTTGCCATTTCCTACGCAGAAAACAGCGATCATGAGAAATATTGCCTTGATTCTCATGAAACTCAGTTGACGATTATTCTTCCTGTCCAGCATCGACGAGGAGAGTGACGATCCTTAAGAAATCGTCAAGAAGCAAAGTCATCGATTAAAGATGTGGGTAATGTGTCTTTTCGATTGTTTTTTGAAAAGTGGCTTTGATCAGATCACTGAAGACTGATTGGCTACTCTTGGGAAAAGAGTAGGTCGCCAAAGAGTATGATGGGTCCCGCCAGCGTAGGTGAAAAGAGAAAAAGGTGCTGTAGTCAAGCCGGTGACAATAATTCATTTCATTGCAGCTTAACCTTGTACCGCCAGCAGAACATCTGCACCAAGCACTTGGCGACATTAACTCGTATAATGGAAAACCAATCAGGACGGAACAAGAAAACTAAGGGACTGAATGGAATGGCACTAAGTTAAGGATGTGGATCGATGGAATTTCCGGGCAATTGGGTCTGGAATTGACATGACCGGAACGATGTCAGATCCGGCCTCACCGCGGCCCTGGACATGATTTTGTTCCTGAAGCCGGGGGCGTCGATCCCGGACAATGGAAAACCAATCAGGACGGAACAAAATGCCTTAACTTAGTGCCATTCGCCCCAGTGACCTTGATCGGCAAAATGAGGTGAGGTTGATATCTCGCGAATCAGCCTGTTGTCTCAATACTATAAAAATGACTGAGTTGCGCAATAGCGTGTCCTTGTTCGGCTGAGTTCGCCATTCCTATGTCTGTTCCCAAAACGGAATTGAGCTTCGGGGTTGGCCTACGGTTCTTTACACATAGCCGACGATCCGTATATGATGATCCAATTGAGGATCGGTGGGTGGTGTTAGGTAAGCTCTCAACTTTTTGTGTAACCAATGGACTCAGAATCCTTAGATCTTGTTGAACTGTTATGATTAATCGGATCATCAAAGGAATACTTCGAGAGTTGACGGTTGTGGCTTTATTGCTGCTTTGCGGGAACTTGGGATTGGCTCAAGAAATTGTTGATATTCCCGATGAGGGGCTTGAGGAGGCTATCAGGGAGGTTTTGGGGAAACCTACTGGCGACATTACGGTGGAGGACATGGAGGGATTGACTGAGTTGAATGCAAGTGGAAGATCCATTGGAACTACGCTAGGATTGGAGTGGGCCACAAACTTGACCCTACTTAATCTCCGAGAGAATGAGTTCAGGCGTCTGACTCTGCCAGACGGGCTCACCAGTTTGATTGAGTTGAATCTCGCTTTTAATGAGCTGACGCATCTACGCCTGCCGGAGGGACTCACCAGCTTGACTACATTGAATCTCTGGAACAATCGTCTGACAGATTTCTCATTCCTTGAAGGACTCACCAGCTTGGATGAGTTAATTCTCTGGAGCAATGACCTGACTGATCTGACCCTGCCTGAGGGGCTCACAAGTTTGACCAGATTGAATCTTGCAGACAATCAATTGAGTGACTTCTCCTTTCTGGAAGGAAACGCCACTTTGACTGAACTGAATCTCCGGTACAATGGGCTGACGAGTCTGAGGTTGCCGGAGGGACTTATCAGTTTGACCACCCTGGAACTCCAAGGTAATTCCTTGCGAGATTACTCGTTCCTGGAAGGGCGCTCCAGCTTAACGACGCTTTCTCTCTCCTCACATGAGTCGAAAAGTCTGACACTGCCGGAGGGACTCACCAGC
This sequence comes from Verrucomicrobiales bacterium, assembly GCA_012959985.1. GTDB lineage: Bacteria > Verrucomicrobiota > Verrucomicrobiia > Limisphaerales > DUCD01 > DUCD01. Next base: position 9,093 of record DUCD01000030.1, on the reverse strand, counting down.
TTGACTGAGTTGAATCTAAGTTTTACTGAACTGAGGGATTTGACTCTACCTAATGATCTCACCGGATTGACCACAATGAATCTCTCGGGCTGTAACCTGAATGACTTCTCCTTTGTTGAAGGACTCACCCGCCTGACCGACATGGTTCTCCATGTTGAACGTCTGACTGACTTTAGCTTCCTTGAAGGAGTTCCCAACCTGACTTCGTTGGACCTCGCGCATCGTTTAGGTTTGGTCGACTATGCGTCACTTGGAGGCGTCATCAACCTGACTGATCTGAACCTCAGGGTAAATCGCTTCACCGATCTTTCGTTCCTTGAAGGACTCCCCAAATTAACCTCTCTGGAACTCACGACTTTTGACGAGATACTGCCGACAGTACCTGAAGGACTTTTCAATTTGACGGAACTGTCACTCTCTTCATCTTCTTCCGAAACTCGATTAACGGTGCCGAAGGGACTCTCCAGTTTGGTCAAACTAGATCTCCGCGGTAACCGTCTAGCCGATTTAATGTTCCTTGAAAGTTACAGCAGCCTGACTGAGTTGAATCTAAGTTTTGCTTTTCTCACGAGTTTGACATTGCCTCAGGGACTCACAAGCCTGACCAAACTGAAGTTCGGATACAATCCTCCCAAATTATTGAAAGTACCCGTCGGTCTCAACCTGGATGACCTGGACCTGGTTGGCCTCGAGAATACCGATGTCGTCTATTACATTCCCTTCGGCATCTCAAAGTCCGACGAAGGCATCACTCTGACTTGGCCTCAGGGCACCCTGCAGTCCACTGCAACCCTTACAGGTAATTGGCGTAACCTGGAGTCAGCCACAAGCCCACACAGGGTCGAACCCATCAGTTTTCAAAAATTCTTCAGGGTGGTCGCGGAATAGAAGCTCGATCCTATGGTCCGCTGTGGTTAGCTTCGGGATGGCTGAGGGAAATCCGCCAGTTTGGATGTCTTTCGTCAGACTGTGAATTATGCCCAACCCAACTGTTGGAAACTGATCGTGTCGTTCCAGATTTTTGTCATGTGCCGAATGCGACCATCTTCGAACTGCATTGCGTAGACGTAGTCGGCTGCTATGGTCTTGCCCGTGGGATCGACGGGTCCGCCCGGTCCTGTTTGTCTACCGCGGAACACGGCATAAGCGGCTACGCAGTCACGCTCTTCATCCTCGGCGAAGAATCGCAACTCGTAGTGCCCATCCGGCACTGGTGTGAACAAGCCCTTCATCCATTCGGTGTAATCTTCAACGGTAATGATATCAGCAAGTACTCCCGACTGGGCCGAAAATGTCGCATCGGGGCGGCCGTTAGGAAGGGAGATGAATTACGTGTTTCCATGACTCCCGAACAAATTGAAGAGGCTGAGCGTCGAGTTGCCGAGTGGCAGGCGGAGCAGCCGACCAACCGACGATCCACCACCACCTCAGATTCACGACAAATGGACCGAAAATAACCCGCATCTACTCTAGTCATCTGTGGTGACCCTCCCGACAATCCAGAGCGACCGAACCGAGAGACCCTGCCCCCATCAATTCGGTGGAACAGTCCCTCAAATGACGCGAGCCAACCTCAGTCCGCTAGGGTCACCCTCAGGGAAAGCAAAGACGCGTAAGATTCATTGCGTGAACCGCAACGGCGAGGTCTCTGGGATGATTGTGAACCGAGGTCTCTGTGCAGATTAGCTGGGGCACCCCATGTCTGATCTGATTCATAATTACTTGGCTATGAGCTGTTCAGGCTTCTGGGGAAATCTGAATCGAAAATTTTGAATTTTTTGGATTGGATGGTTTTCCTGAATTCCTTCAATTCCACCGTGGACAAAACCAGATTAAGGTATGAACATCTCTTTGATGCCTGATTACGAAAACTACACTCGAACTTCGCGAAATTACGACCAGACACGAGTTCCCATTGGAGTCGATACTATCATCACGGAAATGAGTCGTGGCGAAAAACCGTTGTCGCAACAAACCGTACTGGATGCCGGATGCGGTACGGGTAACTACCTGCTCCAGCTTCATGACAAAGTCGATTTCATTATCGGTTTGGACAGGAATCAGGGAATGCTGAAGCGATCAGAGGAGAAACTTCTCCAGGCCGGGGCCGGAAATTTCGAGTTGCGGCGAGCGGAACTCCCCGAGATTCCTTTTGAGGATGACACTCTCGACAGGATCATGATCAACCAGGTGATTCATCATCTGGATACTAAACCCGACTATCCCGTTCTGAGGGAATTCTGCCGTAACGCCTATCGGGCACTTCGGTCAGGAGGAAGCATCATCATCAATACCTGTAGTCCACAGCAAATATGGGATTGCTATTGGTATGTCGAATTCGTTCAGCCCGGTGCCGAAAGATTGGCGCAAAAGTATATTCCGATTGATCAGCTGCGGCAATTTCTGCACGAGATCGGATTTGGAGACGTGAGACAAATCGTCGATGTCGCTGAGATATTCTACGGAGACCATTATTATGATCTTGAGGGTCCCCTGAATGCAGCATGGAGAGACGGGGATTCAATATGGTCTCTGCTGACCGAGGAGGAATTGAATACCTCCTTGGAGTCGTATCGAAGAGCGCACGCCGACAACCGGCTTAAAGAAATCCTCAATCGCACTGAAAAGCGACGTAGAGCGATTGGCCAGAGTGTCTTCGTTTGTGGGGATGTCTGAAAACCAGTAGCGGATCACCTTTCATATTGCGATGGCCTCGGACACACTCTGGATCGGCTTGTCGATTTACTGAGGCATCAGGCCCAATCAGCCATCCTAAAGCTTCCGGAGGGTCAACATATCACTATGGCGGTTAACGCGGCTTAAAAGTGGTGCCTGAGCGTAGAGGCATCCCACATTGAGATTTTTTTGATGGCTTTAACCAAGGCAGACCGATGTCATTGAAACCGGTCTCCGTAATTGTGGCCTATGGGATGAGGATCCGGCCCGACCGCTGCCGTCTCAGAAAGAGTTGAGTTCGGGGGAAGATCCACCTTGGGTTGGCCTCGATGCCAATCCAAGGTGGGTTCGATTTTCTGAGAGGCGTATGAGGGCTGAATTCCTTGACTCAGCACCTCAGAACGACTCTTTTTCGTTCAATGCTTAATAAGCAAATTCCTACCAGTAGTTACTGGGCACGGTAGAAATGAGCCCCGCTCCCGGTGTCAACACTCAGCGGGCTGGAGCCGGCGACGTCGGCGTAGGGACCTTCGACCTTGTCGGAGCTTTGAAGGTTGCCCGCCCAAGTGATGGTCACCGTGCCGTCGCCATTGTCGGCGATGGCGACGCCCGCGTCTTCAGCGGGAGGTTCCGTGGGCGCGACGTCCGCCGATTCGCCGAGAAGTTGAATCTCAGCGATCTGCATGCTGTTCTGGTTCGGTCCCACTGTTGTGGGGAACGTCAATTGATAAGTGATGTAGCCTATCTGGTTGTCGAAGCTTACCTCAACCCGAGTAAACCGATCAGCAAACGCCGGAACGTCCCCTTCAACGATCAACGTGAATGTCGCGCCTCCGTCGGTGGAACCGGACAATTGGTAAGTCGCCGGATCGCGTTCCGGGGCATCGTTCGCCGAGGTGAAGCTGATGCCTGTGATAATGCTGCCGCCAGGAGTCACCGTCAGGCCGGTCGGTAGCGATCCGTTGTCGACTCCAGCATCGAAGTTCAGGTACTTCGTTTGGTCATCGCCATCGATGGCTTTGTCCACGTTTTCATTCCCATTTCCAGGACTGTTATCGGAGGAAGCAACAATGGGATCATTCGGGCTGGTGAGGTCCGGATCAGGAACGGGAGGCGCAACAAAGTTACCCGGCGTGCCGCTCCGCGTGCGGTAAGCCTTGAGCGCACCCGGTTGTTGTCCGTTGATCAGAGCGCGGCTACCGTCAGAATTGACGGTGAACCACTCGATGTTCGCTCCCCCCCCCCCTTCATACCAAATGAGGCGCAAGGGATAAACACCTGGCTCATTGACCGTGAATAAGAAGGAGGTATCGGCCGAGCCGCGACCGCCGCTGTGTACTCCCAATTCAAGAGCGTCCACTGAGGTCAGGCTCTCAATGGTGCCGTCTGCAGTGGTCTCGTCGGTCGCCAAGGTTACCCGGAAACCGTCGTCGCTGTTGACCACCATTTCATAAAGTTTCGCCTCAGGAAACTCAACGAATGTGGTGGCTTCCGCGGCGATGTTATCGGTATTGTTTGTGGCAAAGCCGGGGATACCGGGTAGGAAATCCTCAGCTACGTTTTCATTTGGATCGCCGGCGCCAAATTGGAAATGACCTTGCCCCCCACCGCCCTGTTCAAAATTGATCCAGGTGTTGATGTAGAAGATGTCCCCATCGTCTGCAAAGGACAAATCAGCAAGATTCTCGGTACCGCCCGCCAGTTGTGCTTCAGCCGCGGCGGTACTGTTCCCGCGACCTGCCTCCTGTTGATGCACGCGCCAGCTGAAGCCGGGGATGCCGCCTGTCCCGAGGTCGGTTCGGAAGCTTTCAATCGTCCCGTAATCCAGGACGGTTGCCACGAGGCTCACGTTGGAGGAAACCCCACCCACTTCAGCCCAAGCGAAATCAATGGTGATTTCCTCATTGGCCGGCAGTAATCCATCCGGAGCGAAGCTGACGGTTGTCTTGCTTCCGGACTTGTTGACGGTGACACCGTCGCTGGAGCCATTGAAGGTGAAAGAAACCGAAGACTCGTCAACACTGGTGGTTCCGTCTTCCAACGTGATATTAAAGCTTAGATCCGGGGCCACGTTCCCGCCGGCGAGGAGGGCGTTCAGGCCGGAAGCCGCGGTGACGCGAGCGCGTTCTCCGCCGCTCTTCTCATAATATGCGGACAGGGCTCCTTCGGTGGCTCGATCATTGATCAACACATTGACGCCATCAGCGCGTACGCTGTACCACTCCACATTGGAGCCGCCCGTTCCGTTGAACCACAGGAGGCGCACGGGATAAATGCCGGGTTCGTCGATAAGGAAATGGAAGACACTCGAGGCTGAGCCGCCACGATCACGGAAACCAAGCACTTGACCGAGAACATCCCGGTTGCTGCCGGCGATGGACACCTTGAACCCATCATCACTGGTGACGCCCATGGTGTAAATATCCCGAGATGGAAATTCAATATAGGTAGTGATTTCATGATGGGAATTATCCTGATCACCACCTGCAAGGCTGGAAATGATTCCGGCAACGGCAGCATCTGAAAGGATCGGATCGACGAAGTCGGGATCCTGAAATTTACCCGCACCCGGACCCGCTGTCGCGTCATAATTGATCACAGTGGGATCGATAAAACCGTTCACACCCGACGGGCCGCCGGTATCACCAAAACCATCGCGATCCAGGTCAGGACCCGCGTTCATATCGGCTAAGTTGGCACCATGTTCTCCACGTAGAGCCTCTTCAGACCAGAAAACTCTGTTCGGAGCACCGGCTGCAGTTTGGTAGGCAAATACTCTGAAACCACCCTTGCTGGTGTCGACATCTTCAACTCTGTTGGCCGTATCGACGATGCTGTATTCCGGTGAGGTGAATTCCCTCGGTCCGGAGTCGAAGGTGGCGCCCGCGGCATCGGCGCATTGGACGGTGATGGTATGCTCGGAATCTGACCCGAAAAACTCAGGCAGGCGGGAATAATCGATTGCGATCCTACCGTCTACTTTCGGCTCTATGATGACTGAACCGGCCGCGGCTTCCACTCCATCGATAAATACCTTGATGCTACCGGGATCGACGATGAATTCAGGCACGTCGGTGAGCCTGGAACTCACACCATTGGCGCGAGCGTTTATCCTGCCGTAACGTGGGGCTATTACCGGGCTGATGCTGTCCGCTGATGCAGCCCAGAGGATCGCGTTGGCCAACAGTTGCTTTCCATCTTCCGTCAGTTCATTGAAGCTGTTATCGGTCATGGGGAAGG
>DUCD01000030.1:1622-3167 GCA_012959985.1 Verrucomicrobiales bacterium | reverse complement strand
CACGGCGGGCCGGCGAGATGTTGTCCACGATGCCCGCGCCCTCAGCTACGTCCTCCCCTTTCTCCGTGACGAAGAGCATGGGGAGCCCGCTGATCGACCCATCGACCGCCGTGCCGACGGCCTCGGTGCCGGAAGAGAGTTCTGCGGATCCCAGTGTCTCGGGTCCCGCGCCGGTGAAGAAATCAATCGTCGCTCCCGCCAGATCACCCGCCGCGGGATGGTCGATCAGGTTCATCGTCACCACGTCGGTGGACTTCGTCATGCGCACCAGACTCTGGCCGAATTCACCCTCGCCGGCGTCCATAATCGCTTCTTCCCAGTTGAGGATTCCCACCGGTGAATTATGGAATTTGCCACGCACGGATCCGGACCCAAAGGTCGATGACATGATGATAACATCGGCTTCTTCGGAGCCGTCGGTGGCCCCGGAATTCATGTAGGTGATCGTTCCGCCGCTGAACGTCTGCTCCAAAAACGCCATCACTTCGGCGTCAGCTCCGGCATCGCCAGTGTCATTGGCACCCAGAAAAAGAATATCCAGACGCGGAGGGGCGACTTCCGCTGATGCAGCCCAGATGATCGCGTTGGCCAACAGTTGCTTTCCATCTTCCGTCAGTTCGTTGAAGCTGTTGTCGGTCATGGGGAAGGCCACCCGGCGGGCCGGCGAGATGTTGTCCACGATGCCCGCGCCTTCAGCCACCTCCTCTCCTGTTTCCGTGACGAAGAGCATGGGGAGCCCACTGATCGACCCATCGACCGCCGTGCCGACGGCCTCGGTACCGGATGAGAGTTCGGCGGATCCCAATGTCTCGGGTCCCGCACCGGTGAAGAAATCAATCGTCGCCCCCGCCAGATCACCCGCCGCGGGATGGTTGCTTAGGTTCATCGTCACCACGTCGGTGGACTTCGTCATGCGCTCCAGACTCTGGCCAAATTCACCCTCGCCGCCGTCCATAATCGCTTCTTCCCAGTTGAGGATTCCCACCGATGAATTATGGAACTTGCCACGCACGGATCCGGATCCAAAGGTCGATGACATGACGATCACGTCGGCTAATTCAGAACCGTCGGTGGCCCCTGAATTCATGTAGGTGATCGTTCCGCCGCTGAATGTCTGCTCCAAAAACGCTATCACCTCGGCGTCGGCTCCGGCATCGCCAGTGTCATTGGCACCTAGAAAGAGAATATCCAGGGGCGGAGCGGCGGTTTGCCCAGTTACTCCAAACAGCAGCAGCGCCAACGCTAAGCCGCCCATCCATGGTCTACGTTTTTTCATCATTTTTAACATTTTCACTCTAAGGTTTTTAGTCGGTTGTCCATGGATTCCCTAAGGGTAAGGACCCTCCATGGCTAATTATCTCTTTTCTCCGATAGGATCCTTAGCTCCTACCAAAACTGGTCTGTAAAAGTCAATGGAAAGGTCACGTTTTTGCGCTTAATCTTGTCTGGAATATCCGGCAGGGGAGGTGTGCCTGGAGCACGGAAGGGACCGTATCACAAAGGGTATGTTGTTGTCACCCCCTGTGATGGGCATGGTTGAGCCCT
>DUCD01000030.1:0-1612 GCA_012959985.1 Verrucomicrobiales bacterium | reverse complement strand
CAATCCATCCTGATTCAAGGAATCTTCAACTCATACCTTGTCTAACCTGTGAACGGTTACCCGAAGCGACTTCAAGCCACCCGAGGGGTATGACACCGGTCAACCGGCAAAGCACGTCGGGTGAGCCTATGTCAACTTGAGTCGACCTCTGATTCGCTGACGGGAGTCGTTAGAAAGCGCAAGGCAACTGCAGTCGGCTTTGATGACCCTATGGTTGGCTTGAAGGTCTCCCCCGTTACCGAATCTGAGGCGTGTGGTTGCAACGGGTGGCAAATGATGAGATGTTGAGACCATGCGACTAACCACGGCCAAGTCATTATTACGCGTCACCAAGGTATGTGGATTGGGTTGTTTCATTGTTCTGCTTGTTGGCAATCTCTGGTTTATATCGCCTCTTGAAGACCCCGGAAGGTTCTTTGGGGATAAAAAATATTACTGGATGATTTATGTTGCGGCTGTTCGTGGAGACGCCAATGCTCAATACAACCTTGGGAATGCTTACCGCGTTGGTAAAGGCACCGTCAAAGATCACGCAAAGAAGGTCAGGTGGTATCGCAAGGCAGCCGAGCAAGGGCTTGTTTAGAACTGCCCCAGACAATTCGCCTGGCTTCAGCCAGGCATCGACTTTTGCTCCTCCTCTCCAAGAGCGGCATAAAACCGGAAGCTCGAACATCCTTCAATTACTTACATTCTCCAGTAGCACCTGGACAAGCCTCAATTCCCTGATCGCACTCAGGCAATGAACAGAAATCCCTTTAAATAAAACACATTCCAGAACAACCGCACGGAGATTGACTTTCTCATTTCATCCCGACATATTAACCGCCATCAAAAAGGGAAATGCACATGAAACGCCACGAGGTCCTACAAAAACCGCGCATACGAACTGCTGAAGTCCTCATCCTTATGCTTATCCTACTTATGCCGCGAATCAGTTGTTTAGTTCAATAGTTCTACAGTAAATATAACTAATTATTTTTAATCATGACCATTCGAGAAATCAAAACTTTACTTAAAGGATTCGAGGGTGAACCTCTTTCTCTCGTATTGCCCGATGAGGCTGTTGTTCCAGCACATTTTCATGTAACAGAAGTTGGGTATGTTAAGAAGGAATTTATCGATTGCGGAGGTGAAGTCCGTATTGATGAGAAGTGTTTGCTTCAGATATGGGTTGCCGACGATGTAGATCATCGGGTGGATGCGGGGAAGTTTCTTGAAATTCTTGAGCATGGGAAGACTATAATTCCTTCAGAAGATCTATCAGTCGAAATCGAGTATGAGCATCCTTATGTATCACAGTTTGCTCTGTCAGAGGTGAGAAGTAATGCAGATGCTGTTTCTCTTATTTTTGTAAGTAAGCATACGGATTGTCTTGCTAAGGATGTTTGTGGGATAACATTTGATGAAGGCGATAGTTGCTGTTCTCCAAGAACAGGATGTTGTTAGCCTAAAAAAGTAGAATAAGTCGATTCAATAAACCCTGAAACTTACGGTTTTTGATTGTATGAAGTTCGGGGGGAATTAAGTTTTAATTTGGCTCTATGACGTTTGGTGTGGAAAAGAACGGGTGGTTTTCGACCGTATTCGGCCCTTTTGCTGTATATCAAACCCC
>DUCD01000029.1:33984-44058 GCA_012959985.1 Verrucomicrobiales bacterium | reverse complement strand
CGCGAATCTTGGGTTTCGGATTGTGGCGTTGCCAGACCATCAGCTGCTGACGAAGCGCCAAGATCTCAAGAAGCAATGACTGCCTATCCCGGCATCCTGACACTATCGTTTTCAAAAGGAGTTTGAACCAAAAAATCATCTCAAACGACCTTACCACGACGATCTGTAAGTTCAACAACGTCAATGATCACGAATAAACAGGAACCACAGGCAAATAGAAGATTTTCCTTCCGAGAAATGTTTCTCCGTCGTAGGGTTTATAGAATCTGGATTCGATTCAACTTAATCACAGAATTCAATTCGACTGCAACGGCAATACCGGCTTAGAATTTGACAGTTGATGACGGAAACACCGCCATACTTATGACGAATCAAGGATCTTCTCCTCTTACACAAACCCCTCCCAGCACGTTTTGGGGCTACGTTCGATCTTTTGGTCCAGGCATCATGATTGTGCTGACCTGGCTTGGAGCCGGAGACATCGTTGAAGCTGGCGTTGCCGGAGGAAATTACGGATATGCACTGATGTGGGTCATCGTATTGGCGCTGCTCATGCGTTTTCTTTTCGTATCACTGATTGCCAAGTATCAGCTTTGCAATCAGCACGGCGAAGGAGTGCTGGATGGCCTTTCCCGAATTCATTCATCTTACCCTATCATGTTGTGTATCGCCGCTGCGTTGATGGGACATGTGTATGGGGCCTATATGACGGTGGGTCTGGGTGAAGCATGCGTCAACCTGACAGGACACGGTAAAGTCTGGCACTGGGCTCTTCTCTGGAATCTCGCTGCACTGGCAATCGTTTTTCGTCCTCTCTACAAACGGATAGAATGGGTTTTTAAAATTCTGCTTGGTTTGCTTTCGATTTCATTTCTGGGATCAGCGATCTGGGTAGGGCCGGACTATTCCGAAATTGCAAAAGGCACTCTGGCTTTTAAGTTGCCCCCGGCATCGGGGTCGTTTTCACCACTCCTGATTGCTATTGGAATGATCGGAGCGGTTGGCGGCTCAATGATGAATCTGGCTTATCCCTATTTTTTGGAAGCCAAAGGGTGGCGTGGACCACAGTTTCGACGTGTTCAAATGTACGACTTTCTACTCGCTATCTTTGTAATCATTCTGCTGGATCTCGCCGTTTGGACGCTTGGGGCGGAGCTATTGCATCCCAAGGGTTTGACAATTGAAAATATGAATGATCTGCCAAGGTTGCTGAGTGAAGTTCTTGGGAATGGTGGTCGAATATTTTTTTACGTAGGGATTTGTGCAGCGATCTTTACTTCTATGATCGGAAACGCAATGGGATTAGGTTGTCTGGGCAGTCATGGTTGGATGAGGTGGCGAGCGGGAATCGAGCAGCCGATCGGAGATTTCAAGCAACACAAAGCCTATCGGATCATTGTTTTAATTTGCCTGATGTCGCCAATGGTCTGGGCTTTTCAGGAGACCGCAGGATTCGTTCGTTTGGCGTTGGTGGCCAACAGCGCTCAGGTTGTCTTAATTCCATTTATCGCTGGAGGCCTCTGGTGGATTACCGCCAAGACCTCCTACATCGGTGAAAAATATCGAAACGTCTGGTGGGAAAACCTCATCATGGGCGTTCTGTTTACGCTGGCAATATGGGGAGCGTGGGGTGCTGTCACATCAGTGATGGCAAACGTATTCGGCGACTAGGAAATTTGCCTAACCCTCACTTCCGAGAGCGGCGATAATTTCCTTGAAGTATCCGAATGCAAAAGCATGTCTCTGACCACCTCTGTCACGGTCTTTATACGAAGGAATGTGGTCAGGCATCACCCTATGCAACTGTATAGGTCTCACCTTTGGTTCGGTCCTGCAGGTAGAAAGTTACTGAAACACAACCACTTTTCACCGTCTTAGGAAATACAACTTTCTTAGCCATGAACCCTAGAACAGGAAAATGAGCTGAGAACGATTTGAGGCTCTCATCGTTAACGAATTGTGGCCTGGACGAGGGCCTTGATGTATCCGAATGCGAAGGCATGACCTTGCAAGTTACTTGCAGGGTCTTTATGGCTCGGAACATGGTCAGGCATGATCATTCCTGAGTATCCGACGTCCGCCAAAGCGCGCATGACCTCCACCATGTCCATGTCTCCGTAGTCGAGATAGACTTCCTGGAAATTGTTCCAGCCTCCGATGATATTCCGGAAGTGAATATTGAAGATTTGCTTTCTCTTTCCAACCCACTTGATGATGGGAATAATTTCGGATTCTGGATCTCTCAAGCCTTCTGCGATCGATCCGAGACACAAATTAAATCCGTGGGACTTGCTATCGTAGAGCTGGGCAAACCGCATGATCCCGTGAAACACGTGAGGGCTGTTCCATCGAGTGATGCCCCTATATCCCGCTGGAGTGGGCGGATCAGCAATGTGATTCCCCAACCTCACGTTGTTTGCCTCAGCCACGGGGAGAATTCGATCAAGCAGATAGGTAATCCTCTCATAGACTTCGTCGATGGAAACGACGCCGGCAATGGTGTTGGGTCGATTCTGTTCGAGTGCTTTTTCAAAATTCCATGTGCTGTAGCGGGCGTTGCCCCGCTTTGGGTCGAGAGTCCTTCCGGTTCTGAGGACGGAGTGAATCGTCGTATTGTAGAGAAGAAGTCGAACGTCTGTTTTGGCCGCGACTTCAATCATCTGTTGAATCATTTCGATTTCCCGATCGCGCTCAGGACTCTTACCGAGCATGATATTAGGGAACCGGACGCGCCGTATTCCGGATGAGGTCAATGGGAGATGGTAGGCATCCAGACTGATGCCGTATTTTTCGCAGGCTTCTCTTTTTCGAAGAGAATCTTCCAAGTCCCAGCCTACACCCTCGATGAACCTGGGCGATCCGCCATCTATGTTGTGTACGCCGTGGCGAGCGTGGAACTCAAGGTTGTCTTCTCGGGTGCCACCGATTTGACTGCCCACTTTCAAATCCGCCTTCGCTGCGGCGGCGGAATGAGACGAATCAGGGGGAGTTTGTGCTGTAGCTTTTACTGATGCACCCTTGATCGCCAGAGCTCCGAGGGAGTATTGCGACACCGTCTTGAGTAAGGTCCTTCGTGAGATATTTTTCATGTTTTGAATATTACTTGAATTTAGCGCAAAATCAGTGGGAAGCGACTAGTTTCGGAACAGTAAGGGTGGCCTGACCCCGAAAAAGTGGACGTACCAAAAATGAAGTTTCGCTTACAATGAGAAAGAAAGCGAAACATGAAAAGAAGTCGATTCAGCGAAGAGCAAGTAATAGGGGTTCTCCAGAAGGCCGAGGTAGAAACGACGGTCAAGGCGGTTTGCGCAAAGCACAATATTAGCGAAGCGACCTACTATACATGGAAACGCAAGTACGGTGGAATGGACGTCGGGGAGGTGCGGAAGATGCGGAGTCTTCAGGAGGAGAATTCCCGACTCAAACGGATCGTGGCGGATCTATCGGTTCAGAACCAGATTCTCAAAGAGGTGAATTCAAAAAAGTGGTAGGTCCTTCGGCAAAACGGCGAGCGGTTCAAATATCGATTTGCGAAGGATACGGCAATACCGCTCAAGTGTGCCGTGCTTTGAACCTGAAACGCTCGACCTTCTATCGGGCCTCTCAGAAGAGCGAGGCAACCCAGCAGCTGGAGAAGGCAATCGTTAGCCGAAGCCAGAATCATCCACGATATGGTTATCGGCGTGTAACGGCGGTGTTGCGACGTGATGGGTATCGAGTGAATGAAAAACGCACCCAACGGGTTCGGCGGGTCGAAGGACTACAAGTGAAGAAGAAACAGCGAAGAACGCGAAGATTGGGGGAGTCGACCGGCCATCGGCGGAGAGCCACGCGCCCGGGAGAGGTGTGGAGTTGGGATTTCGTCCACGACATGACCCAGCACGGCAGCCGCTTTCGGATGCTGACGCTGATACACCCGTCAATGCCTGGCCATCCACCCTGGGTGGTCAATCCGCGGGCGCGACGTCATAGAGGTCGTTGCGTAAGCGATGAAGAGGGAGGGGAAACCCGAGCATCTACGCAGCGACAAAGGACCCGAATTCATCGCTTACGCGGTGAAGGACTGGCTCGATGATATGAAGGTAAAAACGATTTACATCACCCCAGGTTCGCCCTGGGAGCAGGGGCACATAGAAAGCTTTCACGACAAGTTCCGCGATGAATGCCTAAACCGAGAATTATTCGGATCGCTAAAGGTGGCGCGAGTCATCGTTGAACAGTGGCGCAAGGAATACAATCAGCAGCGGCCGCATAGTTCTCTGGGATATAGTTCACCGGACGAATATGCGGCGGTCTGCAACCGGAGATTCCAGTCGGGCTCCGCCCTCTTTCCATCTCCTATTGCAGAAAACAAACGAACCAGGCAAATTACAAACAACCCAGCGGAACTTGATTTTTAAACTGTCCATTCCCCGGGGTCAGGCCAACTACAGTGTGGCATGTATCAGACTCAAGCGTTAACCGGTTGCAGCAAGTAGAAACGGTTTTTTGGCTTGTAACCAATAGTCACTCCACAGACACCCAAATTGCTGGCAATTCTGCTGGCAACAGCCTCTGAAATACGGAAAACCTTAAGAAACTCCTTTAAAATCGAAGATTTCAAATGGCTCCAGAGGTAGGACTTGAACCTACAACCTAGCGATTAACAGTCGCTTGCTCTACCATTGAGCTACTCTGGAACTCGTTCGAAACAGGGGGTGAAATTAGCTTTGAGGGTTGCGTGAGTCAATAGAATTGTTAAACGAATTCAATTGGGCTGACAGGAATGACACCAGAACGTGGCTCGGGAGGCTAAAATAGTTCTGGAAATGGGGGTTGCACATATTCGACATGGGTTTTTTTCGCGACCGTAGACTGCAAATCGTTCGGAACTTCCCGCGGATCGAGTTCCATGACTGCCGAAATAAAAGAGACCGTTCGATGGGGTATCACCCGCGAAATCCAGATCAAGTCCCTGACCGAATCGGATTGATTTTTTGAGGACTTTTTTAATTGCCCGGATGAGTCGAGCGCAATCCGTCCTCATTAGTTCATGGGCTTTTCTATTTGGTGAGATTCTGGATTCGAACAATGCCTCAGCCGCGTAAATATTTCCAATACCGGCAATGATATGCTGATCCAGCAGCTTCACTTTAATCGATTGACGAGACGATTGGAGTCTTGAGAATAGATAAGAGGTAGTAAGGGAATCATCTATTGGGTCGAGCCCCAATTTATCGATCGATGTTGTATCGACGGTAAATCGCCCGAACTTCCTCATATCTTTGAGAATCAGTGCCTGTTTTCCCAGGCTTAGGCTGACGGTCGTGTGCTTACGGATCGAAGCAGAGGCTGGTTCCAGAAACAAGCGCCCGGTCATGCCCAAATGAATGATTAGTTGGCTATGAGAATCTCTTCCGTTCAAAGAGAGTTGAAGCACAATGAATTTCCCACGTCGCTGAACAGTTTGTATACGTCGATCCGCCAGAACCTCCAACAGCTTTTCAGGCGTGTCCGGGCGGACGCTTCGGGGATGAAAGACCGTCACTCCCTGAATAGTAGAGCCTTCCAGTCTCGGTTCCAGATGTCTTTTCAGGATTTCAATTTCAGGCAACTCCGGCATCGTCAGGTTGGACCCACAGTGTTATCCGTATCGATAAGGTTTGGTTAGATTGAACGCTACCGGAAGATGCCGGATTTCCTGAATCTGATCTCCAGCAAGTATCACTTCAACGATATCGAAGCGCATTTTTATCTGAGGTCGCTTGATCATTGTAAGGTAGTCGAAGGCAGCTCGGGTAAGTTTCCGTTTTTTCTCGGCATTGACCGCGGCAGCGGGCCGAGTCCATGAACCCGATGATCTGGTTTTAACTTCAATGAAAACCAGGCAATCATCATCTCTGAAAATGAGGTCGATTTCTCCTCTTTTGGATTTGAAATTCCGCATTAAAAAAATCAGTCCCTGCGAAATGAGATGCTTTTCGGCCGCCTTTTCACCCAACTCACCTCGGACAAGGTGAATAGGTTTTTCAGAATGATTTGATTCAGAATCGAACTTCAAGAATCCTCTCAGTGATTTCATGTGAATGCCTCCTTGAGAAGGAATGTCATAGAGGAACTGGAATATGTCAATGAGGACTGGGGTGAGGAAATAGTTCCTGCTGTTCGAGGGATCGGCGAATGGGAGCAAATGTCATGCGATGGATCGGGCAAGGGCCATGCTTCCGAATGGCTTCCAAATGTTTAGCGGTACCATATCCTTTATGTTGGGCAAATCCATACTGAGGATACATCTCATCGAAATCTCTCATTATTCGATCCCGTTTAACTTTAGCCAGAACACTGGCTGCGGCGATGGAAAAACTGCGACTGTCACCTTTCACAAGAGGAGTCTGGTTCACCGTCAGGGAGGGAACGCGCAGACCATCTACCAAGGCATGACGAGGATGAATCGTCAATTCAAGCAGACATTGATTCATGGCGTGATGGGTTGCTCTGAGAATGTTCCACTCATCAATCTTTTCAGAATCAACTTCAACGATGGAATAATGAATTTTTTCGGATTCCATCAGGTAACCAAAGAACTCTTCACGTTTTCCTGGAGTCAGTTGTTTTGAGTCATTCAACCCATTAAGTCCTTTGGGTAGTCCCGTCCTGATCCAATCCTCGGGAAGGATGACAGCAGAAGCAACCACGGGCCCGGCAAGCGGGCCCCTGCCGGCTTCGTCAATACCTGCTACGGGATATTGCTGCTTGTTAAGCAGATCTCTTTCAAAGGAAAGTTTGTCGATAGCGGGCATGGGTTCGATGGCACACTGATTGGAAGATTCTTACAGGGCGCGTTCGGAATTTTCACGTGCTAGTTCGGCATTCTAACATACATGTTCGGAATTTCACAAATTCCGCTACCAGTTGAGGTTTTTTCAAAAAAAAGGGACGGTAGAAACCGTCCCTTTCAAAAAATCAGATTAATAAAAAATTTACTTTTTGGCAACTCTGGCTCTTCTACGGCTCTTCGCCTTGTCGGAGTATTGGATTCGTTTTTCCTTAACGGCCATTGCCTTCTTACCGATCCTTCCACGCAGATAAGTCAGTTTTGCCCTACGGACCCAGCCCTGTCTCTCGACCTTTACTTGGTCGACACGAGGCGAATTGACGGGGAATACCCGTTCAACTCCTTCCCCATAGCTGATGCGTCTGACGGTAAAAGTGGAATTTAAACCACGGCCCCGTCGAGCAATCACGATACCGGCAAACACCTGTATCCGTTCTTTGGTTCCTTCGACGACTTTGGTGTGTACGCGAACGGAATCCCCGATGGAAAAACTCAATGGGGTTTTCCGAAATTGTTCCGATTCAATATTATCCAGTATTGCTTGGCTCATAAAATTTTATTCAGTTTTTGATCCGGACGGTTTCTTTAAACCGTCGGGGTCATGATTCATTGAATCCGACAAAAGATCCGGTCTTCTTTCGGAAGTCCTTTTCAGGGCTTGCCGACGTCTCCACTTCTCAATTTCTGCATGATGACCGGACAGGAGAATTTCCGGCACCTTCATTCCACGGAATTCCGCAGGCCTGGTATACTGCGGATATTCCAAAAATCCATTAGTAAAAGACTCATCGACCGAACTTGCCTCATCACCAAGCACACCCGGAAGCAAACGACAGACCGTATCGATCACCACCATTGCCGGCAAGGCCCCATTGGTCAAAACATAATCTCCGATTGAGATCTCTTCATCAACCAAGCGATCACGGAAGCGTTCATCCACGCCTTCATAACTGCCGCACACCAATATCAGGTGTTTCTCTTTTGCCAATCCCCCCGCTGCCGCCTGTGAAAATTTCCTGCCTGAGGGCGAAAGCAGCACCGTCTTTGTGCCTGGCTGTCTCAGACTTTCCACCGCCTCGAAGAGCGGTTCCGGCTTCAGTAACATTCCCGGCCCACCACCGAAAGGTCGGTCATCAACCGTTTTATGTTTATCACGGGCAAACCCCCGAAAATCAACGATTCTTAAATCCAGAATACCCCGGTCCCTTGCACGCCGAACGATGCTTTCGTCCAGCGGCCCGGCAAACATTCCAGGAAACAAAGTCAGAACATCGATCCGTAGGCTCATAGCCCCATTAAACAACAATCGAATCCCACCTCAGACCAGAGCCCAAGGTCATCCCTTTGCTACCAAAGTAAGCTCCGACTGGCAAGGAGGAGTCAGGAATCAACCGTTTCGGAATCTGACTCCTGTTCAGCAGAAAGATCCGAGTTTTCATCCTCACCCTCATCCTCAATAATTTTAACCATACTCCGGAAGCCCTTTTTACCGCTCCCAGCTTGGAGCAGAGACCGAATTGCAGTGATTGTCATACCCTGACGACCGACTACTTTACCAATATCCGAAGGATCAAGACGAAGCTCATAGACCATCAAGCCATTGCGTTCGACCGAAGTAACAGAAACTTCGTCGGGGTGCCCGACCAAGCCCTTGACCACATATTCCAGAAAACCCTGCATGGGATGACTCCTTAAGCTTCCTCAGATGGCGGAGCGGCTTCTGTTTCAGTCACCGTCTCCGTCGTAGTTTCCGTTTCAGCCACCGTCTCGGTCACCGTTTCAGTAGCGGTTTCCTTTTCGGCCTCAGCTTGGGTCTCTGAGTCGGCCTCCGGTTCCACTAATTTAGCTTTACGGGCCTTTTTAATGAAACTGGCCACAGTGTCGCTGGGCCGCGCGCCGACACCCAACCAGTATTCGGCCCTTTCCAGATCCAATGTGAAATTCTCGTTGGTTTGAAGCGGATGGTAAGTACCCAATTCCTCGATACATCCCCCGTCACGGGGACCTCGGTTATCCGCTACTACGATTCGATATACTGGAGCGTTTTTGGCTCCGATGCGCTTTAGGCGAATTCTCGCTGCCATAAAGTCAACTTGGTTTCTATTAATGTGAGAACGGACGACCGTTCTTTCTTTTTAAAAAAAGGAGCCAGATCCTAGACATGGATTCAGAGCATATCAAGCCCTGTTTGAACAATTTTTCCCAAAAAAAAACGATGATTAAAAATAACGGAAAGGATCGGATGAGAACACTTCGGCAACTAAACCACTTAAGTTATTTATAAAGAACTAGTTACACTTATTTATGAGTTGTAAAATCCAACGGATTCCTGAAAATACCCACCGGATTCACACCGAATGGCAAAGCAGGTTCTTTTAAATTTGAATGATAAATCCGAGCATTGAATGCTTTTTTAGGATGCGAGAAAACGATTCATGCCTTTCCTTTTCCAGAAAGAAGAAGCCCGCGAACATCACAAAAGGACGCTAAAACAACTTTTCATAAGAGAAGGTGCTGAAAGGTAAGTTTTTCTGACCTTCGGGTTTAATTCTCAACTTGGTGATTTTTGACAGGAACGATTGAAAACCCTGAGCGGGACGATTAGATTGCGCGAGCACAATATGTCCTCCACGCCTCCAAAACGATGGATCACACTAAGGGGCGTTCGCCAGAACAACCTGAAGAATTTCGATCTGGACCTCCCGATGAATCGATTGATCGTCATCAGCGGCCTGAGTGGTTCAGGAAAAAGTTCTCTGGCGTTCGACACCTTATATGCGGAGGGACAACGGCGTTACATAGAGACTTTTTCACCTTATGCGCGCCAGTTTTTTGATCGGATGGATAAGCCGAGAGTGGATCGTATCGAGGGAATCCCCCCGGCGATAGCCATAGAGCAGAAGAACACAGTAAGGACGACGCGCTCCACTGTCGGGACCATGACGGAGATCTGCGATTACATGAAAGTCCTATGGTCTCACCTGGCCCGCCCTGAATGCCCTCAATGTCATCGAGTGGTAGGCAAGAACCGGCCTCCCGATATTTGGAAGACAATTAAACAGACCTGTGAAACCGGCGATGAAATCCTGATTACGTTCAATCTCAAAATAAGCGGGAAAATCTCGATGATCGAGATTTTGAGTTTGGTAGAGAAGCAAGGATATCAGCGAGTGTGGCTGAATGACCAGGTCATGCGATTGAACGAGTCTTCATCCATCCTGAAAAACTCGAAAACTGAGAGCATAACAATCATCCAGGAT
>DUCD01000029.1:22181-33974 GCA_012959985.1 Verrucomicrobiales bacterium | reverse complement strand
AATGTCGCCGCGAGTACGTGCACGATTCGTCGAGTCGGTGGAGCAGGCCTATCATTTTGGCAAGGGCCGACTGCAATTGATCATTCCGTTCCGAAAGTCGTATAGTGCTCCGCGTGAACTCAAGTTTTCAAAGCATCTTCATTGCGCCGATTGCAACCGGGATATCAGGAAGCCGACTCCCGCCCTTTTCAGTTTCAATCACCCACTGGGTGCCTGTCCTTCATGCAAAGGATTCGGAAGGATTATTTCCATCGATTATGATTTGGTCATTCCGGATCCGGGTTTATCCATCAAAGCAGGAGTGGTAAGACCTTGGCAAAGCGGTCAGTCGGCGGAATGTCAGAAGGATCTCTTGAAAATCTGCAAGCGAAGAAAATTGCCGATTGAAACGCCATTTGCTCAATTCCCGGAGAAAATAAAAAGATGGATTATCGACGGTGATAAGGATTACGGAATCGATACCCGTCATCAATGGCCTCATTCATGGTATGGGGTCAAAGGCTATTTCCGATCGCTGGAATCAAGAACTTATAAGATGCATGTAAGGGTATTGCTGTCTCGATACCGATCCTATACCCGTTGTCCGCATTGCGATGGAAACCGGCTGCAACCGGAAGCCCTGAACTTCAAAATTCCGTTGAACGGATCTCTAAAACCGCCCGGTATGCAAACCGTGCCAAGCTCGACAATCCATTTGGCCGACTTTTATCAACTCACCATCGATCAAGCATTGAAGGTGATCGAAGAATTGGTTGGTAGATTAAAACTGAAACGGCACGATCCATTGGTAACGGCCCTGAGTGAAGTATTATCCCGGTTGGAATACCTACAGGAAGTCGGCCTTGGCTACCTGACACTGGAACGCCCGACTCGCTCGCTGTCGGGCGGGGAGACGGAACGAGTCAATCTGACGACTTGTCTGGGAACCCGATTAGTGAACACTCTGTTTGTCCTGGATGAGCCGAGTGTTGGACTTCATGCACGTGACTCGGATCGACTGAACCGGATTCTTCGTCGACTGACGGACAACGGCAACACTGTCGTGGTGGTGGAGCATGAAGAGCGGATCCTGAGGAAAGCGGATCAGATCATTGATTTGGGCCCGGGACAGGGTGAAGCAGGCGGCCGGATACAGTTTCAGGGAACGATTAAAGGTCTGGAAAAATCTAAAAAATCCCTGACGGGCCAATACCTTAGTGGGCGAAAGAAAATCACGGTAAAGAAAGTCCGTCCTGTGCATCAAAGGGGGAAAAATAAAACAGCGAAGATCAGCCTCAAATCTGTCTCTTTACATAATATTAAAAACTTATCTTTAGACTTTCCTCTGAACCGTTTTGTCTGCGTGACGGGAGTCAGTGGGTCCGGCAAAACCACGTTGGTCAGGAACCTTCTCCACCCCCAGCTTGAAAAGGCACTCAAAGAGCAATCCAGATTAAAGACAAAAAGGCGGTCTACAGAAAAGCTCGAGTCCAGTGGAACGGAAATTTCCGGTGTGGAGAACTTGGATCAGGTTTTATTAGTCGATCAATCCTCTCTGGGAAAAACTCCCCGTTCGAATCCAGCGCTTTATAGCGGGGCATTTGACTCGATCCGAGAACTTTATTCCGAAACCGATTCAGCAAAAAGCCGCGGTCTGAAGCCAGGTGCGTTCAGCTTCAATTCTACTCAAGGTCGTTGTGAACAATGCGGTGGAACCGGCTTCGAAAAAATCGAGATGCAGTTTCTAAGTGATGTCTTTGTTACCTGTCCTGAATGCGATGGAAAACGTTATCGCCCTCATATACTGGAAATCCAACTGGAGGCACCCAACCATGAGGAAACGCCGGCAAACCGCTACAACATCTCAGAATTCCTGAAAACTACGATTGTAGAAGCCATTCAATTCCTCGGGGGATTCCATGATTCGACGGCGGCGGGAAAAGCATGTCGTTCTCTGCAATGGCTGAAGGATGTTGGCCTCGGTTACCTTCGCCTCGGCCAGCCTATCAACACCCTTTCCGGAGGCGAATGCCAACGTTTAAAATTGGTCAGACATCTGGCTGAATTTGATCGAAAACGCCGATCCGGCGACAACTCTTCCTGTCTTTTTATTTTTGATGAACCGACCACCGGACTTCATTTCGACGATGTCAGAGTCTTGCTGGATGTTTTTCAGAAGCTGGTGGATTCCGGCCATTCATTGATCGTCATCGAACACAATCTGGACGTAATAAAATCTGCGGATTGGATCATCGATTTGGGGCCGGAAGCCGGTTCCGAAGGAGGATCTTTAGTTGTACAAGGCCCGCCTGAAACGGTTAAACGATCAAGGCAAAGCCATACCGGGAAGGCTTTGAAGGAAAGTGCAATAAATTAGTGGATGACACCAATGGCACTAAGTTCAGACGGGGTTTCGATGGAATTTCCGGGCAATTGGGTCTGGGATAGACATGACCGGAACGATATCAAATCCGGCCTCAGCGCGGCCGTCTTCAAGTTTGAAAAGGCCCTGGACATGATTTTATTCCTGAAGCCGGGGGCGTCGACCCCGGACAATGGAAAACCAATCAGGACGGAACAAAATGCCTTAACTTAGTGCCCTTCGTGGATGAGACTAATTCCCACTCCTTTCCTTGTTTTTCATCCGGCAGTTCAATATCTCAAATATACGAGACCGTAACATCTGGACAGGTGTTTGAAAAACAAGACTGTGAAACTGTGAAATCCATCCTTTCAATGTGGAGGATGTAACACGTTCTTTACCGCCGACTCAAAGGGTGAGTTTTCCGAAGCAACGTTTTGACACAGACATATAGAGAACGAGAGGGATTACGAGGTGTTTTAAGAGGGAGTTATACTTGAAATACCGAGATAAATGTTGGGACCCGTCAAAACGTTACGGTCCCCTTAAATTGATCCTCAATCCATTTTCGAGTGTTCAATTCCTGCCAAAACGATTAGGCTACTTCGTGTACAGGATGAAAACGGTAAAAAAACTTTGGATAAACGCGACAATTGTAATTTATTGCCTAGGGGTGTTGTCTACTGAATTAAGAGGAGCGGGATTGATTCTAAATGAATACAACGCCGTTTCTTCGACGAATTTTCTGAAAGATGACAAATCCGATACACAGCTGGGACGCATCGAAGGGAACGGAGGAAACTGGTTGGAATTTGTCGTCGTGGAAGATCATCTGGATGTCCGTGGATGGGAGTTGCGTTGGGCTGAACAGACGGAGGAAGATCAGGTGGAAGCCGTCTGGGATCCAGAAAGACTGAACTTTGAACAGGGAATTATCCGTTTTACCAACCATGATTCCTGGTCGGACCTCAGAAGTGGCACAATCCTGACAATCGGAGAATTGGAAACTTTGGTAGCTGAAGACGGCTCCGAAGTAGTGAAGGGAACCGACCTGAGTTTCAATCCGGAACAGGAAGACTGGTGGATCCACATCTGGAGTTTCGATGAATCTCTGATCCTGACCCAGACCAATGTTCTGGGTGACGGTCCAGGTAATTTCTCAGTGGGTGATGACAACTGGGAACTGACAGTATTCAATCCAGAAGGGGAAGGAACGGTTATCTTTGGCCCTATCGGTGAGGATTTTGACGATTTCCGCGGAGGCATCAACAATGAAGAAATAAGCAAATTGGAAACAGATCCGAGCCCCGATGTAGTATTGGTAGATTACAACGACGGTGGTTCCAGCACCTTTGGAGAAGGAAACATTTGGAGCAGTGGTGAGGAAATGCAGGACTTTCAGAAAATCAGGACGTGGTTCGGGGGGGGAGATCCGGGCAATGGCTCCGAAGGTCCTGCCTTGACAATCCGGTTGGAAAAAAATCCGGAATCCGACATGGCGGTAGTCCTTCTATGGAAAGGTGAGCCGGGAGTGGAATACGATGTCCTCATCGGTGATTTCCAGTCCGGAGAAGCTTGGACTCCGCTTGCATCCGTCAGTGGAACGGAAAACAATTTCTTCGTGGATATTTTCAATCAGCGATTGAGGTTCTACCGCTTGGAAATAAAGTAAAGACCGACGCTTCATAAGGTCGTAGAACTCCTCGACGCAGCCCATACCGCTAACGCGTTTGTACCAAAAGCTCTACTATTCCGGTAGGTTTTGGACTGCGTGCGACGAAGTCGCCGCTTAGCTTTACCGAATCAGCCTTTTCCCAAATCTATTTGTCAGCTCTGAGGGACAAGGAAAGATCAATTGGGATCCTCATGAGGATCCAGGGTCCAGATCACTTTTTTCTGAGGAAACCAGGCACGTCCTTTGTCGTTGATAACTTCTTTCCCTTTCAAGTTCTCAACGTGACCATCGACAAAGACAATGTTGCCTGAATAATTATGGCGCGTGGAAAACCGACTGGCGAAGATGTTGGGTTGACCGTTGAATTTCGTTTGATTTTCATTGAACGGATTCTCTCCGGGAATACCCGCCTCAAGAAACAAGGCCGTCCGGACTGGGATTCGAATCTGAGAAGACTTTATGATCTTTTTTTCGCGCACCAGTTTTGAGTTGATGGCGATGCTGAACAAAGGACGATCTTCATTTGTTTCCTGAAACCGGGCGCTGGGGCAATGGAACAGTGATCCTTTCAAATAAAAACTGGATCGGCCGCCAAAATCCAATTCCCGCGCATAATCGGCCACTCCCTTGACTCCGATGGTTTCCGGAATCACGTTTACCCAGGAATTCTCGTTTTCAGGATCCATCGCAGTTTCCCAGGATTTTCCACCGTTAAACTTTTCATTTGGCAAAAAATCATTGTGGTCCAATGCATAAAGAATAATCCCGGTGCCCCACTGTTTCATATTGTTCAAGCAGGCAACCCGACGACCGGATTCCTTGGCGGAACTTAAGGAAGGAAGCAGCAATGCCGCAAGAATCGCAATGATAGCGATCACCACCAGAAGCTCAATAAGGGTAAATCCCCCCTGACGAGTATAGAGTGACTTGGTTATGTTCTCAGATGATCGCATGATTTATGAACTTATCTTCCATCAACTTAACAGGAATTCTCAATAATCCGAGTATGAAATGTTTTGAGTGGGATGAAAACAGTCTCAGTGAATTCCAAGGATCAACCCACTGCCTTTTCGGCTGGGGCCAGCCGATGCTACAGCCTATGATTCCCAATGGTTGTCATCGCATCCTCATTCGGAAAATTCCGGCGACTTGCATTCGCAAATCGATCGCGCTACGCTCTCAAAATGAATCGCCGTCAGTTTATTGAGGCCGGCACTGCCGGATTGGCCCTGTCCACCCTTGGAGGCTACACTAGTGAAGCGGTGGATCAGAAACCCAAACGGGTTGCCCTGATCGGAACCGGTTGGTATGGAAAGGTCGATCTTTTGCGATTGATCCAAGTGGAGCCGGTTGAGGTGGTTGCTCTCTGCGATGTCGACAGGAATATGTTGGCTGACGCCGCGCAGATCACTTCAGAGCGTCAAAAATCAGGAAAAACTCCCCGAACATATAAAGATTACCGGGAACTGCTCCAGAAGGAGGAACTGGATATCGCGCTGATTGCCACTCCGGATCATTGGCATGCATTACCAATGATTGCGGCCGTTGAAGCCGGGGCAGATATCTATGTGCAAAAACCGATCAGTGTCGACATTGCAGAAGGTCAGGCGATGCTTGCGGCGGCCCGGAAGCATAAAAGAGTGGTTCAGGTGGGAATGCAACGCCGGAGCACCCCTCACCTTATTGAAGCCCGTGACAAGGTCATCAATGAAGGTCTCCTTGGGAAAATTGGATTGATCGAAATCTACTGTTATTACCACATGCGGGCAAAAGGTAATCCACCGGACACCACTCCCCCTGATTATCTGGATTACGAAATGTGGACGGGACCGGCTCCCATGAGACCCTATAATTCATTGGTCCACCCAAGACGTTGGAGAGCGTTTATGGAATACAGTAATGGGATCGTCGGTGATATGTGTGTTCATATGCTGGACATGGTCAGATGGATGCTCGGGCTCGGATGGCCGAATAGTATTTCGTCCTCAGGTGGGATCCTGGTCGATAAAGCCGCAAAAGCAAATATCTCGGACACTCAAACAGCCACCTTTGATTATGACGATTTCCCGATTGTATGGACACACCGCTCTTATGGACATGCAGCCGATCCTGAATACCCATGGGGCGCCACCATTTACGGTGAAAAGGGAACGCTCAAAGCGGATGTTAACAAATTTGAATTCATTCCCCGAGGGAAGGGAAAAAGTGTCAAGGGTAAAGCCTTATTTGAATACGACAAATATCCTGAGGATGAAACGGAGAAGGATTTGGAAAGACATGTCTCTTCAGCCGTAAGAGGACACATGCATGACCTTTGTAGCAACATTGCCACAAGAGGCAGACCGGTGGCGGACATTGAGGAAGGATATATCTCGGCAGCAAGTTGTATTCTTGCGAACCATTCAATGAAATTGGGACGATCTCTCAAATGGAACCCTGCTCTCGGAAAAATCGAAAATGATGACGAAGCCAACCAACTTCTCCTGCGACCCTATCGATCCCCGTGGAAACATCCGGCAAGTTGATTGTGGCGGAAGAGTTTATCGCTCTGCACCCATTCACCGGACGGGAGTTTTCATTTCCTCACCGCGTAGCGGTATTGGCTCCACGGCAGTGGCTTAAACTGAATCCGGCATGGGATATTTCCATGGTCCACGATATTCTCTCTTGAGAAGATCGTTTGCCTCTTTATCTCCCGGGATCCGCTCTTTTTCACCGTCCCATTCAACGCTGCGGCCTAATTTGTAGGAAAGCATCCCCAACAAACTCATGTTTGTAGAGAGGTGACCGATTTCCACATCGCAGACCGGTTTTTTACCGGATTCTATTGAATCAATGAAATCAGCCCAGAGCAATTTGACATTATGTCCATCGGGTTCCTGAAGTTGAGGTTCTTGATGAAGCACAGGGTCTTTACCGTTTGAAGGATAGAAACTCCAGCCATCTCGCCAACCTATGTGAAGCGTTCCTTTTTCCCCGTAAAAATAACATCCAATCCGATGTTTCTCCGCATGGTTGGAAGCGAATCGGCGATGTTCCCACGTTGCCGTGAAAGACTCAAATTCATACACCGCAACTTGTGAATCCGGAGAGTCTGTCGTTTGCTCCTTGTCGGTTAAGACCGACACCCCTTTGATCGGACGCCCCCCGGTTGAATAAACTCGTTTGGGATATTTTTCGTCAGTCCACCATAAGACCTGATCCAGCCAATGAACTCCCCAGTCTCCCAAAGTTCCATTGGCGAAATCGAGAAAATTACGAAACCCACCTGGATGAATCCGACGGTTGTAAGGGCGCAAGGGAGCAGGTCCACAGTAGAGATTCCAATCCATGCCTTCAGGCGGTTCTCCATTAGGAGTCGGTTTTTCGGGTCCGCCTCCGCCATGGGCAAACATGCGCACCATTCCAACCTTGCCGATCTTGCCCGATTTCAGGAAATCCATCGCGGAGATATGATGGGGACCGATGCGTCGATGCAGCCCCACCTGGACCGTCTTACCGGTATTCCGAACGGCTTGCACCATAGCCCGGCTTTCAAGAATCGTATGGCCGGTCGGTTTTTCGACAAAAACATGGGCTCCGGATTTCAAGGCCGCAATAGTATTTAAAGCATGCCAGTGATCCGGTGTGGCAATAATGACAATATCAATTTTTTCATTATCCAGAAGGTCCCGAAAATCCTTATAGAGTTTTGGTTGCTCTCCACTTAAATCCATGACCTCCTCTGCAGCCGTTTCCATCTGAAATGGATCCACGTCACATAGTGCCGCAACTTGAATACGCCCTGAGGCCATGGCCTCTTTCAGGATATTCATCCCCCACCAACCGGTTCCGATCAAAGCACTGCGATATTTTCTGCCCTTGGCTCCAGCACGAATCCAAGGGGCGGAACCAAAAGCCAGACCAGTGGCGGAAACATGGTGAATAAACTTTCTACGGGTTATCATGATCTTGAAATCAGTTTTGATCAGAGTTTGATTCTACTTGGATACATACCAACTCACCCAGGGCGCTGCGAGCGTAAATCCTGCTGTTGGACAAAGTCGGAGCTGTCCAGCATTTTCCGGTAAGGACCTGTGCTTTAGCAATCGGTGAGAATTTTTCAGGGGAAGCCTTTGCGATGATTAGTTCGCCTGATTCACTGAGAACGATTAGTTTATCTCCAGTCGCGGCTAAGGAACCCGATCCGATACTTTTCTCCGTCCATTGAATTTCGCCTGAATTCCATTCGATACAACGCAACGATCCCTCACCGACATTACCGTCAATTCCATAGACAAATCCATCCAACAGAACCGGTGAGTTCATCTGACATCTAAGACTCTTGTTTTTCCAAATCACCTCAGGCACGGCATCGGTCAGTTTCAACAATGCAGCTCCTTTGTTGTATCCGGATGTCAGTAGAACTTGCGGGCCATGCTTCACGGGATCTGCCGCATTCAGGCCATAACGGGTCAACCAGCGATGACGCCACCGTTCCCTACCGGTCAATGCATCCACGGCAACATAGGAACGTTTGGACCCTAAAAGAATCTGTGTGCGCCCACCCTGCTGAAACGCGACGGGACTCGAATAGCCTGCTTCCAAATTCGATGATTTCCAAATCAGAGACCCGTCAGAACGATCCAAAGCCATCCCGGCATCGCCGACGTTTAAGATTACCCGATTTCCAAGAACCAACACAGATCCGGAAAAGCCCCAACCTGGAATCCTCATTTGATATTGTTCCGCGACATTGACAGACCATTGGATCGTCCCGTCATTCACGTCAAAGCAGAATACCTTTCCCTGGCGACTGATGGTATAAACCGAGTTTCCGGAAACAGTGGGGGTGGCTGTAGGACCTCCTTCAAACAGGATGTCATCAAGAGGCTCATCGTAGGAATAACCCCAAAGAATCTCACCCTTGTTGATATCCAGGCAATAAACTGTATCGCGATCAGCTTCATTACCCTTTGTGAATAGACGCCCCCCGCTGATAACGATACCCGAAAATCCTACCCCGACCGTGGTATTCCAAACAATTGTCGGACCAGATATAGGCCATTCCGCCAGCCATTCGCTCTCACTGGAAATTCCATTGGAGGACGGGCCTCGGCGATGAAGCCAATCGTCTCCATGAATATCGATTGGGAGGACCAATAGATGGGAACACAACAGGAGACAATACCACCACTTCATGCAGGCAAAAAAGCTCAATTCAATTGACCGATTGGACGACGGTTGTTTTTCAGATCCTCATCGAACTCAATAGCCGTACTGGACAAGCGCTCTACAACTTCTGGATTGTCCGCAGAGCGATCAGTTTGTTCGTTGATATCCGAACTGAGGTGATAAAGTTGCGCCGGAGTCGTTCGGTTTCTGCGCGATCCTGGAAAAAAATATTTCCAGGGACCTTGGCGCACCGCTCTAAGAGTCGTTCCTCGATAGAAATAAAAAGATCGATTCTTTAATTCAACCGAGAGTGTTTCCCCTTTCATCAATGCGAGAATATTTAATCCGTCAATTTTGGGACCTGATGAAATATCGACCCCGGCTAGCCCTGCGATTGTCGGCAATAAGTCAATCGTGGACGCCATCTCGGAACATTCGGATGAAGCGGGTATGGTTCCGCTCCATTGCATGATACATGCGACCCGCTGCCCGCCTTCAAACTGGCTGAATTTCCCATCACGCAACGGCAATGCGGCTCCTCCATGATGTTTCTTACCGAGCCAGGGTCCGTTGTCAGCTGAAAAAACAATCAATGTGTTTTCGTTCTGACCGGCTCGTTTGACTGCGTTAAGAATACGGCCGACGGACCAGTCAATTTCCTGGATGGTGGCTTGGTAGGCTTTTTTTACATCTTCGATGTAAAAGTCTTCACTGACGAACAAAGGGATGTGCGGCATAGTATGCGCCAAATATAGAAAGAAGGGATTCTCTCGTTTTCTTTCAATGAATTTCACGGCCTCTTTCGTATAGCGTTTGGTGAGAGTGGTTTGATCGGCAGGCCGTTCAACAATCTTTTCATTTCTCATCAGAGGAACATTCCAAAACCCAATGGCCTCCTTCCCGAGTTTCCAGGCCTCATCGAGTCCCTGAACAGAATTCGTGTTCGGTTTAACAGCATCCATATCATTTGAATAAGGAATGCCGAAATAACTGTCGAACCCATGATTCGTGGGCAGGAATTTTGGGTGGTGTCCCAAATGCCATTTCCCGACCGCAGCCGTCGCATACCCTTTTGATTTCAAAATTTCAGCCAGCGTAGTCTCTTGGGGATTCAGACCGACACGGTCCCGAGGGAACAGCACCTTGGTCACACCGATTCGAGGAGGATAGCAACCGGTCAAAAGAGCCGCACGACTGGGAGAACAGACTGAAGATGCCACATAATAGTTGGTGAATTTTCTGCCGGCTTCAGCCATGCCATCCAGATTCGGCGTTTTGATGTTCGGAGAACCGAAGACTCCAACATCCTGATACCCCTGATCATCGGTATAGATGATGATTATGTTGGGGGAATCCGCCAATGTAATCTTTGTAAAGGCAAACAATCCAACCGCTATGACAAAAAGGATTCGGGTCATAATCTTAATAAAATATCAGTTATTTCACAAAAAAACTCAAAGCGACAATTCTTTTCGCAGTTAAGGGAATGGCTATAGATCATCTCTTGATCCCAATTAGGGGTCAATAATTCTTTCAAACGACTGGCACTTCTCCTTTAATAGCAGCTTTGCAAATTCACATTGATCATGAAATCTATAATAAAACTTTCGGTATTGATTATCGTTGTATTTGGAATACAGGTGACCTGCCTAGCTGTGCGCCCCAATGTGGTCCTGGTCATAACGGATGACCAGGGGTATGGGGATCTCTCCTGTCATGGAAATCCCATCCTGAAAACTCCAAACCTGGATGCTCTGCACCGGGAAAGCCTGCGCCTTACCGATTACCATGTCGCCCCAACTTGTTCGCCTACCCGGGCTGCATTGATCACCGGCCATTGGACGAATCGCACTGGAGTTTGGCACACTATCATGGGCCGTTCTATGCTGCGGGCCAATGAAGTAACGATCGGTCAGATTCTGAAGGACGGTGGTTACGCCACCGGGATGTTCGGCAAATGGCACTTAGGAGACAATTATCCCTATCGACCCGAAGATCGAGGATTCACCGAAGTCATGCGGCACGGTGGAGGAGGTGTAGGACAAACGCCGGATTATTGGGACAATGCTTATTTCGATGGTAGCTACTGGCACAATGGGGTTCCGGAACCGGTAAAAGGTTTCTGCACCGATGTCTTTTTCGATTATGCAACCCGGTTCATTAAATCCAAAAAAGATTCCGGCCATCCGTTTTTTGTTTATCTGTGTACCAATGCTCCTCACGGTCCGATGCATTCCCCTGAAAAAAACAGTGCTCCTTACGGAAACGTTGGAGTCAATGTCAGTAATTTTTTTGGCATGATCTCCAACATCGATGAAAATGTGGGGCGATTGAGAAACTTCCTGAAAACCGAAGGCCTCGAAGAAAACACCATCTTCATATTCACTACTGACAACGGTTCGTCATCCGGAGACAAGGTCTTCAACGCGGGCATGCGTGGCAAAAAAGGCAGCGAATATGACGGTGGGCATCGAGTTCCTTTTTTTGTCTACTGGCCCAATGGCGGATATGTCGGCGGAAGGGATGTGGATACTATCACCTCTTATGTCGATGTCGTTCCTACTCTGATTGATTGGTGCGAGGTCAAATCACCGGAAAATGTTAAATTTGATGGCGTGTCGAT
>DUCD01000029.1:17016-22149 GCA_012959985.1 Verrucomicrobiales bacterium | reverse complement strand
CTCTTTGAGCGCACTCAAAAGGATTGGCCTGACCGGATTCTGGTCACCGATTCTCAAAGAGTCAGGAACCCAATCAAATGGCGCAAGAGCAGTGTCATGACCGATCGATGGCGATTGATCAACGGGGTGGAACTCTACGACATGAAGACGGATCCCGGACAGATTACGAATGTGGCGGCGGAATACCCGAGGGTCCTGGGTCGTCTGAAGGAATTCTACGAATCCTGGTGGTCCGAACTGGAACCAACCTTTTCACAAACCACTGAAATCTACCTCGGGCACCCAAAGGCCAACCCAGTGCGGCTGACTTGTCACGACTGGATTGCCGATGGTAGCACTCCCTGGAATCAACGGGCGATCAGGCAAGGTGATGACAAACCCGGTCATACCGGGTTCTGGGCAGTGAAAGTGATCGAGTCCGGCGATTACGAAATCGAGCTTCGTCGATGGCCTAGGGAAATCGATCAACCGATCGGCGGCTCATTGCCTGCCGGGGAGGATGTCCCGGGTGCGAAAGCTTTCAGGACAGTCCCGGGACGAGCGTTCTCCGCCGTTAAGGCCCACTTGAAGATCGGAGGACAGGAAAGGTTCCTCCCGATTGGAAAGGAAGATCGATCGGTCACATTCCAGGTCCATCTGGAAAAAGGAAAAGACGAACTCTGGACGAAATTCAGTGACGCCAGTGGCAATGAAATGGGTGCGTTTTATGCCTATGTTAACAAGATATAAAAGCAAAAAAAGGGCGGAACGGTTGATGCCGTTCCGCCTTGAATGTAACTAGAATTCTGAATTGGATTAGTAATCCATTCCCATACCGCCGCCGTGCGGATCTCCTGCAGGTGCAGCAGCATCTTTTTCCGGCACTTCGGTAATCAGGCACTCGGTCGTCAAAAGAAGACCGGCGATTGAAGCGGCATTCTGCAAAGCAGCACGCGTCACTTTCGCGGGATCCACGACACCGGCTTTCACCAGGTCCTCGAACTCACCGGTCGCCACATTGTAACCGTCATTGGCTTTCTTCTTTTTGACTTCCTGAACGATGAGAGATCCTTCTCCACCTGCATTGGCAACCAAGGCTCGCAAAGGAGCTTCCAAAGCGGTCTTGATAATTTCCACACCGACCTGCTCATCACCGCCCAACTCAAGCTTTTTGATAGCTGGTATGCAACGGATCAAAGCCACTCCTCCACCAGGAACGATACCCTCTTCAACAGCTGCACGGGTTGCGTGAAGCGCATCTTCGACTCGGGCTTTCTTTTCCTTCATTTCGGTTTCTGTAGCAGCACCGACGTTGATAACGGCAACTCCACCAGCCAATTTGGCGAGGCGTTCCTGCAGTTTTTCACGATCGTAATCCGAGGTGGTTTCTTCGATCTGCCGACGGATCTGATTGACCCGTCCCTGGATATTGGAAGCTTTTCCGTTCCCTTCGATAATCGTGGTGTCCTCTTTGCCGATGGTCACTGTTTTAGCCTGACCCAGATCAGTCAATTCAATTCCCTCAAGCTTTATGCCAAGGTCCTCAGTGATGCAACGACCCCCTGTCAGGATGCCAATGTCTTCCATCATCGCTTTGCGGCGATCACCGAATCCAGGCGCTTTCACCGCGCAGACATTCAGAGTTCCCCGAAGTCGATTGACCACCAGAGTGGCCAGGGCTTCCCCTTCGACATCTTCAGCAATAATCATCAAAGGCTTACCGGTCTGGGCAACCTTTTCCAGAAGCGGCAGCATATCCTTCAAATTGCTGATTTTCTTTTCAAAAATCAGAATGTAGGCATTTTCCAACTTGCATTCCATCGAATCGGAATCGGTAACAAAATAAGGAGAAAGATATCCTTTATCGAATTGCATCCCTTCAACAACGTCGAGGGTGGTATCAATGGATTTTGCTTCTTCCACGGTAATGGTTCCATCCTTACCCACTTTGTCCATCGCATCAGCGATGATGTTACCGATCGCCTCGTCCCAGTTAGCGGATACCGTGGCCACCTGCATGATCTCTTCCTTATCCTTGACCTTCTTGGAGGCCTTGGCGAGTTGGGCTACAGCAGCATCCACAGCCTTCTGGATTCCTCTCTGAATAGCGATCGGACTGGCTCCAGCCGTTACATTCTTCAGACCTTGACGAAAGATGGCTTCAGCAAGGACGGTTGCCGTGGTAGTGCCGTCACCGGCGGTATCACTGGTTTTGCTGGCCACTTCACGAACCATCTGGACTCCCATGTTTTCGTAGGGATCCTTCAGCTCGATTTCCTTGGCAACGGTTACTCCATCCTTGGTGACGGTGGGAGAACCGAATTTCTTGTCCAGTACGACATTGCGTCCCTTGGGACCCAAGGTCGCCGAAACGGCTTTGGTTAACAGAGCCACACCACGAAGAAGCCCGTGACGTGCAGCTTCATCAAATTGCATTTGTTTTGCAGACATATTATTTGGTAAAAATGTTTATATTGGGTTAACCGATAATGGCCAGGATATCGTCGGAATTCAGGATTTTATATTCATTGCCGTTCAACTTAACTTCGGTTCCACCGTATTTGCTGGCGAGGACGGTATCTCCGACTTTGACTTCAAAGGCAATTTTTTTGCCGTCGGAATCGATTTTTCCGGTTCCAAGAGCAACGATCACGCATTCTGCGGGTTTTTCCTTAGCTGAATCAGGGATAATGATTCCACCCTTTTTGACTTCTTTTTCTTCAGCGGCTTCTACCAATACACGGTCGCCGAGAGGTTTGATTTTTAGTGCCATAGTTTTGTTTGTTGTTAGGATTTGAGTTTGAGTTGACTACCGATCCACCATTAATGCAGACGAATCGGGAATTAGTTTGAAAATCTATTTATAAATCGAACGATTGATCCGAAAGGACTAGTCCTTCTTTTCATCGATGACTTCGGCATCAATGATATTTTCATCTTCCTCTTTAGCTGCGGATTCTTCCGGTCCAGACGATTGAGTTTCGGTGCCGCTACTGCTATCGGCACTGCCTGCCTGTGCTCCAGGGTCTGCCTGTGCTCCAGGGTCTGCCTGTGCTCCAGGGTCTGCCTGTGCGTATGCAGATGGCTCGAACGAAACAAACCGCAAAAAAATCATGTGGAGGTAAAGCTCCCCGGAAACAGCTTGCCAGACTTCATTCAACTTTTCAGTCGCGGACTTAATCTGGGCCGTGTCTTCAGTTTTCAGGCTTTCCTGGACCTCCTTGGCCGCCTCTTCAATTTTCTTTTTATCGTCTTCGGAAACCTTGTCGCCATTGTCCTTGATTACCTTCTCAGATTGATAAACCGCGTTTTCAGCCTGATTCTTCGTTTCAATACTCTCTCTCAGCTTCTGGTCCTCCTCTGCATGGGCTTCAGCATCCTGTTGCATTTTCTCGATTTCTTCCTTCGACAGACCACTGCTTGAAGTAATCGTAATCTTCTGCTCTTTTCCGGAACCGAGGTCCTTGGCGCTCACATTCAAGATTCCATTGGCGTCAATATCAAACGTCACTTCAACTTGAGGAACCCCGCGCGGTGCAGGAGGTAAATCGGTCAGATGAAATCGTCCAATGGTCTTGTTGTCCTTGGACATGGATCGCTCGCCTTGGAGCACGTGAACTTCAACCCCTGGTTGGTTGTCACTGGCGGTAGAGAAAATCTCCGCTTTCTTTGCCGGAATCGTGGTATTGCGTTCAATCAGTTTGGTGAAGACACCTCCGAGCGTCTCAATACCGAGCGAAAGCGGTGTCACATCCAGAAGAAGAACATCTTTAACATCTCCCTTGAGAACTCCGCCCTGGATTGCGGCGCCGATCGAGACGACTTCATCCGGATTCACTCCCTGATGGGGCGGCTTGTTAACCAGCGATTTTGCGGTTTCAACAACTTTGGGCATCCGAGTCATCCCCCCGACCAGAACGAGCTCCTTGATATCTCCGATCGATAAGCCGGCATCCTTGATGCACGACTGGACTGGGCCAATGGTGCGTTCGAACAAAGCATCGGTCAGTTGCTCGAGCTTGGCTCGATTTATGGACATGCTGATGTGTTTTGGACCCGAGGCATCCGCCGTAATGAAAGGCAGATTAATCTCGTATGATTGAGCACTGGACAAAGCGATTTTCGCTTTCTCAGCCTCTTCCTTGATTCGCTGCAGTGCATCAGCCTGATTTCTCAAATCGAGGCCCTGATCCTTTTTAAATTCATCGAGCACCCAGTCGATGATCTGGTTATCCCAATCATCCCCGCCGAGGTGAGTATCCCCGTTGGTTGCTTTTACTTCAAAAACCCCGTCACCGATTTCCAGCACGGAAATATCGAAAGTGCCTCCACCCAAGTCATAAACCGCTATAATTTCCTCGGATTTCTTTTCCAGACCATAAGCGAGAGAGGCGGCGGTCGGTTCGTTGATGATGCGGAGCACTTCCAATCCGGCAATAGCTCCGGCATCTTTAGTGGCCTGCCGCTGAGAATCATTAAAATACGCAGGGACAGTGATGACAGTCTGAGTAATCGTTTCTCCAAGGCGAGTTTCGGCATCCGCCTTCAATTTGGAAAGTATCATGGCGGAGATTTCCTGGGGCGAGTACTGGTTGGTTTCCCCTTTCACATCAACTTCGACCGCGCAATCTCCGTTCTTGGCTTTTACCACTTTGTAAGGGACCCGCTTCTGCTCTTCTCCAATTTCGTCGAATTTCCGCCCCATGAATCGCTTCACAGAGAAAACAGTATTCTGAGGATTGGTGACCGCCTGGCGTTTGGCAGCATCTCCCACTAGTCTCTCCCCCGTTTTTGAAAAAGCCACAACTGATGGAGTGGTCCGTTTACCTTCGGAATTCTCCAACACAGTAGGCTCTCCACCTTCCATGATCGCCATACAGGAGTTGGTCGTCCCTAAATCAATGCCAAGCACTTTCGCCATAAATCTATCCTTCTGTTAAATTCTACAATTTTCTGAAACCATTTAAGCAGAATTAATACCAGTGACTCGAAATTAACATAAATCACTTGTAATCAATGTGTTTAATGTATTTCAATTGAGATTTAGGAAGGGTTTATTTCGTCAATAAGTGCCATAACGTCCCAACTATTGAGTTAGTGGCACATTCGAATGTCACATGGTAGAATCGTCCTATCGGCTATGAGTGGACAAGC
>DUCD01000029.1:0-16985 GCA_012959985.1 Verrucomicrobiales bacterium | reverse complement strand
GAATTAAGCATGACGGATCAGGAAAAACAAAGGCTGAGGGAAGATAGTAAGCGTGATAAAAACTGGAAACGTTGGGGTCCCTATCTTTCAGAAAGGCAATGGTCAACGGTCCGGGAAGACTATTCTCCCGACGGCACCTGCTGGGAGTACTTTCCTCATGAACATTCCCGAAGCCGAGCCTATCGCTGGGGAGAGGACGGAATTCTCGGAATCACAGATCGGGAATGTCGACTGTGCTTTGCGTTGGCAATGTGGAACGGAAAGGATCCCATCCTGAAAGAACGGCTGTTTGGATTGACGGGGAATGAGGGCAATCATGGGGAAGACGCCAAGGAATGTTGGTATTACCTGGATTCAACTCCCACACATTCCTATATGAAGGGACTGTATAAGTATCCTCAGAGCGAATTTCCTTATAGCCGTCTGATCGAGGAGAACCGGAATCGTGGAAAGAAAGATCCCGAGTTTGAACTGGAGGACACCGGAGTTTTTAATGAGGAGCGCTATTTCGACGTGGAGGTCGAATACGCAAAAGGCTCGCCCAACGACATTCTGATCCAAATTCACATTAAGAACTGCGGCAAAGAACCCTCCACCCTGCATCTGCTGCCGACACTTTGGTTTCGCAATACATGGTCATGGGGCTGCACCCATGAAGGCTGCACCCTCAGACCTCAGATCCGACAAATTGAATCCGATTGCCTGGAAGCAGTTCATCCAACCTTGAAATCTTTTCAATTCCGGTTCGAACCGGAATTTCAAGAGCATCCTGAGCAAGTTCTGTTCACTGAAAATGAAACCAATTATCGCAAGCTTTATGGATCAGAGAATGTACAGCCTTACGTAAAAGATT
Source organism: Verrucomicrobiales bacterium (assembly GCA_012959985.1). Taxonomy (GTDB): domain Bacteria; phylum Verrucomicrobiota; class Verrucomicrobiia; order Limisphaerales; family DUCD01; genus DUCD01. Next base: position 16,132 of record DUCD01000029.1, on the reverse strand, counting down.
CATTTCACGAACATGTGGTGAATCAAAAGCAAGGTGTTCTGAATCCAAAGCGCCGTGGCACCAAGGCAGCGCCTCACTACCGGATCCCATTGGAAGGAGGGCAAACCCGCACCATTCGCCTTCGGCTATTTTCCACCGAGGAGACCCCAGAAGAGGTTTTCGGAAATTCCTTCGACCAAGTTTTCCGACTAAGAAAAAAAGAGGCGGACCAATTCTATCAGGGAGTCATCGCTCAATCAGAAAACCACGCCACTGTTCGAATTATCCGGCAGGCGTATGGAGGACTGATGTGGACGAAACAGTTTTATCACTACATTGCCGAAGACTGGTTGAAGGGCGATCCAGGCATGCCGAAACCACCCGAAGAAAGACTGCAGGGACGGAATCGGCTCTGGAAACATCTTTACAGCCGCGACATTCTATCGGTACCCGACAAATGGGAATACCCATGGTTTGCCGCCTGGGATCTTGCATTTCATATGGTTCCCATGGCCCGAATCGACCCGGAATTTGCGAAGCAGCAGATGATACTAATGCTTAGGGAATGGTATATGCACCCGAATGGGCAGATCCCAGCCTACGAGTTTGCGTTCGGAGATGTAAACCCACCGGTGCATGCCTGGGCCGCTTGGCGCGTCTATAAGATTGCCGGAGAACGGGGGCACCGTGACCGTGATTTCCTGGAAAGTGTCTTTCAGAAATTGACCATAAATTTCACTTGGTGGGTGAACCGAAAAGACCCGGACGGCAATAACCTTTTTTCGGGAGGATTTCTTGGTTTGGACAATATCGGAGTATTTGATCGTTCCAAACCCCTTCCTTCAGGAGGAAGTCTTCAGCAGGCGGACGGCACCGCCTGGATGGCTTTCTACTGTCTGACGATGCTCTCGATGGCTCTGGAACTGGCCTGTGATAAGGACGGCAATCGACAACCGGCTTACGAAGATATGGCATCAAAATTCTTTGAGCATTTCGTTCAAATCTGCGACGCCATCAACACTTTTGACGGAGCTGGTTTATGGCATGAAGAAGATGGATTTTATTACGATCAAATCGTCACCAAAGACCACTCCACTGCCCTACCCATTCGTTCCCTGGTCGGCCTGATGCCCTTGATTGCGGTTGAGGTGCTTGACGAACAAAAAATCCAGAAGCTACCCGGATTTCATAAACGTCTCACCTGGTTTCTTGAAAATCGGAAAGATCTGGCCAGACATATCTCCAGTTGTAACAAGGGATCCGACGGAAAATCGCAGCATCGATTGCTGGCGATATGCCCAAAGGAAAGGCTGGCACGAATCCTGAAATACCTACTGGACGAAACGGAATTTCTGTCGCCTTACGGAATCCGATCTCTGTCCAAGTATCACAAAGATCATCCCTTTGTGTATACGAACAAAAATCAGACGAATGAGGTTCATTACACACCTGGAGAATCCGACACCTACCTGTTCGGAGGAAACTCAAACTGGAGAGGCCCGATCTGGTTTCCCATCAATTATCTGTTGATAGAATCTCTAGAACGTTATCATCATTTCTACGGAGACGAATTCAAAGTTGAATGTCCCGATGGTTCGGGGAACTGGTTGAGTTTGAAAGAAACGGCAAAGGAAATCTCAAACCGCCTGTCCCGCATATTCACACCTGACTCAACCGGTCAGCGTCCTTGTCACGGTGACAATAAAGTCTGTCAAAACCATCCTAACTGGAAGGATCTGCTGCTTTTTCATGAGTATTTTCACGGAGATACCGGAAAAGGTCTCGGAGCAAACCACCAAACAGGATGGACCGCTCTGGTAATCCGCCTTCTGGAGGATTCCTCCCGAAAGGACTGAAATGGAGGGCACATCTATCCCGTTAACATCGCTTCACCAGTGGAATTAACAATCCTATCCGCTGAGGACACTCAACACGGCAACATGGGTCCTCTCTTTACACAATCTACTGGAAATGTGATGATTGGAAAAAGAGAATCCACTTGAAAGTCCGGTAATCCTTAAACATACCGTATGTCGATCAAAAACAACCCCATTTTGAGTCTGAACTGTGTTTCGAAAGTTTACGAAACAGGACAAGGCGTTGCCCCAATGACCGTGCTCGATGGGATAGACCTTGAATTGAACCAACAGGATTCTCTGGCCATTATCGGTCCCTCGGGATCCGGAAAGAGTACCTTGCTGAATATCATGGGAACCCTGGACCGTCCATCGAGTGGAACCGTAATCCTCGACGGAACAAATACAAGTGACATGGATGAAGATGCACTTGCATCGGTGCGCAACACAAAAATCGGATTTGTGTTTCAGGACCATCACTTGCTTCCCCAATGCACATTGCTTGAAAATGTAATGATCCCCACCCTGGCCTGTGAAGATGCCAAAAGAAAAGGTGACGCTCCAGAACGGGCCCTTCATCTTTTGAAAAAAGTCGGACTTGAAAACCGTCTGGAACATAGGCCTGCCAAGCTTTCCGGTGGAGAAAAACAAAGAGTCGCCGTTGTCAGGGCCTTAATCAACCAACCCAAACTTCTGCTGGCTGATGAACCAACAGGGGCACTGGATCAGAGCTCAGCCGTTAATCTGATAAACCTGCTTCTGGAATTGAATCAGGAGGAAGAGGTCACCCTGATTGTAGTGACGCATTCCCTGGAATTGGCAGCCATGATTGGCGATGTCCGGGAATTAAAGAACCATCAACTGAATTCGATGAAATAAGCATCACCAATTCGCCCATGACAAGTTGTAACAAATGGGAGAACGAGCGTACCACAAGCCGGGAATGGCAGTTAATCAGGTCTTCAGAGAAAAAACAATGCCACGCAGTTTTCAAATGAAATTACCATGACCAAATCTCAACTGATCATCCAAAACCTGAGATATCACGTCCGGTCACACTTGGGGGTGTTCCTGGGTGCCGCGATCGGCAGTGCTGTATTGATCGGTGCTTTAGTCGTGGGCGACTCCGTCAGAAACAGCCTGCGCGAAATGGCGATGGCACGTCTTGGTCGGGTTCATTTCAGTTTAACAGCTAACGATCGCTTGTTCCGGGAAGCAACAGCGGACCTATTGAATAAGGAAATTAAGGCGCCAAGCTCTGCCGCCTTAATGTTATCCGGCAGTGCTTCCAGCCAGGGAGGAAAATCGAGAGCCAACCAAGTGCATATTATCGGCATTCAGGATTCGTTCTGGGAGCTAAGTAGGTTGGATGTAAAACCGAAACTGGTTGCCGATAACCCGGGAATCGTCATCAACCGTAGACTGGCGGACCAATTAAACGTTTCTGCAGGGGAATCCATTCTGCTCCGAATCGAAAAAGTGTCCAGTCTTTCACGCGATGCCCCGATGGCGCCACAGGATGATATAACGACGGTGCTTCGTTTGCCAATTTCCCGTGTGCTGCCTGACAGTACGATCGGTCGATTCAGTCTCGCCGCAAATCAGGTGCCCCCTTTCAACGCTTTCGTCCCCTTGGAGCAACTACAGGAGAAAATGGAAACATCTGGTAAGGTGAATCTGCTTCTGGCGGGTCAAAACGCGGCTGAAAATTTGACGATGCAATCCATGCAGGAAGCATTGTCGAAAGTTTGGACTCTTGAGGATTCGGAACTTCAGCTTAATGATCTGCCGCAGGGTGGATTTGAACTCCGAACGCCGAGGGTGTTCATTGATGAATCCCTTGCAGAAAGCATCATGCAGGCTATCCCTAATGCCGCAGGGATCTTGACTTACTTCGTCAATGAAATCCGAAAGGACGACAAGGTGGTGCCCTACTCCATGGTGACGGCAATGAATGCACCACTGGTCCCACCCGGCATGAAGGACAACCAGATCCTTCTGAATCAATGGGCTGCAGATAAACTGAATGTCGCCCCGGGAGACGAAATCCAATTGAAGTATTTCATCGTCGGAATCATGCGACAGTATGAGGAACGGACCCGGATATTCCAACTGCATTCAATTTTACCGATGTCCCCCATGGTCACCGATTCTGACCTGATGCCGGATTTCCCAGGATTGACGGATGCGGAATCCTGTCGGGATTGGGATACCGGTCTTCCGGTCGACCTTGGAAGATTGGGAGATCAGGATCAGGAATACTGGAACGAATACCGAGGAGCGCCGAAGGCCTTTGTCACACTGCATGCCGGCTTGTCCATGTGGAACAACCGGTTCGGCAATCTCACTGCGATCCGATTCGATCCGAATGGAAAAAGTCTTGAAGAGAGCAGGCGCCTGATCGAGCAAGAGTTGAATCCGGTAGATACGGGATTGATCTTCTCTCCCGCTCGTGAAACCGCTCTCAACGCCGGGAATCAATCCATGGACTTCGGGGGACTGTTCATTGGTTTCAGTTTCTTTCTCATTACTGCAGCATTGATCCTGATGGCACTGCTGTTCCGTTTCGGTTTGGAACAACGCATGAAAGAAACCGGACTCCTGCTGGCATTGGGAATGAAAAAGAAAGCCGTCCGGAACCTTTTTTTAATAGAAGGATCTATTCTGGCATTTCTCGGAGGACTCATTGGTGTTCTGGGTGGAGTCTATTATGCCAAAGCCATGCTCTACGGGTTGACGACGATCTGGAAAGACGCGGTTGGAACTTCGTCCCTGACTTTCTCGGTAACCGGAACCACTTTGATGATTGGGCTTGTGAGTTCAACGCTCATTGCGATCAGCGTCATTTTCATCACTATCCGGAAACAGGCTTCTTTACCTGCGGTGCAATTGCTGTCTGAAAGTGGATCAGTGGAAGACCCCTGGGAAAAGAAAGCTACTTGGAAAAAGAAGGATTTATGGACGGGAGGGATTACAGGCATTGTCGGTATCCTGATCATCGGCACTTCCATCATCACAGGAAACACTTCTTCGCCGGCGGCTTTTTTCAGCGCCGGAGCCCTTCTCCTTATTTCAGGAATGTGCGAAATCTCGGTGGTGTTGAACGTTGTAAAAAGCCAAAGCTCGCTTCTCAAAATGAGTATCTTGAATCTGGGAATCCGGAATGCGGCACGGCGACGAACACGAAGCCTGGCGACGGCCGGCCTTCTGGCCTGCGGCAGTTTCCTGGTGGTGTCGGTCGGCGCAAACCGCCTGGACTCTTCTCTGGATGCAGAACTCCGTTCATCCGGAACCGGAGGATTTGCCTTGATAGGTGAAACTTCCGTGGCCATCAGCCAGGATCTTAACGGAGAAGATGGACGGGCCTTCTTCGGCTTGGACGATTCCAATCTGCAACCGGACTCAATTGTTCAGATGCGGGTCCTCGATGGAGATGACGCCAGTTGTCTCAATTTGAACCGGGCCCAGAAACCGCGAATACTGGGAGTCGATCCCCTGCTGCTAAAAAGTCGGAATGCCTTTACATTTGCCAAGGTTGCAGACGGGTTTACGAAAGAGCAAGGATGGTCGATACTAAAAACCGATGCGGACTCAACCGTCATTCCCGCCATTGGCGACATGAATTCCATCCTTTGGGCCTTGGGAAAAAAAGTGGGAGACACCTTGGATTACCAAGATGCAAAAGGGGAATCGTTCAAGATTAAAATCGTGGGTGCCGTTGCCAATTCCATTCTACAGGGCAATCTACTGATTGATGAAACCGCCTTTGTTCACCGTTACCCGAATCAATCGGGCTATCGGATGTTTCTGGTCGATGCCGATTCCAATCAAATTGAAGAAACGTCAGAACTGCTGTCGGTTTCCATGGAAGACATGGGCATGCAAATCACACCCACCATCAAGAGGCTGGATGATTTCAACGGAGTTCAAAACACCTACCTATCGACTTTTCAGATTCTGGGAGGATTAGGACTCATCCTTGGTAGCTTCGGACTTGGGATCGTCGTTCTCCGCAACGTCCTGGAAAGACGAGCCGAGTTTGCACTTCTAAAAGCAGTAGGTTTTCGAACCCGAATGCTTCATTATCTTGTGGTAAGCGAGCATACCGCACTCCTGCTGACCGGTCTGTTGACCGGTGTTGTTTCAGCCGTCATCGCCGTCATACCGGCACTGACTTCACCCGGGGCTCAAGTCCCTTACCGGTCTCTGGGATTGACCTTGGCGGCGGTCTTTCTCAGTGGACTTATCTGGACTTGGCTTGCTTCCGGATTTGCCTTGAAGACGAAACTATTGACCGCTTTAAGGAATCAGTGATGCCAATGTCGACCAAACTCCACCAAGTGCCCACCGCTGCTATTCGGTTAATAATCTCGATTTTTCTTCCACCCTCTGCCGATTCAAAGCGGCGACTCCGCCGCACGCACTCCAAACCCTGCCGGAACGTCAGAGTGCCTTGGGCTAAAGCCTTAGCGACTTGGAGTGCGGAGACGAAGTCACCGCTTTTGTTTCGAACAACACCGCTTAGATCAGCATTCATGATTCTCGGAATCATCAACTGCATGCTGATTCATGCGGCCGAAACGCATGGAGAGCTTAAGCTCAAACCCAAATATTTTCAGAATTTCGATAATCTTGCAGACGAAAAAATACCGGACGACCTAATGGTCCTGATGGGGCGATTCCGAATCACCGGCGATGATTCCAATCGCTTTTTAGAATTGCCCGGAAGCCCTTTGGAAACATTCGGGCTGTTATTCGGATCAGAACAAAAGGAAAATTTCGAAGTTTCGGTAAAGATAAAAGGAACGAGCCACGGACGAAGACACCCTGCTTTTGGAATCGGGATCAACGGACTCGGGGGATACCGTCTACAAGTCGAACCGGGAAAAAAAACCCTCGAGATATTTAGAGCCGATGAATCGGTGATACAAGTCCCGTTTACATGGAAGAAAAACAGCTGGATCCAATTGAAATTCCGGATCTCAAAATCGGAAGCAAGCCAATGGCTCATTCAGGGAAAAGCCTGGTCTGATCAGGATAAGGAACCGGACGGATGGCTGATTACACTTACGGAGACCGAGGAACCTTTTGCCGGACGAGCTTCAATCTGGGGGATCCCCTATTCCGGAATCCCGATTCTTTTCGATGCGCTCACCTTGACGACGCTGCCTTGACGCACTGTCCGGTGACCGTGTTTCCGGTTTATCGTCTCGTTTTCTTTTTGTAGAATTGGCTCCGGATTCCGGCTTGTTCACTCGAAATTCCTTCAACTCCTGATAGATGGACTTACTGAGGCCCGATTTTGAAAACCCCAGAACCTTGGTATTCCTGAATCCAAAGAATTCATCCAAATCCTGCGAAGAATACTTTTTCAGGATCGGGGAATGTCGATATTCATACAGAATCTCCTCATAACTGCCCTGAGAAATATCTTCTGTAACCAAAATAAACTGAATCCGACTTTTGGATCGAGAAAGGCGTTCGCGCCCGGGGATGAAAATTCGGGCTTTTAAGGCAAAGGGAAATAATCGTTCAACAGACTTTTGCATTCCAATTCCACGGGTGTATCATCACGGGCAAGGTTGCCGGAAGATTCCGCTCTTAAGAAAGAGACATTGCCACGTGAAATACGAACAACTCCAGTTAATTCTCAAGGAAGATGCTCCAACCGGTCTCTCTCACTTCAAAGGGGAACACCTGGAAATCAAAGGCCGCCACTACCCGATTGAGTTCCGGAGAAACCGGCGAGCCAGAAACTACCTGCTCTATATTCGTCCTGGAGGACGAATCACCGTGACCATCCCGAATTTCGGTTCCAAAAAGGAAGCCTGGAGTTTTGTGAAAAGCCGGACCCCATGGATAACGAAGCATCTAAGCTCTCTGGAGAAATCGGAAAACCGGCTGGAAGACTGGCAGGTTGGAAAGAACCTGTTGTTTCGAGGCACCCCCACTCTCCTTGAAAAAACATTTTCCGAAGGACAATGGATGCTCCGGTTGGATTCTATTGAATGCCCCGTCCCCTATCCCGAAGGAGACATGCGGCCCTATTTGGAGAAAGCATTATTCGAACAGTCGAAATCCGAGCTTCCCGAAAGAACACTGGAAATTGCCGAACAACAAAACTTAGTCTCGCGGATCACCCGAATCTCGATCCGCAGTCAGAAAACACGGTGGGGCTCCTGCTCTCACAAAGGAACCATTTCCCTCAACTGGAGATTAATCCAAACTCCTCCAGAAGTTTCGGATTACATCCTCATCCATGAACTGATGCACTTGCTGGAAATGAATCATTCCAAACGTTTTTGGAAAAAGGTGCAGAATGCCTGTCCGGACTATAAGAACCACGAACTGTGGATCCGCAAATTTGGCCGGAAAATCCTTGGTGATTATTGAGAAAAAAACAAACGATCTCACCACAGAGAGCACAGAGAAAGCAAAGCTTAAGGGGGTTGGATTCATTAGGCTTACCTATGAGCATTTCAGCCTAATCTCAGACCCTCTTCCCCACAAAATCTTGCAAGTAAAACGCATCCTGCTTCATTTTCCCCTCTGTGTCCTCTGTGGTTAAAAATCACTCGCAACTATTCGCCTTCGGTATTTGTTTTACTCGAACCACGTTTCATCTCTTTCGATTGAAAATCCCGGGTGCTTTTCTCGATGATCTCCGGTTCCTGTATCTCCTTTTCACCTCCTGCTCCGAGTTCCTTGAATTTTCTGGCCGTCGATAATAACCGACCTTCCAGGGAGGCAACGGTTTTGTTGTAGGAATCAAGACTCCTGTCCAAGCCCTTTTTCAAATCGAGAAAATGGCCGGATAAAACATGTATCCGATCGTAGAGCTCCTTCCCCAGATGACTCACTTGATGCGCGTGTTTCGTCAGTTGCTCTTGCCGCCATCCATAGGCAACCGCTCGAAGCAGTGCGATCAGAGTTGTCGGGGTAGCCAGGATCACTCGTTGCCGGACTCCGTACTCGATCAATTCCGGATCCTGTTCCAAAGCCGCACTGAAAAAAGTCTCACCGGGAAGAAACATCACTACAAATTCCGGAGTCGACTTAAACTGTTTCCAGTAGGATTTCTGACCTAACTGGTTTAAATGAGTCCGGACCTGTCGTGCGTGAGAGACCAGGTACGCTCTCCGTTCTGACTCGTCGTCGCATTCCAATGCATCCAGGTAAGCCTGTAAAGGGGCCTTGGAATCGACAATGATCTGCTTTTGATTTGGTAAACTGATGACAAGGTCCGGACGCAGACGTCCTTCCTCGGAATACACTGTTTCCTGCACCGTAAAATCACAATACTCGATCATACCGGCCATCTCCACCACCCGTTTCAACTGAATCTCCCCCCAACGTCCACGAACCGACGGGGCTCGCAGTGCCTTGACCAGATTTCCGGTCTCCTGCTGGAGCTGGGAATGGGCGGAGGTGATGTTCTTCAATTGTTCAGTCAGACTGGTATAGTCTTGAGTCCGATTCTTTTCGACCTGTCTTAAATTGGAATCCACTTTATCCAGAGATTCCTTGAGCGGCTTGACAAGTTCCTGGATCGCCATCCGGCGTTTCTCAAGATCCCCTTGGGCTCCGATCTGATATTTTTCGCGGGTGGCAGAGGCCAGTTTCAGAAACTGCTCATTGTTACTCTTGAGGGCATCGGAGGAGAGGCTCTTGAAAGCATCACTCAGTTGCCTACCGGCCTGGGTCAACAGTTCAACTTTTTCCTGATGGTTTTTTCTCTCTTTTGACAATGCGGTATCCAGTTCGGTTTCCCGGGTCCGAGATTGCAGAATTTTTTCCTGCAAATCGGCAACACAGGCTTCTCTGGATTTCACCAGGTTTTCCAAATCAACCATTCGACTGGATTTTTCGAGCGCTGCCGCCAAATCTGCAGTCAATTGCTGCCTTTCCACCGTCAACTCCTGGATCTGTTGACCCTGCTCTGTCTGCTCTTTCTCCAACTTCTGATTCGTCTCTTCTGCATGAATCTGTTTTTGACGGTCTGCCGAAATTTCCGCTTCGAACGTTTTCCGCAGAAGCTCCAAAGCCCTCTTTCGTTCATGCATGGCAAAAGCGCCAAAAAACAACCCTCCGATCAGAAACGGAAAGACCCACTGCATTTCAGACAAACCTGCAATTTGAATCATCACAATCACGAAGTGGCCCATCATCGACTCTCAGGAAAGAATAAGGCAAGAAGATTGGTAGGACGGACTGTCTCAGCGCGCCACAGGTTGGTAGGGAGCGTTGTCCCCAGCGCGCCGTTCGAAAGTTGGTGAATCGCGGTGCGCCGAGACAGCGACCCTACCGCCATTACTATACGGGTTTTTAGGGCCATCAACCCTGAAACTGGCCACGCCGAAGCCGGAACATGGAATTAGTGTTTGCCGATTTCAACGATCAAGACTCAACGCACCGGACTTCGGAAATATCCGGGATTCTCCGATATGTCCCTCGAATGGCAACAGAACACTCGTCTGGTAGACTCGAAAGGAAATTGGGAATTCTTTTGACGTTCGGGAATCCAACTCGTGTAAGGTGACACGAAAATTGATCTTCAAAGAGTTGAGGACCCACTAGAATGAAAGTTATTAACACTTGCACAACTCGAAATTCAACCGAAGTATAGGAGTTATATGAAAAAACATTACCTACTGATCGGAACCACATTGCTGGTTCTTTTACTGGCAGCTTGTTCTCCACAGAACAAATACATCGAAGAAACATCGAATACCGAATCCGGCCATCAGGCAGTCCTGAAGTTTACCGATTCGGATTTTGAAACGGAAGTATTGAACTCAGACCAAGTGGTCCTGGTGGATTTTTGGGCGACTTGGTGCGGTCCCTGCAAGGCTATGGGACCCACCATTGCGAAGATTGCCGAAAAATATGAAGGCAAAGCTAAAATCGGGAAAGTCGATGTGGATGACAACCCGAAGACGGCGAAAGCCTACAGTGTAAGTAGCATTCCGTATTTTGCTATTTTCAAAGGGGGCGAAAAAGTGGAGTCAGTGGTTGGAATGACATCGGAATCAAATCTTTCCGAACTGATAGAGAAACACATGAATTAGGCTTCGCAGGAGCCATGTGTGAGATAGGGCGGGCTGTCACCAGCACACCGTTGGGATGAATCCACTGAACGATTGGCGGCGCAGGGACAGCGCACCCCCCTGCCATTAGGTTGAGGATTTTCCGCAGCAATTCAGTGCCTTCGTGCCTGAAGCTGGGGGCGTTGACCCCGGATCGTGGTAAGAATGAATGCAATTTTCAACGATCCGGCCTCAGCGCGGCCAGCTTCAGGGGGCACTGAGGTTCTTAACCGAATGGCTGAGACAACCCGCCCTACCGCAAATTGCTTCAGGCCGTTTTCTTGACCCATTCCTCGGCAATTTCACGCAGATCCACTTTTGAACGAGTTTTTGTTGGTCCGAAGAATTTCTTCTCCATGTTATTCAGAGTGAGACCCAATTCCCTGGATTGCTTTTCGTCCAGTGAACATTCCTCGCGGATCTTCTCCAACAGGCCGATGACGGAAAAGGCATCAATTTTTTCCGGGACCTGAAAGCGGGTGGTGGTATCTTCCGGAGCGACATTAGAATTCTTCAAAGTGACATAGAATCCACCACTGACAATCAATGCCGCGAACAAACTGAAAACCATGCTCCATGGAAATCCGGGTTCTCCGTATTTTTCCAAAAGGTTGATCTGAGCACTGACCTCAACGAGATCGGCATCTTCATAACGTTGGTAAATCACCTCTGAGGTTTCGTGCGAGATCTCTGGAAATTCAAATTCCTCAGGCAAAGATTTCTGATCCGCCTTATTCCGAAGTTCCACGACCCAAAGCCGTTCTGAAACCGCCGCATTTTTCTCACTTTCAGCATTCATCTGAAAAATGGAAACGCCCTGATCTTCTTCCTTCGTCACGTCAAAACCTTCGAATTCCAAGGCAGCAATTTCATCGAGCGGAGGTATCAGACCATCCCCTGTCGCTTTGATTTCCAAGGCTAGAATTCCTTCATCCGCTCGACGTTCGTCCAGCATCTGAGTGATCTTTAAATTTTGAACAGGCCGGAGATCCCCATTTTCCGTGGATGCATCGATGGGAATTTTGGCAGATTCAATGGGCAGGACCACGGATCCTGAAGTATCCATGAAATCCAGATCCATTTGCATCGAGGGAATCGCATCAACTTCCGGGCCGCGAGCCTTCATTAGAATATAAGCATATGGGGTCAATCTCCAACCGGACTCAGGATCTCCTCGGGATTGGATTTTATCGGTATGGAAGGTCACGGAGATGACTTCAAAATCGTCCTCGAGTTTCTGCCGAGCTGCCTCTTCGAAATCATCCCGGTAATTAACCAAAGGTCTCCCGTAGTTGAAAAAATATCCCGCATTGTTCTGATTCTGGAGATATTTATTGAAACCGCCAGATTCCCGTTCGACCTCCTTGGTATGCCGAATATTGACAAACAGGCCAAAAGATTCTCCATGCCCCACTCGATCCGAACCATCAATGGTCGCATCCAGTTTTATTTCGGTAATAAGGTCATCATAATACTGGTAAAGCTTTCGGGCTTCATTGGCCTTCTTGTGTTCTCCGGCAATCTGAAGTCCGGCCCGTAGATAACGATGCTTCAGCTCGGACTTGACCGAGGTAATCCGGGTCGCCAGTGAGTTGGAGAATCGTGCCAAATGCCTTTCCGCCCCTTCTCCCGAAAGATCCATAATGGCTTTTCGGATTAATTCCGGCTGCTGCAATTCCGGTTGATGAAAGTCTCGTAAACCGGCCAGGTCCGTGGCTCCAAGACTTGCGTAAAACCATATTTCATATACCTGGGCGGACTCCTCATCTTCGGGCAGATCCGTCAATGCCGAGGCATAGAATTTCGCGGCTTTCTGGAACTCATGGAAAGCCGCCTGACGGCGTGCAGAAAACTGAGAATCCTTGGTCAACTCGTAACGGTAAGTATTTTCATCAAACATGATGGCGGCTTTGGCCAACTGCATGGCCCAATGCTCAGGATGCTTTTCCAAGCCCTGTTCGAGCACTTCGACTGCCACACGATAACCCCGAAACACTTCTGCCTGAATTTCCTTATCCTTGCTCTTGGTCTGACTTTTTTTCTGCACATCCGGCTTCCGCCAAACGGAAGCCAGATTCTGACGCATGGTCTGGATCATCCCCGCCAGAGTTTTGGGTTTCAAGGTTTCCATATCTCCGAAAACCTTCTGGATATCTTCAAGACGGTAAACTTCGGCAACACTGTGAGTGGTAGTAAAAGCCTTCGCGAGAAGCGTTTGATCCAACTCACCGATGGGCAGAGCTTTCAATCGCTCGATCCATCCACCCAACTGCGAAAGATTACGAGCCTGCTTGGAACGGGTCAGCGGAATTCCCTCGGCCCGCCGATTGTAACCGTAGACATACATATACATGCTTCGGCGGTTTCGGTTCGAGTTGGGATCATGATTGTTGGTCCAGATTCGAATGAACTCATTGGCCAGATCAAGCGCTTCATCGGGATGAGTTGCGGCCAGTTGTTCGATATAGGGAAAGGCATTATCCTCCTCGTTGACTTTCAGAAAAAGCTGAGCGGAGACCATCCAGAACTTTGGACGAAGTCCTGAATCGACCAATTCGAGCCAGGATTTGCCAGGATGAATATCCAGAAGCTCCCCGCTCGGAATCGGTTGAGGCTGGTTACCTCCCCGATTGAACCTGGAATAATTGGAGTAAAATATATTTCCGAAAGGATCAAACTGCATTTGAGGCCCCCGGCTGGAGCTTTGATCCAGACGGTAGGATTGGTCGGCCTCGCGAAGCCAGTTCAGAGCGAGAAGGTTTAGAGTGACCTCCCATTCCCGGGCACGCTCCGGAGAATGGCCGATCAGCGCCTGAACGGTCCGATTCTGGAGTTGGAGTTTTTTGAGCCTGACACTCGAGTTGCGATTTCCCCGGTTTTTCGAGGTAAGGGAACCAATGGTTGTCAATATCTCGATGCCTCGCAGCGGTTGCTCAGTGAAACTTTCTGTCAACCAAGCCTCTCCCAACTCCTCATCAATTCGGGGAGCCAAATCCAGAGCACGTTCCAATGCCTCTTCCTTCTCAGCCGTCTCGGCCTTCTGGTCACCTAAAACCGCCTGAGTAACCGCCCAGGCTTTTTCAAGAATATGGGACTCCTTCTCTTTGTCGAAAAGCGCCATATAATACCGGGCGAGAAGATTCAGCGACTTCCGGTCTTTCGTTTTCTCGGCTTCTTCAGGTGTTGGAAGAAACTCGCCGGCTTCAATTTGCCTTCCAGCAAACACCAGCAGCATGGCAGCAGCCTGTCGGTTTTCTGAGGATTCCCCACCCAGCTTTTCGGTACCTTTCTTCAGCTTCTCTATGAATACATGAATCAGGTTTCCCTTGCTCAATGCTTCCCTGAGCATTGATCCCAGCATGGTTAACTCCGTTTTCTCAAGCTTCACTGGTGAAGCATCAGCTAAAGCCAGAACATCGTCAGGATATAGAACATGCTTCTCGGCAAATTTCTGAGGTACGGGTGGCTGCGGAGGCATTCCCGGTACGGGCGGCTTTGGGATAACCCTCGGCACAGATTGAAGTCCAGTTAGCAAATGCAGGTAGGCTCGGTCCGCATCCGTGTCATTGTCTTTTCTGGAAAACAAGGCCAGATACTTTTTCACCGAACTCCACCGTCCAAGAGTGACATCTTTTTTGAAAGCTTCCAGCTCTTCGCGAACCTGCTTGGTTATCTCTGCCGTCTTCTCAGCAGCCTTCTTCGCTTCCTCGGCAGCTTTCTTTTGCTTCAATTCGGCTTCAGTGAGCTTCGGTTCCTCCTCTTTCTCTTTCTCGGCATCCGTATCCGATTTCGATTCGGACTCAGATTTCTCCGAAGATGTGCTTTCAATTTCTTCGTCCGCTATTGCCTCCTGAGCATCTTCAGGCTTCTCGTTCTCGGCAACCGATTTCGATTCCGTATCCTCTGTATCCGATTCTGTCGATTCCTTCTTTTTGCTTTCCTCCTGACGGGCTTTGGCAATGGCTTTCAGGATAATCGATTGACGTCGATCAAACTTCAGTTTCACAAACTCCTGAATTCGCTGCTTTTCCAAAGTGATTTCCGGTTGGGGACCGGCACCAGGTGAACCGGGCTGTTGGATAGGGCCTCGGGCAGTCACACCACTCGGCATCGCGATTCCGTAGCGAGCTGCCATCGCGGGGTCCATGCCCGGAGGCGAGGAAGAAGTGGTTATGAGAGGCGAGGAAGAAGTTATGACACCGCCGGAAGAAGTGACGATACGTGTAATCGAGGTCCCTTGCCCGAAAAAATCGAGGCAAAACACCAATAGACAGAACGCCGTAAACAAACGTTGGGAGAGTTTCATATCAACACCTTTTCAAACGAGAGAAGCCACAGAATCCCCATAACCCGTATCGGGTTTCTGCATAAAGCAAGGTCCTTAAATACCGGAACTTGTTGCCATTAAATTAGTATATAAATCCTGAACTTCGTCCAATATCGAACATTGCCCTGGGCACACTAGGAACCCTGACCATCCGGAGGACTACCCGCACCGGCACCTCGAGAATCTGAGGGCTTCTTGCCTTTGCTTCTACTGCTATTGGAGCCGCGACCGCGGCCACTTCCACAACCCTGTCATTGACTTGGCAGGGGAAGCCCCTGAAGTTCCCCTAAATCCATTCTCGCCAGCAGGATAGCCGACTCGAGATCCTCCCGGTGTGTTTTCAGTTTGGAATCATTATTGCCCTGTTTGATGGATTCTTCGGCGAGAAGTTTGTAATTCTGCCTGGCGGATTCTATTTCCGGCATCCATTTGTCTTCCGGCAAGCCTTCCAGCCGCATCAACCAAGTCATATAATATTGAGAATTCGCCAGAGCGGATCGGATGTCCTTTGCCAGTTCTGTGTTGGAATCTGAAGATTCGATAACCTCATCCATCAAGGACTGGAGGTCTCGATTCGCTACCGGCAACTGGCTGAAATCCATCTGAGCCTTGGCTTTGGCAAGCCTTACCTTCCGGTTCAGCAGGACCTCATCCTTGGGCATCCTAGGAAAACCCTCGACTGGCATACAGTATACACAGGAGAGATTACAGCGATCGGTCACAGAAATCCTTAGATAAGTATGGGTTCGACCAAACTTATCTACCAAAACATCTTTGGATCTGGTGGGGGCGGAATGGGTGTACATCTGATTCCATATGGATCACCAGTGTAATCGGGAATACAGATGCATATACCTCTATGGTTACGAGGCGAACAATCAGCG
>DUCD01000028.1:2483-7838 GCA_012959985.1 Verrucomicrobiales bacterium | reverse complement strand
GACTTATATTCCAGCCCATCAAGTCCGACAATTTCAGCCCCTGGGATTTTCCGAAAACTTGATGCCGATCAGTATAAACACAGTTTCGAAGTGAAACCCGGAGGGAAACTCCTTTTAAAGTCGGACATGGGTTCAATTCAAGTCAAATCCAATAATGGCAATAAAGTCGAAGTGCTGGTCATTTTGGAAGCGAGGACTTCCAGTGAATCGACGGCGGAAAAATGGTTCAATGCCTTTAATCTCAACTTTGATCAGAAAGACAGTGAGATAAGTGTGATCGGTGAGAAAAATAAGGGATTCAAGTGGCGCAATGTCAAGTTGAACGCCAAGTATGAAGTCAAAGTTCCCAAGGAGTTTCAGCTGAAACTTAGAACTGGAGGAGGAAGTATCACCGTTGCCAATATCAATGGCGAAGTGGACGTTCATACCTCGGGTGGCAGCATTGCCTTGGGTGAAATTCATGGCGTTGTTTTTACCAATACTTCGGGCGGGAGCGTGAAACTGGCCGGCGCTGACGGCACGGTGTCCTTAAAAACCTCCGGAGGAAGCATCAAAGTCGGAGATGTGAATGGCTCGCTGGATGCGCACACGTCAGGGGGCAGCATCCGCTTGGGAAGTGTCAATGGGAATTTAAATGCCAAGACCTCGGGTGGATCCATCACCGCGACCTTGAAATCCCAAATCGATAAACCCGCCGAACTGAAAACCAGCGGAGGAAACATTACGCTAAGCGTACTCAAATCCTTAAAAGTCGACATTGATGCGCAAACATCCGCGGGCAGGGTCAGTTGTGATTTGCCCGTTGTGGTCAAAGGGAAAATCAAGAAAAATCATTTGAAAGGAAAGCTCAATGGCGGAGGGCCATTGGTGACATTGAAAACTTCCGCTGGAAGCATCAGCATTAAGAAACTGTAATGTGATTTAATAAGAATGGAAATTGATAAAAGGACAGCCTCTGAGCTGTCCTTTTTATTGTACAGTTTGATTTGATGGCGACGCTCCCGCGCCGTTGGTCATAAGGCCCGTTACAAATAGGTATTTACATTTTCACTGGTTCGGCAAGATGGGCGTTCAGTGAACTCACCTCGTTTCCTGGCCACTTCCAATGTGAGTGATCCCGGTGAACATTGGGTATTTTCCTTCAAGTGAGTTGAGAGATCCATAACCGTCCTCACCTCAAGAGTCATTGGAGAGTCATGGTGGCAACGGACTTTTTCACTGCCGAAGTGTGGACGGCACGAGGGTTGAACCGCTACCACGTATTGTTCGTGATTCGCTTAGCAACAAGAGAAGTCAAGCTAGTCGGAATCATTCCTGAACCAAACAACGGTTGGATGAATCAGATTGCTCGAAACATAATATCAATCAGGATGAAGCCCTGATCTTTACAAAACTATTAAAAATCAAGAGACTGGGTTACGGATTTTGAAGAGGATCTTGCAGCTTTCATCATGATCTTGACCCTGCTAACCATTGGACTAATTACCGGGGTGCTTACCGGGCTTACCGGAGCCTCCGGCATGTCCATTTTGATCTCAGGCCTGTTACTAACGGGCATGGGAGTTCGGGATATCATCGGATTGACCTTTGCGGTCACCTTTGTCAATGCGGTCGCGGCAATCGGGCCTTATGTTCGCAACGGGCATTGGGATCGCAGGGTCACCTGGGCCATGGGGTTTCCTGCGTTCCTGGCAGTGCTGCTGGGGAATGGACTGGGGCAATCGGCCTCATCGGATTTGTTAACTGGCATCATCACCGTGGCCCTCTTTGGGGCAGGTATCCGTTTTTTAAAACCCAGGTCAACCCCGGTTGATGATGAGCCGCTGCCACGCCGGGCGCCGATTGCGGTGTTGATGATCGCCGGTTTATTGATCGGCGCGATTATGGGTGTTTTGGGCGGAGGCGGATCGATCTTTATTAGTCTGCTGCTTATTTTCGGCTTCCGGCTTCCGGTCCGCAACGCGCTCGGCAGTTCAATTATCATCATGGGACTTGCTGCCATTCCGGGCATTGTCCTGAACTTTAACCAAGGCTCCCTCGATCCTGAATATGCCGTCCTGCTCATTATTCCCGGCGCAATCTCCTCGTTCTTGGCGAGCAAGCTTGCCAACCGCGTTCCCGAGCGGGTCATTGAGAGGGTCTTAGGTGTCTACCTGGTGGTGATTTCCCTCCTTTTATTCTATTCGCGCATTGTCCTCCAAATTTAGAAAGGTCATGAATATATCTGTCCATTCGATTGAGATTTTAGAACTCTGCATTCCGTTTCGCTTTCGTTACGGACACGCTAAAGCACGTCACCGGGAAGTGGAATCCATTCTGTGTATTGCCCGTGACAAAGCGGGACGCGAGGGTTACGGAGAAGCGGTTCCGAGATCCTACGTAACCGGCGAATCCACTGAATCCATCCGGCAGACTCTGGTGGAATTGATCGCTCGATGCCCCTTCGATTCTTTCGACTCCTTTCAGGAATCGTTACGCACTATCGAGTTATCCTACCCCAAGGCCGTCCCCGGTTGTGCCCTCTGCGCCCTGGATACGGCGATAACCGATCTGGCAGCTCGACAACGGAATCGAAGCGTTGCCGAAATGCTGGGGAGTGAGCCGGTGTCTCCTTTGATATATACGGCTTCGATCGGCATGGGTTCACGGGCAAAACTTATCGCTCTCCTGTTGTTATACAAGTCGATGGGTCTTCGACATTTCAAGGTAAAGGTCGGCGACGAGGACGACTTGTCACGCATTCGTCTGATTCAGCGTATCCTCGGACCAGATATCTCACTCTTTGCCGATGCAAACGGGGCTTGGGACAAGGAAACGGGCGTGAGTCGGATCGAGCAACTTTCCGCACTTAACGTCTGGGCTGTGGAGGAGCCTTTGCGAGTTACGGCCCCCTCGAGCGTCCAGTCTACATCCAGCCAGATTTGCCGGGAAGTGGAATTGACCGACGAGCATTATGCTGACAATGCCTGGCTGCAGTCGCGGTCATCCCTGCCGTTGATCGCCGACGAAAGCCTGATCAGCTTGCGTGGAGCAAAAGCGATCATAGAGACCTCAGCGTTCAAGATTTTCAACATACGTTTATCGAAATGCGGGGGGTATTTTCGAAGCGCTCAATTTGCCGCCTTAGCTAAGGGCGCCTCTTTGTCGTTTTCGCTGGGCGCGATGGTTGGGGAGAGTCCGATTCTCGCCGCGGCCGGCGCGGCCTGGGGCGAGAGTCAACCGGAACACTTGTATATTCAGGGACACTCGCATAGAGTATTACACGGAATACGGTTTATCACGGGTTGCCCTCCGCTGGGTCGAGGGGGGAACTGTATTCCAAATCAACGTCCTGGATCCGGATTGAAAATCGAATATGCCTCGCTGGACAAAATTGTGCGGAAACGACAGCGGATGGATGTAGGATGAAAAGGAAGGCTGATGAAGGACATGATGAAAGAGCCTTTTAATGTGGTTATACTGGCCGGCGGTTCGGGAGGTCCGCTGACAGAGTCAACCGGGGTGGAAGAAAAAGCCACGCTTACGATTCACGACAAACCTATGCTGGATTGGGTGGTGAATGCCTTTCACGCGAGCTCGGAAGTGAATCATCTGGTGGTGGTTGGATCGGCTCGACTCGATAATCTACGTTCAATGGCACATGTTCGCAAACGAATTCCCCAGGGCCTGAGTGTCGTTCAGAATTTGTTGCACGCCGTGGGGTATATCAAAACTCGGTTTTACAATAGCAACTCGGATCACCAAGGTTACGTGATCACCTTCTGTGATGCGGTTTTTCTGACTCCGGACATCGTGACCGAGACGTTGCGCGCCATTCGGGAAGCCGATGCGGATATCGTAATGCATTATGTCGAGCGCGGTACCTTTGAAGCGGCGGGGCTGCCGGCTGAGCGAACCTACATCCCGATCGGTAACGGACTCTACACCGGGACCACTGTTTATTACGTAAGACGCTTTACCAAGGTCTTATCCAGTCTCGACAAGTTGGTGACGATGCGCAAGAACAGGAAAGACCCACTCGGCATCCTTCGCGTCATCGGCTGCGAGGGGCGGTATTTCTCCGACATTGAAGACGCCCTCAGCAAACTCCTGGATGCTAAAGTGCGCATTCTGATTTCGCCGCACCCGGAAATGGGAATGGACGTCGATAAGCCTTCTGATTACGTCTTGGCCAAAAAACTCTTGCCTCAGCCCGAATTGTAGCCCCGTCCTGTTCAATATTTGGATCGACATATAATTTTTTAAGTTGTTAGTATTAAGCCGGTAATGGATCAGATTGTGGGCTGGTTTGAGATCGGATTTCAAGGTGGATTCCAGTAGGTTTTTTGGGGAATGGATGTGCTGAAGTTTGTGATTACGGGCTTGGCTGGTTGGATGAATTGAAGTCAGCAGTGGGTAATCGGTAATCGGTAATCGGTAATCGGTAATCGGTAATCGGTAATCGGTAATCGGTTTTGGCCGCAGGACTGATAACTGGCCCGTTGATTACTTGAACGGTAGAAATCCCGGCCAATTGGTATGGCTGAGGCACTTCGTGCGGAGTTGGAATCTACAAGCGATAGCCCTGCTCCAGGGCTGTTTTCCATTGATCGGTCTTCCCCTCGGACTTATGATCCTTTCTATGGTTATTAAATCAAATTCCCTATACGTTGATTCCCATCGACTCTTCCTCTTACTCGTCGGTTTCGGAGTCCTCGTAGGGGC
Source organism: Verrucomicrobiales bacterium (assembly GCA_012959985.1). GTDB lineage: Bacteria > Verrucomicrobiota > Verrucomicrobiia > Limisphaerales > DUCD01 > DUCD01. The sequence goes on along the minus strand of DUCD01000028.1, from coordinate 3,134 downwards.
CGGAATTAGCCGCGCCCAAGATGCCGACCAGGTCGACCTCTTCCCGCCCACAGGCGGCATGTGGCTGCCAAATCAAATGCCTGAATTGGAAGGCCCACTGCGATCGCTCGGGTTGGAAATCGATGCCCAGCAGCTCGCGGATCCGACTTCTGACACACTCAACGCGATTGTTAGCCTGGGTGGCTGTTCAGGTTCGTTTGTCTCGGAGAACGGTCTGATCATCACCAATCACCATTGTGTGGAATCGTACCTTTCCTACATGACAGAACAGGACAAGGCGGCGCTCAAGAAACAAAACGAAGCGCGTACCGCCGAAGGCCTGCCCCCCATTGAAGTCGATATCGATTACATGCGCGATGGTTATGACTACCGCCAAGGGGGCGAACGTTTCACAGGCCCGGAATCGCGTGTCTTCATCACGTTCCAGCAGACGGACATCACCGAGCGGATGAAGCAGGGCCTTGAAGACATCAACGATCCGCTGGCGAGAATCAACGAATTGGAGAAACGTGAGAAGGGAATCCTCAAAGAAGCGGAGAGCGATCCTAGCATCCGCGCCGAAGTGCGCAGCTTCTTCCGCGGTGAGCGTTTCATTCTCATTCGTAAGTTGAAACTTAAAGATCTGCGTATGGTCTACGCCCCACCCAAGGC
>DUCD01000028.1:0-2473 GCA_012959985.1 Verrucomicrobiales bacterium | reverse complement strand
AAGAGATTTCATATTTTCTGTTAATGTTTGTTTGTCTCTGATTAAATTGGATATTTCGGAGGCGATGAGCGGAACTGGGAATTCCCCAGACACGTTGGTGACTTTGCTTTTTTGCGCGTCTACACTGGACCGGGTGGGGAGAGTTCGGATTACGCCACGGACAATGTACCTTACAAACCAAAGAACACCATCCCCGTCGCTCACGGTGGTAGGGGCTTGGAGCCGGACGATCTCGTTCTGGTTGCCGGTTATCCAGGCCGAACCAATCGCGCCACGACCTTTGCCGAGGCCCAGGACACCGTCGGCCGTTCCATGCCCTTCGATGTGGCGTATCTTGGCAACCTTCGGGACGTTTTTCGCCAACTCGAAAGCCGTAATCAGGAACTGGCAACCAAGACGCAGCCGCCACTATTCGGCATCGAGAACTACCTGAAGAACAACCGGGAAGCGCTCACAATCCTCGCGTCAATCGGCTATCTCGACCAGAAAGAACAGTTCGAGAAAGAACTCCTCGCCTGGACGAAGGCCGATTCCGCCCGTGCGGAGAAGTATGCCCCCGTGTTGGCCAAGATGGACGAGATTCAAAAGCGATACGAGCAGAACTGGCAAAAACGCGTTTTTACACGCGGGCTATTCCATGGTTACTTTAATGGCATCTTCAACGCGGCCATGACGCTCACCCGCGTCGCCAAAGAGAAAGAGAAACCCGATGCCGATCGCCTCCCGGCGTTTCAAGAGCGGGAGTATGAGAACATCCGCGACACGCTACTTCAAATGCAAGGGCTCTACGCGCGGGACATCGCGGTCGAAGTCAGCACGCATTTCCTTCTGCGCCTGCTGGAGGCGGAAGGTGAACATCCCGCCTTCGTCTCGACCTTGCTGGGCGCGGAACTCATGGCGAACCCCCGCGAAGACAAGATTCGTGCCGAGATGCAGTCCATCCTTGACGCCACGACCTTGGAAAATCCTGAGACACGCCTCCGTCTCTTCGAAGAGGCGAGTTTACAAGACCTTAAATCCAACCCAGATCCCTTGATTCAACTTGCGCTCGCTGCCGAGTTGGATGTCCTCAAATACGAAGAGCATACCAAAGCACAAGAAGGCGAGATGTTGCTGGTGGCGCCACTGTACATTGAAGGCCTGCGCGCTTTCCTCAAGGATCGCCATCAAGTCATGGCGCCGGATGCCAATTCCACGCTCCGCGTTACCTTTGGCAAAGTCGGCGGCTACGAGAAACAGGTTGAGGGCGGAATAAAACGCGTTCCGGCATTCACCAATATGCGTCAGCTAGTAGAAGATGAGCATCACCCTGGTAAGAAAGACTTTGAACTTCCGCCGCGCTGGCTCTCCGCTTACGAGCGTGCCAAGGCCAAAGGTTTCGGCCCCTATGCTGAACGTTTCTTCGGAAATCTGCCTTTGAATTTCCTCGCCAACCTCGACACCACCGGTGGGAACTCGGGTTCCGCCGCGCTCAACAGCAAGGGCGAACTGGTCGGGCTGCTGTTCGACGGAAATACCGATTCCTTGTACGGTGACTACGTCTTTGACGCCCAAGTCAGGAGCATCTTGCTGGACGTTCGCTACGCATTGTGGGTACTCGATGAGATCGAAGGACTTGCCGGCATACTCGAAGAGATGGGCATTGAGTCAGCAGCGAATTAAGACACTCTGGTCGTAAGTGAACTCAGCCGGTTGGGCCGGTCAGTTGGGCAGATCACGACGATAGTCGATGCCCTTTTAAGAAAGGAAATCCGCTTTATTGCCATCAAGGAAGAGATTCGTTTGAACGGAAAACAGAACATGCAGACGAAAGTCATGATCACGATGTTTGGGTTGTTTGCCGAAATCGAGCGTGATCTGATCTCAATGCGCACCAAAGAGGCACTAACGCATGGTTTGGAGGGAAGAATCTGCCTTTTTTATTGAATCAACGCCGCTGAACGCCCATTCTGCCGAACCAGTGAAAAAGTAAATACCTATTCGTAATCATTTCTACGATCACTCAAACTAGATTTCCCAGTAGTTAGCCCCGCTGACAGGGATGCCGAATCGAATGTCGAAGGATTTTGAGAAATGGTTTAAAGTTGTGAAACTGCTCAGCGCCACCATCGCATGCCTCCTGCTGGTCACGAACGCCGCAAAGGCTCAGAATACCCCTGTTGCGTCTCCCGAACCCGTGACGCTCCCGACGCTCGAACACGTGGGATCGGCCTCGTTGATGATCGGGGACAAGGCGGCCCTGAGCGGCAGGAACAGGTGGATCGAGAGTCCCAGCAGCACCGCCACGGCGCCGACGGCGTACAACCGCCAGTTGAGAAGCGTTCGCGGGGACAGGAGTAGTACGAAAATTCCCAGGGCAGGCGCGGCCAGAAACGCCATGAGGTGATTCCCTACGGAAAGCGCCAGGATGAACGCCATGAGCACGAGCAGATTGTCGTCCCGGCCCTTTCCCAGGTTCTCACGCCAACGGAAG
>DUCD01000027.1 GCA_012959985.1 Verrucomicrobiales bacterium | reverse complement strand
CCAACAAAATCATGTGCCATTTATGCGCCGAACTGAACGCCACTGAGACCGAATATCCTGACACTGAACTGAAGCTGATTTTCAAATCGGTATCCGAATAAATTCAACCCAAGTCAGGTGTTCTGATATTCCATCAAGCTAAGATCCTTAGTTGATGACGGAAAGATCGATGAAATATCAAAACTCCTTTCGGGATAAGCTTTGGAGTGGTGAAGAGCTTGCGATTTACCGCTATGGATAGTGTCGCAGGAACTGGAATACCAGCACACGTTCACTTCTCCCGATTCCGTCCAAACCTAGGCGGCACCTACGTCGCGCGCAGTTCAAATCCTGCCTGAGATTTATCAGGTCGTGCTGGATTCTCGCAATAATGGTGTGGAAACATGTCTCCGCTTGTGTGCCCGGCATGTTTGGCGGAGAGGAGGAGCCAAGCCGATGTTGTATCGTGACTGCTCTCAAATTCCACTCTAGTCGTCTTCCACTCTTCTGTATTCCATGTATCTGGCCGTCTCATCTGCCACTTCTTTTCCATGCAGATGTTCTACGACACTCAACGCCATATCGATGCCGGCTGAGATTCCTGCGGAAGTGATGATCTGGTCATGCACAACTCTCGTGTCTTGCTCGACGGTTATCGTCGAATCTATCTCAGAAAGTAAATCCAAGGCCGCCCAATGCGTGGTCGCCCGGCGATTCCTTAAAAGACCGATCTTGGCATACAGAAGGGCTCCAGTGCAGATCGACATGGCAATTCTGCAGTTAGCTGCGGTTCGACAGATCCATTCCAGGGTTGGTGAATCATCCAAAAGTGTTCTGGTTCCGTAGCCACCGGGAACAACAAGAAGGTCAATGGGTGGCGCAGCCCAAACTTGGTAATCGGGAATCACTTGAAGTCCTCCCGTGGCACGAATTGTACTTGAGCTCAGGCTTACAGTGAATACACAGAAGGGCGCTGATGTTTCTGTTCTTCGGGAAATTACTCCCGGTTGCAGTCGGGTTCTTGAAAAAACTTCATACGGCCCCGTGAAGTCCAATACTTCGACATTATCAAATATCAGAATTCCTGTATTTAGTTTTTCCATGTGGATTTACATGAATACTATTCGCAAGGCTGTTGTCGAACTAGGATTTCGCCACTTTTCCCTCAAGGAGAATGCTTAAGGATGCCCGACCGTTTTTCTCCCTCTTCATTCGCTTGCCAATAGTCCAGGGATTCGACATCCAGACAGGTTAGCCACCCTCCGTAACATGCACCGGTATCGATGCAGTATCCGAAATCAAATACTCCGGGCAGACCGGACTCCTGGGGAGTATGCCCGCATATCACTTTCTTTCCTGATCGGTGTGGATCCATGTCAAAATAGCGTTCCCAGAGCAAAGTGGCTTCATTCTGGTCATTCAGCGACAAGTCTGAATCTACAGACGCATGTGCAAAAATCATCTCCTCTGTCTCATAGTAGTAGAGCGTCTCATGTATAAAATTCCAATGTGATTGCGGAATAATAGTCTTCCAGTCAAATAGAGTTTTCATGTCCGCTCCATAGGAGGTGAGTGTCTGAACGCCCCCGCAGGATACCCAAAATCCGTAGTTGGCCATGCTCTTCGCCGCCTGAACCATAATGAGTTCATGGTTGCCTTTAAGGGTGATGATTTTAATTGAACCCCTTTTCTTCAGAATCCAGTCGATGACCCCTCGGCTATCCTGCCCGCGATCGACATAATCCCCCATTAGTATCAGGCGATCCTCAGGACTCAGGTTAGCCTGTTGGACAATGCTTCGTAAGGAATTGAGACATCCATGGATGTCTCCTATGGCTAGTGTTCGCACTAGATTACAGGTGTTGGTGTAAAAGTTCTTATCTGCAAGCCGAAGGAGTCTTTTAACTGCTTTCAGAATTTAAATTTTTGTTGACCTTTTGCGGGTTGCTTTTCTTGAAATATGGATAGATTTTTCTTTTGAAAAAATAGGCAAAGGCGGCGGCGACCAGAAGCAAGGGAAGGATAAACGCCCACTCTCCAGAAGCCTCAAGAATGGGATCAACAGTGCCCATCCAGGCGGCGACCGATAGGGCGGTCCCGAATGTCGAAATCGTCAAGGCAGAGAGATTGGTGAATCCAATCAGCCTTGCAATTATGGCAGAAATCAGGGGGCCTGTCAGGTAAATCGGTAACCAGTTCAGAAAAAGTATTCCGACGATTCCCCAACGCTTGACCGGTCCCCGGTAACGTTCCGCTGCGGCCATGGCGCGAATCATCGGTTTATTGATATAAGGGATGCGAGCCGATGCTTCCTGTGAGGAGTAGATGGCAAGCGGATAAAAGAAAAAGGTCAAAACCATTTCCAAACAAAATGCAACGGCAAACACCAGAATCGGTTCCGAACCCATCTCAAGTCCTTTGGATATTCCTCCCAGCCGGCCGGCGACAATATGGTATCCAATCATGTAGAGTGCTTCGTCTCCGAAATCGGTGAACGCTGCGGCTGTCAGAACAAGTCCTGCGAAAACAAGCCCAAGCACTACAGCCAACAGAAAAATCTTCCCTTCCTGGGATTCGTGAAATCGCGCAAAGAATGAATCCTTAGATTCCAAGATTTGCCTCCGTATTCATGATGATGACTCCGATGGTTCTCCACATGGTTTGTTGTCCATTAGTCATTTTTGGATAGCTTCCCGAACGGGGATCCTGAATTCAGCGTTTATTCCCTAAGTTTTCCAAAATACCGCAGCCAGTCGATCCGATTAGGCACTTAAGCCATGCAGCACTCCTCGCATATAGGAGAAGGATTGTTTCATTCCGGGCAGAGGATTATCGGCGTCGATTTCATATTCCAAGTTGACGTAACCCGTGTAGTTCATTCGAATCAATTGTTTGAAAATGTCGGCAATAGGCAGGGCCCCTTCCCCAACAATGCATTGGCTATGCTTGTTGCTCAGATTCCTGAGGTCTTTCATGTGAAAATCCAAAGCTCGACTGCCGGATTGGGCAATGGCTTCAACGACATTGACACCGGTCCTGGCTGTGTGTCCTAAATCGATGCAGAGCCCGACTCTCGGGTCCATAGTTGAAATGAAGGGCAGAACGTCCTGTGGTCCGGGAAAGTGCTTGTCTTCCGGGCCGTGATTATGAACCGCCACTTTGATATTGTACTCCTTCACAAATTTCTCAATCCGCGGCAGGGTTTTCTTGGTCGGGGCTATTACCATCAACGGCATGCCACACCGCTTTGCGTATTCAAAATGATATCGAATGTCTTCATCTTCATCCTTCCTCAATGAAATGGTTCCTCCTCCGATAATTTTTAATCCCGCTTGTTCGATCTCCTTCTGAGCCGCCGCAATCTGAGTAGCTGTGCTTTCGTAGGGAATGTGAAACGATTTGATATTAATAAAGGAGGTATGAAGGGCCTTCACAGCCGAGATGGCTTTTGTTAGAGGTAGCTCACGTAGCGAATAGCTGGCGACTCCAAGCTTGAACCGTGAACCCTCCACACGGTCGGTTGCTGATTCGGATTGAACTGAAGAAGTTGCAATTGAAGTTCCTGCCGTACCAAGAACGGAAGCTTTGATGAATGATCGACGAGTGGTTGATGTTGGATTCATAATACCAGACACGATTGATTAGGTGGACGGCAGCCTAGTTTACTGTCGGACTTTTATCCATAGTATCCTTGAATATCCTGAAGGCACAAGTAAAAGCAGAATTATGTTTAAACCAAGGCTGGGCTGGTGTTTTGCTGGCAATATCGGTAGTATGTAAATCGATGACTGACTACGCCCGTATGACCAAAGCCGAGTTGATCGAACTGCTCGAAGTTTTTGAAGTGAAGAGCAGGCGACCCTCCAGACAAAAAGCGGACGATGCACTGTCTTCGAAGCGTGCCGTTTCTAAAGTCGATCTTCAAGAAAACGCGGAACGTCTGCGTGCCATTCTGGAAACCTTGGGGTGTTCCCCTCAACAGGTGACCCTTTTGAATTTGTCCGATATCGTTCATCCCGATTCTCCGCCTCACTGTCGAGGGCAGTGAACAGAAGAGATTCCCTTTTCAACGGCTGAATAATCTCGGCCAAGCGCGCGCCGTCGCGGTTGAGCAGGGAGTATGCCTGGTGGTCGAGCGCCTACAGACTGATGAACATAAATATTCCAACTGATCGAAGTAGTCGGGTTTGTACAGTAGCGGCAGCCGTACATAAGCGACACCGGCAGTTGCATGAGATTAGAGAATCGGTTTCCCGTCAGAAATGAGAACAAAATTAACCATCACCTTGTTTTTTGTTTTGTCCTGCACAAAATCATACACGCAGGGAATCAATTATTCCGTCGCGCCAATTCCTGACCAAGCCAACAACATTCGTCACTATTTAAAAAAGGTGGCGAGTGATATCACAAATAATTCCTTAAAAGGGATTCACAATTTACAGGATTGGAAGGCAGTCAAGGACCAGCGTTACGAAGAGTTTTTGGAAATGATGGGTCTTCAAGGCAAGCCATTCAGGGGCAAGCGCCCTCCACTTAATGTGACCCAAACAGGCGTCATACGGAAAGAAGGTTATCGGATAGAAAAATTGTATTATGAATCGCTACAGGGATTGTACGTGCCAGCCAATCTTTACATTCCGGAAGGGATCACACAACCGGTTCCGGCGATTCTGTACGTCTGCGGACATTCTCATACTCAAAAACATCATTATCAGGCGCATGCAAAAAGTTTCGCACAGAATGGTTTTGTCTGTTTGATCATAGAAACAATTCAGAGAGGAGAGGTGAAAGGGGCGCATCCAGCAACCGGGTCCAGAGGTTGGTATCATTGGTATAGTCGGGGTTACAATCCCGGTGGAGTCGAGGTTTGGAATGGTATCCGAGGATTGGACCTTTTATGTCAAATGCCCGAGGTGGATAAAGACCGTTTAGGGGTTACCGGTATCTCTGGAGGAGGTTCACAGAGTTGGTATCTGCCTGCGGCTGATCCACGCATAAAAGCGGCGGCGGCGGTAGCGGGCGCCGCGTCCCTGGAAGGCCAAATTTCACAACGCACTATTGACGAACACTGTGATTGTATGATGCCAATTAATACTTACCTCATAGATTTCACGGACATAGGAGCCTTGATTGCGCCCAGGCCTTTTATGATCGCTCAACCGTCGAGTGACGGATACTACTCTATAGAAGCAGTTCATTCCCTATACGACAAAATAAATTCAATTTATAAGTTCTATGGAAAACCAGAGAACTTGATTATGGCAGATGCTGTCGGGGGGCATAGTTATGGTTCGAATGAAGAATTACGTGGCAGAATTCTATCCTTTTTTCTGAAAGAATTGATGGGCGAAAACATATCTCCGAATGATCTTGGGACCATTGATATATCAAAAGAATTGTCCAATGAAGAATTACTTGTCTATGAGGAGGGTTCTCCCAATGATGACCGGACAACCATCATACAGGATTCGTTTGTTCAACTTGCCGATCCCCCTGAGATCAATCGCGTGGAGCAACTGAACGAATACAGAAAAGAGGTGGTGGATTTTCTACGGAATAAGACATTTCGAGGTTTTCCAGAGCATGCTGTTCCATTGAATTTGCGATTGGAGTTTCGAGCCAGTAATTTTTCGAAGTACGGAATACAGACCTATAGCTTCGTGCCTGAAGACGGTTGGAGGCTTAAAGTCTATCTTCAACGACGACAACCACCCGGCAAGCTCGCCCCTCTTTTGCTCGTGCTTAAAAACCCCGACGAAGAACGCTGGGCATCGGTTTCGTTGGCATCGGGAGTAAAAAATAAAATGAATGTTGCCTACGTTGAAACTCGTGGTGTTGGTGAAACCGGTTGGGCTCCTTCACTGCAGGCACACGTTCGCAGGTCTGCTGCATGGACCGGGCGAACGGTTGCTTCCATGCGGGTTTACGATGTACTTAGGTGCCTTGAGGCTTTGCGGGAAATACCTGGAATCGATCCGGACAGTATCAGCCTAATTGCCCAGGGAGAAATGGCTGCAATTGCTCCGTATGCTGCCTTGTTAGATGGAAAAATAAAGGCACTCATTCTTAAAAACCCACTGGCAACTCAGGATATTTCAAGTCAAGCCAATGGCAGAGGAATGGCTATTGAGATGCTCAACTGTTTGCGTATATCGGATCTACCCCAAGTTGCCGGATTGATGTTTCCAAATGAATTGGTTGTGATGGGCCTATCAGCAGTTCTTCATGGAGAAGGACAAGCTCGACATCGAACTGCTCCGGGAGGCTGGCCTCCTGGACTGAAAAGCCGAGACTGGATCGCCCTGAAGACGCTCCCGCGGAAGCGTCCGAAGCGCCCGGCGGCCCTACTCAGGGCAGGTCGGGTCGACCTCGCAGTCGACCGATTGGCTAGCTAACCCAGCCTCCAACTCCCCGACTGCGGCGAGGATCTCCGCTGGGGTGCCAAACAGGATCCGCACGTCCAAGCGGAAGCGTTCGATCGCCCCCTCGGGGGCGTTCTCCGGGTTGAGCATGCCCAGGCTGATGATCCGAATCGTCAGATTGGTCTGATCGTTCTCGCTGCGCACATCGGGGAGGAGCTCGGCTGGGTCACGCCACAGGAGCTTCGTCGCCGGATTGCCGCAGGCCCGGTGGTTACCCGAGATCACGACCCGTCCGCGCCGGTCCTGGCTGTAGACCTGCTCGCCGGTCATCTCGTTCCAACCGACCGTCTGCTTTACGTTGCACTCGTTTTCTGGGAGGTAGAGCCCGACCGCGTCGGCGGTGGTCACCGAGTCCGTCCCGCCCGAGGACAAGATCATCAGCGGCAGGTTGGACTGGCCCGCGTAGGCCGCCGGGTTGCCCAAGACGGTGTTTGGATTGCCGTCGAAGAGTTCGGTGAATTGGTCCGCACCGATCTGGACCTGGACCTTTGCGTTGCAGTCGATGAGGTCCCCCTCCTGCCACTGACCCGAGCTGTCTACCCAGAGCGCGTGGGTGTAGCCGAACGACCAGCGAATCCGGCCTGAGTAGCCGAAAATGCCCGTGGCGAGGTCGGTGGCCGTCGCCACTTGGGGGCCTTGGAGGCTAGCGGGCGCGCCCTCGTCGGGGGCGAGGTCGAGCCAGATCGCATCCTCGTTGAGCACCGGATTCTCGTTATCGAGGGTGGCGGTCGCGCCGAACCCAAAGCGCGCGGATACCGTCCATCCTCACGGGGGGGTGGCGGAAATCGGTTTGGTAAACGTGACGCACGACGGCCACGTCGGCTGTGACTCGATCGCTGAAGTCTTCGTAGTAGGCGGTGTACTTCCACTCGCTGCGCACTTCATCGAGCTGGGAGCTGCCGGATTCGTCGATGCCGTCGTTGTCGCTGGCGTCCCCATCGTCGCTGTAGCCGTCGCTCACGACATCCTCGTTCTCGACCCAATCGAACTTGTGGTTACTGTAAATGGGCAGCCGGAAGGGGGCCACGTAGAGGCGTCCCCCCGGGCCGTTGCAAGAGTCGCCGAGCGTCAGGGTGGTGGGGGTCCCCCAGCTGTCCCTGAACCCGGCCTGGGTTGGGTTGTATCGGTTGCTGTGGAGATCGTCCCGGAAGGAGTTCTGCCAAGCGCGCCCGTAGCCGGGGGAGACGAGGTTGGGATCGCCCACGAGGCTGTCGCAGCGGTCGGGCTGACCGGCGCTGGGGTCGCTCAGGATGCAGGAGATGCAGCCGCCCCCGTCCTCACTGAAGCCAAAACTGAAGGGGCCGCTCGTGATCCACTGGGCCACCCCGGTGGGGTCGGAGTAGGTCACATCGAACTTCGCCTCAGGGATCTCCACCCAGTCGTCGTCGTCGGGGCTGCCCGAATCGTCGTCGTCGGGACCGGAGTCGTCGTCGTCGGGGCCGGAA
>DUCD01000026.1:4480-7909 GCA_012959985.1 Verrucomicrobiales bacterium | reverse complement strand
GCCGGGCTTCAGGAAATCGCCGGACAGTGACGCTTACCCTGCCAAGAATAGCCGGATCTTCACGCGAATCAAGAAAAACGCCTTGCGCGGCGGCGCTTAGGAGGGCTGACTGGTTGGGGAGTTGTGGTTAGTTCCAAGGTCAGAAATACGCTGTTTGGATCTGGCTTGTAATCAGAGAATGGGGCGCATTCAGTAAATCCGAATGTTCGGTACAAGGAACGTGCGGGTAAGAAGAAGGGCATGGACCCAGTCTCAAGACTTACGCGCCGGTAATTACGCCGTCGGCATTCGTTCAAAATATGCCTCAGCAGGATGGATGCGACACCTCTTCCTCTGTGGGCCTTTGACGTGCGCATTGACTTTAGTTCACCGTGACCGCCATCCAAGGCTTTGAGCGCCCCACATCCAACAAGAGCACGCTCCTCCTGGACGGTCCAGAAAGTAACGCTTGGCTCCTGAAGCGAGTCGACGTCAAGTGCGTGTTTGCTCTCCGGCGGGGAAACGGACTTCATCTCTGAAATGTGTTCCTTTAGAAAGTTAACGACCTCTTCGCCGCTCAAATCATCTTCCGTGATTTTCATTCCCATGCGCCCGATGTTTCAGCTCACCGATGGCGGCCCATCCATGAGGTCCAGACTATCAAGGGGCGGCATTCGGGGCAGCGTTTTGTTGGCCAGCGTGACGCTCATTTCCAAGCATCTCTCCACATATCTGGATACCAACGGCCCTCATCCATTTCGATGATGTCAAAATCCGTACATAGGCTCCCGTCGTCTGTCAACCCGTACTGCTTAATCAACTCTGGGATAAACCCATCGGTCTCGTCATCGCGCCAGCCTCGCTTGCTCATGAAACTGTTGTAGATGAGAACCTCTTCTTCCGTGAGACGTCGGCCGTTGACGAAGCACCAGTCGAGTACCTCAGCATCCGACTTGCCTGTGAGCACCTGTGCACGGACATCATCGTAGCCAACCCACAAATACCGGCATGTCCGGCCATCAAAACCTTGCCCAACCATCCGGTGGTAATCCTTCGGCAGATTGTCCTGCGCATGCAGTCGAATCTTAGAGCACATCCTGGAGAAGTAAAACAAGCCGTGAGTTTTCTCGTAGCAACCCTTAATGCCATCAATCTTCATAGTGGTGTGTATTTTGACTGTAACACCTGCCAACAGTCATAATATGAAACGAATTTGTCGTTACTAACAGGGTAACATGTTTGGGTGATTTGATCAAGAATCCGCCTTTTTCCACTTGATAGAATCGATAGACACTCCGAAAACTAAGCATCGATTAATCGATAAGGTTGATGGCCCCTGCTTGATGATCGCATAAGCAAGAGGAGACTCTGATTAGCAATTTCAACCCAGAATGCGATCCAAAACATTTCCTTCCACATCGGTCAGGCGAAAGTGACGCCCTTTGAATTTGAAGGTCAGCTTGTGATGATCGATTCCCAGGAGGTGGAGTATAGTGGCATGCAAGTCGTGAACACTGACTGGGTTCTCGGCCACATTATAGGAATAATCATCCGTCTTGCCGTAGATCATCCCGGGCTTAATTCCTCCACCCGCCAACCAGACGGAAAAGCAACGCGGATGATGGTCACGTCCATAAACCTTGGGAGTCAGTTTGCCCTGGCAGTAGACAGTGCGCCCGAACTCCCCTCCCCATATGACCAGGGTATCATCGAGCAACCCCCGCTGTTTCAAATCCAGCACAAGCGCGGAGCTCGCCTGATCCGTCTGAGCCGTCCGCGCCCGTAGATTCTTCGGGAGACCACTGTGATGATCCCAACCCCGATGAAACAACTGCACTAAACGTACCCCACGTTCGGTCATGCGTCGTGCCAGCAGACAATTGTGGGCGAATGTTCCGGGTTTTCGGGCGTCCTCTCCGTATAGCCGGAAGGTGGATTCCGGTTCACCGGAAACGTCCGTCAAGTCTGGAACGGAAGTCTGCATGCGAAACGCCAATTCGTACTGTGCGATCCGGGTCAGAATTTCAGGATCCTGGTCCCTGGCAAACCCCTGACGATTGAGTCCGGCAATCTGATCCAACATATGCCTTCTCAGTGATGAATCGATTCCGGGTGGATTATTCAAATAAAGAACCGGATCTCCCTGGGAACGGAATTTCACACCTTGGTGACGTGTCGGCAGAAAACCACTGCCCCAGAGTCGGTCGTATAGAGGTTGCCCCCCTCGGTGTGAAACCATGGCAATGAAGGCTGGCAAATCTTCATTATCCGTCCCGAGTCCGTAGGACAGCCAGGATCCCAAACTGGGATTCCCCGCCAATTGAAACCCGGTCTGAAAAAAAGTGATCGCTGGGTCGTGATTAATCGCGTCGGTATGCATCGAACGGATCACACAGATGTCATCGGCAATGCTTCCGATGTGCGGAATCGCCTCGCTGAATTCCCCCCCCGACTGCCCGTGCCTGGTAAAATCAAAATAGGAAGACGCCGTGGGAAACGATTCCTGACCTGAGGTCATAGTCGTTACGCGTTGTCCTTTTCTGACCGAAGCCGGCAGTTCTTTTCCATGCTGATTTTTAAGTTGAGGTTTCGGATCGTAAAGATCCAGTTGCGAGGGTCCACCGGACTGAAAAAGATGAATCACCCGTTTTGCCTTGGCAGGTCTTCCTGGAAAAGACACTCGCCCTGAAAGGGATGTGTCGGCAGCGTGTGTCCCTGAACCACTACCTATTAAATGGGTCAAGGCAATCCCCGCGATTCCACAGCTCATTGAACCGAGGAATCCTCGACGTGTTTCAATTCGGCGATTCGGAAAATCGTTGGTGACAGACTTATTTTCGGGTAAGCGTTTCATCGAGATTAAAAAGTATCGAGGCGAAGACGGTGTATGCTGCCAGTTCAGATGGATCCAATTCCTGCGACACCGAGGATTGTCCCTGCTTCAACAAGGATGCCGTTTTTTCCGGTGAGGATCGATAATATTCCAATGAATGCTTTACACTCTGAATCAAGGTATGCGCTTCCTGTTGATCGGGATTTCTACTCAGGACCCTGAAGAAACCGAACCGGACTCGATCGCCTACCATGGTTCCCCCTTCGACAATGGTTCGTTGAGCCAGATGACGGGCAGCCTCCAGAAAGGTCACATCATTCAACAATATTGGTAAGAGTTTTTCTCACTCGACATGACTCCCGATCGGCCGCATCAAAGCTCAGCATCACTGGAGGAGCAATGGTTCGTTTCCAATAGGTATATAAACTCCGCCGATACAAGTCATCACCTTCAGAAATCAGGTATTTCTTTCGACTGACTTCAGCCCAGAGTCCGGTAGGCTGATACGGATTCACCGGTTTGCCTCCGACTCGGGCGGACAGTAGTCCAGCAAATGACAGAGCCTGATCCCTCAGGGCGTGACCACTCAGACGAAACCGGGAGGCTCTGCCCAGCAA
>DUCD01000026.1:0-4388 GCA_012959985.1 Verrucomicrobiales bacterium | reverse complement strand
CAAGAAGCACAGGATCAATCACTGAGGATTGTTGGTAAGTTGAGCTGAGCACTATTTTCTTTATAAGCGCTTTCATATTCCAACCACTGCGAATAAATTCGAGGGCCAGAAAATCCAAAAGTTCCGGATGACTGGGAGGTTCACCCTGCACTCCGAAATCCTCGGCCGTCTTTACCAGGCCCGTTCCGAATAAATGCTGCCAAAATCGATTCATGGTTACTCGCGCAGTCAACGGATTCTCAGGATTCACCAACCAACGAGCCAAACCCAAACGATCCTTCGCCAAACCCGAAGGCATTTCTGGAAAATATTCCGGGATGCCGGCTTCCACTCTCTCGCCATGCTGGTCATATTGGCCCCGCTTCAAGAGGTAAGTCTTTCTCGGAATCGGCATTTCCTTCATCACCATCAAAGTCGGCAAGGTTTCAAGGTAATCGCTTTTCTCATTCTCTGCCTTATACAGGGCATCCAACTTCTTTCGAATCTGTGCATCATCTGTTTCCTTCAGAAAGACCTGTCGCAATTTCCTGAATGCACCTCGACTGCGTTGCGATGGGTTTAGCTGCGCAATCTCTGATGGCATCAATGCAACGGCCAATATCTCGATTTCCTCATCGCTCAACTTTTTCTGATACAGACGCAGATCATCTATCGCACCCTGGTAGGCTTCACCGAAAAAGGGTCCATCACCAATCTGAAAGGGCTCATTAGCAGTTACTCCGGGATTGCTGTCGCTATTGTAGAGAATCTCGACGGCTTGCTTTTTTCCACCTATGTAGATCTGAATACCCCGGGCGCTCATACTTCCATCATAGGTCACCGCAATATGCTGAAACTGTTCACGGGATACCTCCAATTGGGTTCGGACTCCAATGACGCCGGCAATCCATCTGGAAATCGAAATGAAAACAACCTTTCCTTCCTGAAGCATCAATTGGTACCCCCTGCGCTCCGTGGTCCGATTCATTCTGGACAACAGAATTCCAGTTGATATGGATTCCGGACGGATCCACAAACTGATGCTGTAACGAGTCTGATTCTGGAAATTACCGATCTTTCCAGCATCGATGAACCCGGAACCATCCAGCCGAACTGCCTGGCCGAACATGCCATCGACGAATCCTGTGACATCTGTGGAATCAGAAAGATCGGAATCCCTTTCCGGTCTCACCGCATTGGAAACCGATCCATCGAAGGGAAAATGAGCCACCAGATTTTCATTCATGAATGAAATCTTCCCCGGACTCTGAACCCATCTGTTTTCCCAATCATGCTGAAGTGCCGCCACCCTTGTTTCCATCGCTTTCACTTGAGCTCGTCGGTATTGTATACGCTCTTCCATGCCTTCAAGAACTCGCTGCTGAAGAAACGTCGGCGCCTTGATGTAGGGCTCCGAATTACCATCGCGAATCGCACGACCGGTTTCAGGAATATTGTGAAAGAAAGCAAAAAAACGATAATAGTCCTTTTGAGAAATGGGATCGTATTTATGATCGTGACATCGGGCACAACCAAGGGTGAGTCCCAACCAAGTGGTTCCTGTTGTATCCACCCGGTCAGCGACATTCTCGACAAGAAACTCAGCCTGAATCGAACCGCCTTCTGAGTTGTAGCGGTGATTACGGTTAAAACCGGTTGCGACAATCTGGTCGAGCGTGGGGTCCGGTAAAAGATCACCCGCAAGTTGTTCAACTGTAAATTGGTCATAAGGAAGATTTCGGTTCAAAGCATCAACCACCCAATCCCGCCAGCGCCACATATCCCGTTCCCCGTCGTTTTGGTATCCATGCGTATCGGCATAACGGGCGATTTCAAGCCAAGGCAAAGCAAAATGCTCTCCGAACCGTGGAGACGCAAGCAGGTGATCGACCACTCGGGAATAGGTCTCCGGAACCGGATTGTTCACAAACTGTCGAACCTGATTCGGATCCGGCGGCAACCCTGTCAAATCCAAGCTCAACCGCCTTATCAAAGTAGCCGCACCCGCTTTGGGTGAGGGCAGCAATCCCTCCTTCTCCATCCTGAATAGAGTGAAGACATCGATTTCATTCTGGACCCAATCGCTTTGCTGCACCTCGGGCAACACTGTTTTCTTCGGGGGAATAAAGGACCAATGCTCTTTATTGAAATTGACCGACTCTGCCAGGCAAAACCCGGAGAAGGTAAGCAACAGACATAAACCTATAAGAAGGTTTGAATGAACAGTGCGTTTAAAAAAAAGCAACTCAGCCGGTAAGACGTGCTGTCCCAGCGCGCCGTTTTCATGAACATCATCGGCTGATTCGCAGCGCACTGAGACAGCTAACTCTCGGCGCGCGGGGACAGCACGCCCTACCTTATTGGTGGACATATACATATCAGGGCTGAGGATCCCCTTCATAAACTTCCGTTCGGTATTTTTCCCAGGTCAATGTGGACGACCAGTAATCCGCGGGCAGTCCAGCTTTTTCCTTGAGACAACTGATAAACTCAATGGGTTGAGGCACCATGCCCCAGACGGATGGGAGAAAGGTCGCCATTCTTCCGCCTTCTCTCAAGATTAACCCATCTTTCCCTGGTTCCAACTGTTCCAGCAATGCCTGTTCCGATTCAGCCTGAACCGGTCGGGGCAAATCAAGTATCGAAATGTCGAGGTGTTCGAGTTCATCAGAAGTGATATGGGGAAACCTCGGATCCTCAAAGGCAGCTCCATGCGAGTTGTGAGTCACATCCTCCAATAGACAACGGGCAGCATCAACTCGACCGACACACCCTCTGAGATCCCCGGAATTGCGCAAGGTGACAAAAGAAGCCCGAATTTGCTGAAAGGGTTCTGTAATCTGCCCGGTAGCAATGGGTAGTCTTCTGAATGTATTATCCAGTCCGTACTGAATAGCTCTTCGGGCCCATGAATGCAACGCCTTCGTTTGTTCTGTGGTCAACATGATTAGAATGTTCAATGAAAGGCAAAAGCCCCGTAACCGACAACGCGATCCCGAGGTCCGGCTGTATCTCCTGAATTCCTGAGATCCAAGGTCTGAATAGTCATTTTCTTGGCTTCAGCTAGTTGAAGCAATCCCAGAATCGGAAGTCGCCCACAGGCACTCTCGGATCGGATGCCTTCCGGACAATTCCCGGAAATACATCGGGACGTCTCTGCATCCATGATCCTGGCCGAATCATAATCGTGAAAGTGGCTCAGGTCCGAGCTGATGATGATCAAGGTTTCCGGACCGCCCCATAAGGACTCTAGAATGGAGGCGACCCGATCACTGGAAACTTCTCCGACCACTCCCGGCACGATCTTGAAACTACCCAACAATGTCTGGAGAAAGGGAATGTGAACTTCAAGGCAATGTTCTTTTTCATGCGCTTCATCCAATATCAAAACCGCATCCATCTCGAGAATGGAATCGATGGATTCACGATCCACCTCCACGACTCCCAACGGCGTTGCAAAAGCCTCTGCGCTTGAAAAGGCAATCCCGGAAAAAGCAACACGATGAGCCGGACCGAGCAAAACCACCCGTTTGATCTGCGAAGCAATCGGCTCCAGCAATGAATAACCTTTAGCGGCAACTGGACCTGAATAAGGATATCCCGCATGAGGAAGGATCATGGCTTTCGCAGCCATTCCCTCACAGTGGTTCTCAGATAATACTCGATCGATCGACTTTCTGAGTTCACCTGAATCAGAAGGATAAAACAAACCCGCAACGGCTGGTTCTCGAATATAAGGCTGAGTCATGACGAATAATCCAATGTGTCCACATGATACACCTATCAACCCGGACCGGCAATAATCATTACTACCCATCAGTGGAGGTGGGGGGCGCTGGGACACAGCGCGCCGCTTCATGCTTTGGTCATCACGGTGCGCTGGGAACCTAACTCTCACTCTACGGCGCGCTGGGACAGCGGGGACCACTCGATTAGGTTAAGGGATCTCTGATCCCCTGAAGCTGGCCGCGCTGAGGCCGGATAGGGTTATTAACAATGTGTTTTTTCATGATCCGGGGTCGACGCCCCCAGCTTCAGGTGCGTTCATTTTCATGGGTTTTCCCTTACCCGGATGGCAGTGCAGCGAGCCCTGCTTTTACCATTCTCGAATTTCATCAGGTTGAAGTTGAGCGACCCACTGTCCAGTGTTACATTAGTGCATGACTCATCACTCGGAAATCAAATCGACCCGATACTGGCATGCGTTGGATGACGGAAGGGTTCAATGCGATCTGTGTCCGAGGGAGTGCCGACTGAGTGAAGGATTGCGAGGATTCTGTTTTATTCGACGGAATATAGGCGGAGAAGTTGTATTAACATCTTATGGCCGTTCCAGTGGATTCTGCGTGGACCCGATCGAAAAAAAACCTCTAAATCATTTCCTTCCGGGCACTCCGGTTCTTTCATTC
>DUCD01000025.1:44126-45025 GCA_012959985.1 Verrucomicrobiales bacterium | reverse complement strand
GCGACATGGTGAACATAGTCAGATCGTCCAGGTATTGGAGGACACAAACATCCTTTGGGAAGATCCCAATTTCCGGGTGTAAAGAGTAATATCTTCGGTTCGACAATTCCCTCATTGGGAAGGTCCGTGGAGAGACTGATGAATACATCCGTTGAAGGAGGTTGGTTCAAATCAATTTCAAATACCGATTGCCTCCCGGTCTCGTCGGTTTCCAAATCCTGATGAGTGACGACATTGATTTTCGGCAGCGGAACACATTGAGTGACGTCTCCTTCAAAGGCTGAAAACGGCGGAGACACAATTCCATGAAACTCCATGTCGTCGATATGCCAGCCGGTATTGAAAACGAAGGGATCCGTCCCGACGCGGAAACGGACCTGAACAATTCTTCCGGCGAATCTACTTCCCAAGTTAAATGATTCAGTGAGAAACTCCGGATAGTTTTCCGACGTATCTCCGTAGGCCTTCCTGAAAGTCAGTGGATTTGGTCCTTCGATCAATTCCAAGTTATAACCTGTTTCTGCAAACTGGCCTATATCGATCCATGATTGACCTCCATCAGAGGTTAACTCCACCACGGCTCCATCATATCCTCCGTTCTCAAAATCATATCGATGGCGGAAGGAAAATCCGAAAAATGTCTCTTCGGAAACTTTCATGGGTGGTGATACCAGGGAATTGTCAGTATTCCCCTCAGCTCCCGGTCCGAACCAGGCGTGGTTTCCCTCCTCATCCTCGTCGATTCTCCATCGGGCGCCGGTTCCGACATCACTGGTTCGTATCCATTCCGGTAGCATTCCTGATTCGACATCGTCCACTGATGAGTTTCGGATCAACCGGTTCCTGTTTCCGATAAATGAAAGTGTTTCTTCGAATTCGGGAACGGCTTCATCTGAAAT
>DUCD01000025.1:4769-44082 GCA_012959985.1 Verrucomicrobiales bacterium | reverse complement strand
CGGATTGATCTGAAACAAAACTGACTTGAATTTCTCCGTAAACTGTCTCTCCGACATTCGAAGGAGGAAAGGTGATGATGCCTTCATCAGCGATTGATAATTCATTGCGTCTGGAAAAGAGGATTCCTGTGGTCTGTGTCAGGGGAATGATGCCATCATTGGTCAAGGCGATGCGGAGTGTTCCAGTCTCTCCGGAATCCAAAATCCCATCATTATCACAATTGCTTACCGAATCGACTAGGTCAGCCTCGGTAAGGCTGAGGTTTCCTACAAGGATCACTCCTGAATCAAAGTTTTCGATAACCCCTGAATGATCAATGGACTCCCTGCTCGGCGATTGGGCATCTTTCCCCATCCCTCTCTTGGCGAAAGCTTCATTGAATCGTTCGAAGTCACGGCGGTTTCCGGCCAGCGCCACGGCCAACAATGCATCTCGAGCTTCGGTGAAGGTTGGGGTCGGTGGCGTCATTTTAAGAGAGGCAACCAGATAATCTTTCATGGTTTCCTGAGCCTCTGTAAAACGGCGTCCGGAGTCATTCAAAAGTGATGCGTAACATTCCCAAAGCATGTTCGCCCACACAAAGCCGGCGGTATGAATCTCTGAATTGGACATGCCAACCAGCGTTGGGTTCTGGGGGACTAAAATAGGTAGTGAGGCGCTGTCTTCGATCATGCCGAAGGTGCTGGGGTTGATGGACAATTGTGTGGAAAATGGGTATCTCCGGATTCCGAAGTAAGGATTGTTCAAGACATAGGCACCCGGTGGTGGATAAGCGGCTTGAAAGAGTTCGTTGCCTTCCTTGTTTCGGTCTGCTTCCCGCACTCCGATCAGTAAAGCCGTAAAATCGCTCCAACCTTCACTCATTGATGCGCCCTGGTTGTTGCTCAGGCCCACAGCATCGGCGATCAGTCGTTGGCTCATGTGATGTGCCCACTCATGAATCACGATGGCATTATCCAAGGCAGCATCCCGGTTCACCACATCGTCTCTCACCATTCTCGTGATCACCGTTTCTCCTTGGTCCAGGGCTTCTTTGATTCGGTTGCCGTCATTGATGCTGATACTTAATACAGGAATCGTGATGCCTTGAGCGTCTCCCGTCATTCCGGGTGGGATACCTTCTACGTTGTTGACGATGATGACTCCAATGGCTCCCGCTTCCTGGGCTGCCATGGTCTTGTCCGAAAAAAAACAGACTCCCCTGTCGATCAGAGCAATATTCCCCTTCAATTCGTCGGCGTTAATAATGGGCTCGCAGGCGTCAGCAATCGGATCGGTTCCGTCATCCAGCAATCGAATCTCTCCGTTGATATCGAATGACTGGGGTCCGAAATCAGCGAGATTCGATTCGAAACCACCGGATAGATCGTTCGGTGTTTCGACGAAAACGCCAATTTCAAAACTGTTCAAGGGGGCATTGAAAACATGGAGTCGCATGGTTGGACTCCCCCCGTCGGCCGGGGTGAATATACTGGCATTGTTGATGGCTTCAAAATCCTGAATCTCGACCAGGATCGGATCCCCACCAAAGCCTCCACGTCCGAAATTGTCGATCTGGCCGTTTCCGGATTCCTCGCTGAATCCATTGTCATAAAACCAGTCATGCATGAAATTGATGGTATAGAATGCCATGGTTCCGGCCGCCATCTGCTGGGAGGGGTTTGAGTACGGATCCAAGTCGGGATTATACTGGTGAGTAAAGGAGTTCCGTCCAGTGATGGAGGGTCGGAAATCTCCTTCGGAAAAACCATCGGGAAAATTTAAATCCAGATAGGCATCCACGTTGTTGCCACTTGTTTCGATGGCTCCAACAGGTAACCATGGCTCCTGAGTGCTGATGGGTCCATGGGCCAACTCGATCAGTGCGGGTTGAATGAAGTCGGGGATGAATCCGTCATTTGGGTCCGAAGTGGGGTGTGGCATGCCGTTTCTGCCTGTTGGGCCATAATGAGGAAAAGGGTTTGCCCCGGTATCTGCCCAGACCCGATAAATATAGTGATGGCCGTCCGGATCAGGAGGTGCCTGAAGATTTTCTGGAGAATGAATCCCATCGCACTGATTGTGCTGATCGCAGGCAGCATCATTTTCAAGATTATGACGAAACAGCACCTGCCCGGTCCTGGCATTGATTACATAAGAATAATAGGAAGTGGACTGTATTGTCTGGTTTTCTGTTTTCAATTCAAGGTAGTAGGCCGGGATCAACTCATTCGGCATCTGGTAGAAAACTTTCTTACTGCGAATCGGTAAAGAGGGAGGAGACGACATCGTTTTTTTCGTTTCATTGTTAAGATGCAGACTCGTATACCGACCGTTCTTTGTTTTTCGGGAAAAGTCTCTCGGTGAAATTCGAACGGAAGTGAAATCCTGAATGGCATCGATGGCTGCCTGTTCTTCCTGTATGAGGAATTCTGCCGACGGATTATTCAGGATGGATTCAGGCAGGGGAGCCAAATGTCCTGAAATTGCCTTCAGGTTCAGTTGACGATCCATCAGGAAACTCATTTCATTTCGGAAAACTTCAATGTCCTCGATGGCTTGACGGTATTTCACGATGATTCCACCTCTTCCGGTATCGTGGACCATGCGGACTTCCGCTGCTGTCAGGTCCTCGGATTTCAAGCCATAAAGGGGTGAAAACAATTTCAGGTAAAACTGAGCTGCCGATTCCGCATCGGTAATCGTATTTGGAATCAGGTTGCCGAGTTGCTGAGAAGCCCAAAGGAAAGAGGGGACTTGGTAAAACCGGTTCATGCGAATCTTTTGCTCGGAAGACAGAAGAGGTTGCAGCGTCGGATATAAGGCGCTCAAGTTGGGAAGGGGCGAGGTTTTACCTGGACTGGATTCGTAGACCGCATCGAATTCCATTGGCTGAGACCAGGAAGTCATGGCCGTCAGCAGGAGTATCCAGAATCCAGGAAATCGGAAACAGAAAACAGATCTGAACAATTGTGAATTCGTTTTTGAACAGTCCTTAAAAGCGATTGAATACGCGTGGAAATTGAAATACATCTTTTGTGAATTTCTCTGCTAGCAAACTAATGAATGGTTCATATTCCCATCAGATCAGATCCTGGAACAAGGATAAGATATAAATGAATAGGGAATCTTCCCAAAAAACTCGTTCACGAATTCCCAGCAGTATCCGTACCCATTCCAGAAGTCGGTTTGTCAGGCGATGCGGGAAGGAAAAAAAGTGAGTTACTGGAAAGTAGCCACCGAGTAGTTTCTTTTTCCTTTTCTTAAAAGAACATGTTTTCCGAAAAGAAGATCTCCGGATGTCACTTTTTTCTGATCCTCGGTTGTTATTGAGGTAGATCCCTCCACCTTTGATGTCTTTTCTTCCCTGCCCCTTGGAATTACAGATACCCGATCTTTCCAGGAGCTCCGGAAGCCAGATACCCTCGTCATTCAGCTCAGTTACTGGAAGTTTCACGGTGGGGACTTCTCCCACAACGTCCTCGAAAAGTGATTCGCTGATTCCTTCCATCGATCCTCCGAACAGGATTTCACTCGCCTTTATGGCATCCCGGGTTGCGTCAGCCCCATGGATCAAGTTGGTCATTTCTACGGCAAGGGTTTGGTGCGCTTCCCTGCGATGAGGTGCTTCTTGATGTTTTTCCTCCATTTCCATTATTTTCTCTTTTTCCAGAAATGTGAAGAATTTCAGGTAAGGGATGATATCTCGATCATCTGTTCGGATCCAGAATTGATAGAATTTGTAAACGCTGGTTTTTCCTTTATCCAGCCAGATCGCTCCATCTACGCTTTTCCCAAATTTGGTTCCGTCGGATTTGGTGATCAAAGGCAGGGTCAGACCGAAGGCTTCCTTTCCCAACTGCCTTCGGCAAAGATCGATTCCGGCGGTAATGTTTCCCCACTGGTCACTCCCTCCGACCTGGAGTTCGCATTCCGCATCTTTGCGTAAATGATAAAAATCGTAAGCTTGGAGCAGCATGTAGCTGAATTCAGTAAAGCTGATCCCACTGTCCCTATCCTCCATCCGGGCCCGAACACTTTCCTTGGCGACCATCATGTTTACGGAAAAATGTTTTCCGATATCTCTGAGAAAATCAATGAAGGTGATCGGCGTGATCCAGTCAGCATTGTTGACGACTCGGGCTGGATTGGATGGGGTTTCGAAATCGAGAATTAACTTCAACTGAGCGCTTATTGGGACTAGACGCTCTTCTATCAGTTCTTTGGTCGGCAAGGCCCGTTCCGTGGCTCGTCCGCTGGGATCTCCGATCAGGCCGGTGGCTCCCCCGGCAACAGCAATCGGGTGATGTCCGGCGTTCTGGAATCGCCTGAGAGCCAGCAAGGGAACCAGACTTCCGACGTGAAGACTGTCAGCGGTCGGATCAAATCCTACATAGAGGGTTATCGGGTTGGACTGTAGACGACCCTTGAGCCCTTTCTCATCCGTACAATCAGCCAGTAGGCCTCTCCATTTCAATTCTTCAATAATGTCCATTCTTCAATTTAAGACGGGCCCGGTTCGAACCGGTGACTCCAGTCATCATACGGCGCGCTGGGAACAGCGCTCCTTACCGGAGCTCATTTATTTTTAAATATTATATAGGGGGAGCAACAAAAAACGGGCCGATGACCGGCCCGTTTTAAAGTGTAACTGAGGGATTAACCCGGTTTACTCTTTTTCTTTTTCTGAGGGAGTTTCAGTTTCAGTTTCGGTTTCGGTTTCGGTTTCGGTTTCGGTTTCGGTTCCCTCTTCAGTTGTGTCCACAGCTTCAAAGGCGTGTTGAAGGGCCACCAAGTCTTCGCCTGGTTTCAATGAATCCAGCATGGCCTGCTCAGCCTCAATCTGTTCATTGGAGTAATTGGCCGCCTTGATCGATAGACCGATACGCCGTTCACCTTTATCGATTTTGATCACCCGTGCGGTGACTTCCTGGTCAACATTGAGCACATTCTTTATTTTGTCGATGTGTTCTTCGCTGACCTGAGAAATGTGAACCAGGCCGTCGATATCGTGTTCCAAACCAATAAAAGCCCCGAAGCTTGCCAGTTTCGTCACTTTTCCGGTAACCAAGTCTCCCACCTTATAGAAGTTGTCGATATTGCTCCATGGGTCCTGAGACAATTGCTTAATACCGAGTGAGATTCTCTGGTTTTCACGATCGATCTCCAGAACCATCGCTTCGACTTCTTCGCCCTTCTTGATGACTTCGGAAGGATGATTGATCTTGCGGGTCCAGGAAATATCCGAAACGTGAATCATTCCATCCAATCCATCTTCCAATTCCACGAAAGCTCCATAGCTGGTAAGGTTTCGGATGCGGCCCTTGATGGTGCCGTTGATGGGGTATTTGTCCTGGGCTTCGTCCCATGGGTTGGTTTCCAATTGTCGGATTCCCAATGAAATCTTCTGTTCTTCGCGGTTGATGCCCAGCACCACTGCCCCGATTTCCTCCTCGAGTTTCAACACATCGGAAGGTTTCGCGATACGCTTCGTCCAGGATAATTCGGTGACATGCACCAGACCTTCCACACCCGGTTCGAGTTCCACGAAAGCTCCGTAAGGTACGAGGTTGACCACCCGTCCCTGGACTTTGGTGCCAATAGCGTATTTGGTTTCGATCTGCTCCCAGGGATTGGCCATTTTCTGCTTCAATCCCAAGCTTACGCGTTCTCTTTCGCGATTGATATCAAGGACCACTACATCGATATCCTGACCGAGAGCCACCATTTCCGAAGGATGTCCGATTCGTCCCCAGCTCATATCGGTGATATGCAAGAGACCGTCCAGGCCATTCAGGTCGATGAATGCACCAAAATCGGTGATATTCTTGACCGTTCCCTTCCGGATGTCTCCCGGCATCATTTCCGAGAGGAGTTTTGACCGTCGTTCGTTTCTTTCCTGCTCAATCAGTTCGCGGCGGGAGAGAACGATGTTCTGACGTTCCTGGTTAATTTTTACTACCTTGAAATCGTAATTGTTCCCGACGAATGTGCTCAAGTTTCGCGGAGGAATAACGTCCACCTGAGATGCCGGCAGAAATGCTTCCACGCCGATATTCACAAGTAGACCCCCTTTGACGACAGCTTTGACCTTTCCGTTGATAATGCCACCTTCGTTACAGATCGTCAGGATTTTATCCCAATTCTCCTTCATTTCGGCTTTTTCCTTGGAGAGAATCACCATTCCCTCCCGGTCTTCAAGCCGTTCGATCAGCACGCTTACTTTATCGGATACCTTAACTTCCTTGATGTCTTCGAATTCAGAAGCAGGAACGGATCCTTCACTTTTATAACCGATATCCACAAGAACTTCCTTGGGGCGGACTTCGATAATGGTTCCGGTAACAATTTGGCCTTCAGCAAAGCTTGTTTCGCATTGCAGCATGGCTTCTTCCATGGTCAGCATAAGAAATTGAAATAATGGGGGTCGGAATAACTCCTAGAGAAAGGCGGCTTTTGTGGGCCGGTCTAAATCCCGATGAAACCGGGATTCTGGGTCAATCGTGTCTCAAAGAGAGACATTTTTGTTATTCAAGTTGATTAAAATGCCGCTTTCTGGGTATTTCTGCACTCGCAGAGCCCAAACGGAGCGACAGAATAACGCCGTTTTTGTGTGATGCAAGAAGGAAATAACTGAATTTTAAGGGATTTTTGCCAACCCTCATATAAAAGGTAAGATGCTATCCGGTTTCAGGCTCCTCCCAAAGATCTCAGAACCTCCGGATCTCGGACATCCACCCATTGGCCTTCGGTTTCCACCACACTCAGATGGTCTCCCGATGCCGCCAACTGGTTGAACGCATCCGTCAGCTCGTATTCGCCTCGTGGAGAAAGGGACAGTTTCTCGGTGTGTTCGAAAATTCGGGGCTCAAATACATAGATTCCCGCATTATACCAAGCTGCCAGATCATCCTGAAGTCTTCCCGATTTCTTTAATTCGACGATGGTTTCATGGCTCGGTTTTTCAATGACTTCCGTAAATCGTCGATCCTGATCGAACAGGACGATTCCTCCTTTGGTGATGTCATCGCCTTTGGTAATGGTGACGATTCCTTGTGTATCCCCTTTTTCATAACGGTTCACCATTTTTGAGTATGTATTGGGGTGAACTAGAATATCGCCATAAGTTAGTAGGAAAGGGGATTTTTCAACCCAATTTCGAGCCGCTTCAGGGGCTTTACCTGTTCCGTTGGGGATTTCCTGACGGCCAAAAGTAAACTCAGCATCCCATTTCGAGCCGGTGCCGAAGTAGTTCTCAATGGATTCGGCCTGATAACCGGTGATGATGAAAATTTCTGAAATGCCTGCCGAAATAAGCCCTTCTACAATGTGTTCGAGGATGGGTTTATCTCCGATCTTGAGCATCGGTTTGGGGATGTCCGTCGTTAAATCTCCCATCCTTTTGCCTTTTCCAGCAGCAAGGATTACCGATTTTTTCACCTTCATATTTTGTTGAACAAGGGGTTTTCCAATGGTGTGTATAGGACAGAATACGGGTTTAACGGACTGCACAAAAATAAATTCACCAGTTGGCGGGAGCGCCGTCTTGCCGGAAGCCCAATTCGCCTCCAGCAATTGGTGTAGCTGTTTTTGAGTGGTCCCTAAGCCCCGAATTTGTCGAATTTTCCGGCATTGGCCTGCATTAATCGTATCAGGTATTTTGCCTCGAGAATTCCCAGAGAACCGGAATTCGCACAGGTTTCGGTGAAGCGATCCAGCTTGTCCGATCCTGAAAACGCGGAATGCAGAAGAACCGGTTGTGGATGCCATGAGTGGCCTTTCATCGGACATGGAGTCGAATGGTCTCCAGTGATCGTCAGCACGTCCGGTTTTTTCTGTAGAAGAATCGGAAGAGCTGAGTCCAGTTCCTCAATCGCTTTCTTTTTTCCTTCGAAATCACCGTCTTCGCCCATCATGTCAGTAGTTTTGAAATGGATGAAGAAGTAATCGTATTGATCATATTGATCGAGGTAGCGTTGAAATTCTTCCTCGATATTGGTCATACCTTCTAGTTTTTCCATGCCGACCAGTTGGGCTAACCCTTTGTACATCGGGTAAACCGCAATGCAGGCCGGTTTCATCTGATACCGGTCTTGAAACACGGGGATATCCGGTTGGTGGGCAATTCCCCGCATTAGAAAACCGTTCGCCGGGGTCTTCCCTTTCAAAATGGGTAGCGCCACTTCATAGAATTTGGTGATCAGGCCGGCCATCTTTTTAGCTTTTTCAGAATCCGGCTGGGTCGGCTGGACCATTGGAATGGGGTTTCCCTCATGATGAGGGTCGGCATCAGTCAGAGGACCTTCAATTCCCGGTCCTCGAAATATCACAACAAATCGGTGACCCTTTCCGGGCCGTATTAAAACTTCGGCATCGTCGATCTTCTTGATGTTGTCAGAGAGCAAAGCACAGAGCTCCTCCGTGACCTCGGTGGCGATCCGACCGGCTCGACGATCGGTGACAATGCCCTGTTCGTCAAGTGAGCAGAAATTTGCACGGGCGGCGACATTTCCGGGTTTGAGCTCCAATCCCAGTCCCAATGCCTCGATCACCCCACGACCGACTTGATATTCCAGGGGATCGTATCCAAACAATCCAAGGTGGCCCGGGCCACTGCCCGGCGTGATTCCCGGCGCTGCAGGAATCAATCTTCCAAGGGCTGAATCTTTGCATAGCGCATCCAGGTTCGGGGTTTTTGCTGCTTCGAGCGGGGTTTGATAGCCAGTTTGCGCGGTGGCAATATCTCCGACACCATCCAAGACAATTAAGGCCATCTTGGCCTGATTCTTCAATGTCA
This sequence comes from Verrucomicrobiales bacterium, assembly GCA_012959985.1. Taxonomy (GTDB): domain Bacteria; phylum Verrucomicrobiota; class Verrucomicrobiia; order Limisphaerales; family DUCD01; genus DUCD01. The sequence goes on along the minus strand of DUCD01000025.1, from coordinate 35,305 downwards.
GCTCCGAGTAAAGGGAATCCAGGTTCATCATTAATCTGTTGAGTAAGGTGGAAATCAGAACCATTATCCATCCCCTCAAGCAGGAATGACAGGTTCGAAATGCCGTGGGATATTGAAGAGGATTAATTCCTGACGTCAATCGGATATTTCGAGTCTTTGTAAAATCGTGAAGATATGGGTGTTGAAACAGGACATTTTCCAGGAGTTTGGCAAGTATGGAAGCATTGATTCTGGAAAACCTCTGCAAGACCTTCAGGGGATCCGGTGGGAGTGAAATTCAAGCATTGGATGGATTGAACCTTCGGGTACGGAAGGGGGAGCGTTTGGCAGTTCTCGGACCCTCAGGCAGTGGTAAGACCACTCTGATTCGATGCATTGCCGGCCTTGAAAACCCGGATCAGGGTCGAATACATATGGAGGGTTCTGAGATCACGTTGTCACCACCGGATCAACGAAATGTCGCCATTGTTTTTCAGAATACGGCCCTTTATCCCCATTTAAATGTATTTGAGAACTTGGCTTTCGGTTTGCGGTTGAGAAAGAAAGCTAAGTCAGAAATTCGCAGAATGGTGGAGGATGCAGCCGTGACGATGAGGTTGCAGGGCTTGCTTCAGCGACCTATCACCGAGTTGTCGGGGGGGCAGCAGCAGCGCGTTGCGATCGGAAGGACCATGGTTTTGAAGCCCGATATCTTTCTTCTGGACGAACCGTTTTCCAATCTGGATCCCGATCTTCGCACTCATCTTCACAGTGAAATCATTCAGATTCAGCAACAACTTGGAAAGACAATGATCCTGGTGACGCACGACCAGAATGAAGCTATGGCGTTCGGAGATCGCATCACATTGATGAAGGTCGGGAAATGTCTTCAGATCGGGACACCTCGGGAATTATACCAAGTTCCGGAACACCTGTTTGTCGGACAATTCATCGGACGGCCTAAGATGAATCTGATCGAGGGAATCCTCCAAGTCTGTTCTTCCAAGTTGGTTTTTAAGATTTCGGGAAGTGAGGGACGGAGTCTCGAGTTGCCTTCTGTTCCTGGATTATTGATCAAGGATGCCGCCCGGAAAGGGGTTGAAGTATGCCTGGGCATCAGGCCCGAGGCGCTCCAGGTGTTGCCGTGTGATGTTCCTTCATCTGACTCCCTACCAGCCTCAATGATTCCAGTCTCGGTTGAGAAAATCGAGTTTTTTGGGGCTGAAAGCTGTCTTTACCTGAACTCTCCATTTGGAAACCTGGTCGCAAAATGTGCGGAACCTCTGAAATTGACGACGGGCCAAAACGCAGTCGTTCGGTTTTCCGGATCTTCAGGAATCCATTTTTTTAATCCCACCGACGGTGAAAATCTTCTGACTGGAGGGTCAGAGGAGAATCAGGCTTGATATTTGGAAGCCAGGAGAGTGGCGTTGTGTCCTCCAAATCCGAAAGAATTGCTCATGGTGACCTGAACGTTCATCGAACGTTTTTCATTGGGCACATAATCCAAGTCACAGGCTGGGTCGGGAGTATCTAAATTGATGGTTGGTGGAACGATGCCCGTTTCGATAGCTTTGGCACACACTGCCATCTCAACTGCTCCAGCAGCTCCCAGCATATGTCCCGTGGCGCCTTTGGTGGAACTTACAGCCAAATGCGCTGAGGATTCACCAAAAACCGTTTTAATGGCTTGGGTCTCACAAATATCTCCCTGGAATGTCGCGGTGCCGTGGGCATTGACGTAGTTAACCTGGCGCATGCATCGGGCCGCTCCTTCTCCTTCAGGGGCTGGGGAAGTCAGGTGGCTGGCATCGGCCGTATTTCCATAACCGACCAGTTCACAATATATTTTGGCTCCGCGGCGAATGGCATGATCCAGTTCTTCGACAATAACAACGCCTGCTCCTTCTCCCATAACGAATCCATCCCGATCTTTCTCGAAAGGGCGGGATGATTTTTTTGGGTCATCGTTCCGGGTGCTCATTGCCCGCATAGCACTGAAGCCGCTCATGCCGAGTGGAACAATGGATGCCTCGGCACCTCCGGCAAAAATAGCATCAGCATCTCCCATCTTGATGGTGCGCCATGCTTCCCCGATGGAATGACTGGAGGTGGCGCAGGCAGAACAGATGGCTAGATTTGGTCCCCGTAATTTATAATGTATGGAAAATATTCCCGAAGCCATGTTCAGGATCAACATGGGGATCATGAAAGGAGAAACCCGTTTCGGTCCTCTATTGAGCAGGATTTTATGCTGTTCCTCCGTGGTGAACAGGCCGCCGATTCCAGACCCTATGTAAGTCCCGATCCGGTCGCGATCAAGCGACTCCAAATCCATACCCGAATCCAACAGTGCCTGGTAACCGGCATAAACGCCGAACTGGACAAATCGATCCGTCCGTCGAATATCCTTTGGGGATGGAAATGCCGGTGACGGGTCGAAATCCCTAACTTCAGCGGCAATGCGGCAAGAGTAGTCCGAAGCATCGAACTGGGTAACCATACCGATACCGCATTCGCCGGCAATTAACTTTTGCCAAAACGAATCGGCCGTGAAACCCAAGGAATTGACAACACCGAGACCGGTGATGACCACCCGACGATCCTTCCAGGAATCGGACATGAATTATGGGGGATTTGCTGCTGGTGTTCTGGTCACTTATGGCCAAAACAAAGGTTAGGATCGATGATGCGTCAGTTCACTCCTTCTTCGATGTGCTTGACGACATCTCCGACACTCTGAAGCTTTTCGGCAACCTCGTCGGGAACTTCGATATTGAATTCCTCTTCAAGGGCCATCACAAGTTCCACCGTATCAAGAGAATCTGCTCCCAGATCTTCTATGAATTTAGCAACGGTAGTCACTTGATCCGCATTGACTCCCAATTGCTCGACAATTATGTCCTTTACCTTCTGTTCTATCGTTTTTTCCTCAGCCATTTTCTATTTTAGATCCGCAGGTTGTCTATGCCACCGCCAAAAAACCGTCAAGCCTCGATTTAAAATAAAATGCCGGCTTTTAAGTTGCCCTAAAAGCAGTTCCAGACATTTAACTCTTCAGGAATGGCTTGCGAGCGAGTTGATTCGATCGGTCAGGCCATCACAAGTCCGCCGTCCACGGCAAGGACTTGACCCGTGATATAACGGGCGCCGGGGCCTGCCAGAAAGGCGACCGCCTCCGCGATATCCTCCGTTTTCCCCAGTGAATTCAAAGGTATTTGGTTCAATAGACCTGTTTTAAGATCGTCACTCAAGTCTACGGTCATGTCGGTTTCAATGAAACCCGGCGCCACGGCATTCACAGTGATTCCCCGCGAAGCAAATTCTCTGGCGGCCGACTTGGTGAATCCAATCAGGCCTGCTTTGCTGGCGGCGTAATTGCATTGTCCGGCATTACCCATCAAGCCGATGACCGAGGAAATGTTGATGATTCTTCCCGATTTCTGTTTGAGAAACTTTCGCGACAAGGTCTTTGTCCATAGGAAGGCTCCTTTGAGATTTGTATCTAAAACCGCATCCCATTCTTCTTCTTTCATCCGCATCAGCAAGGTATCCCGCGTGATTCCGGCATTATTCACCAGAATATCAATTCGAGGCGTTTTATCGAAAATGGCTTTGCAGCTTTCCACTACAGCCTGAGAATCTGAAACATCCACACCGAAAGCCCAGGAATTTCGCCCCATCTGTTCGATGGCTGTGGCCGTTTTTTGCGAGTTTTCTACGGTCCGTGAAACACAGACGACATCAGCGCCCAAGGTGGCCAGTTTCATGGCTATAGCACGGCCGATACCGCGACTGGCACCGGTCACCAGGGCCGTTTGATTCAGGAGGGGGGTGTTTTCGGATTCCATAAATAAATTATTTTGATTGAATGGCATGATTTGAGTGAGAATGAAAGATTCGATTTGGAAGGAATCGACCGGATCAGTCCAATTGGCAGGCCACATTTTCACAACGACTCTTGGTGAATCTCCAAATGGACTGCCCATGTCCCGGTAATCCTGATCTTGTTCTAAGTTCTTGAGTCCGGATGTTCTCCGGTTCACTATGGCTGAAACCCGAAACCTGTATTGCAAAGAGAGTTATGAGAAAATTGACAGTGCCTCTAAGGTCGAGGCATGTAGGATTAGTGTCCAATGGTGACCTTCGTCTTTCAGCCAACCAAAAGTGCTGGTCGGCTCAGGAAGCCATGGAATCCAGTTTGGCCAGAGCATTCCGCAAGGAGGGATGGAAAATTGTTCGTGCCCATCCCTACGATTCCAAAAAGAAGCACGGTTTTATTGATTCCCAGAAAAAGGGACTGGAAGTTTTCCGTTCAATTCATCCTGAGGCGCCGCTCATTGTTGCAGAAAGTGTCTGGCAGTACAGCCACCACTTACTGGGAGGGCTTTTCACCCATCGGGGGCCGATCCTTACCGTTGCAAACTGGAGCGGCACCTGGCCGGGATTAGTCGGTATGCTGAACCTCAACGGATCTCTGATAAAGGCGGGTGTGAATTTCAGCACTTTGTGGAGTGAAGATTTTAAGGATGATTTCTTTCTCAACGGTATTCGGCAATGGCTACGGGAAGGAAAGGTGACTCATGACCAGAGCCATGTGCAGCCGCTTCAATTGGTCAAACTGCCAGAGGAGGCAGAAGCCCATGGACGATCATTTGCCAGGGAGTTCCGTGATCGGAAAGCTATCATGGGGGTTTTTGATGAGGGTTGCATGGGGATGTACAATGCCATCGTCCCCGACGAGTTGCTTCATCCCACCGGGGTTTTCAAGGAACGCTTGAGCCAATCAACCCTTTTTGCAGCGATGCAGCAGGTCGGTGAGGCAGAAGCCCGGTCCGTTTTCGACTGGTTGAAGAAAAAAGGAATGACCTTTCAACTTGGGGAGGATGAAAGCACTGAACTGACCGAACAGCAGGTTCTGGAGCAATGCAGAATGTATGTAGCGGTTCTCCGCCTGGCGGATGAGTTCGGTTGTAGTACGGTCGGGATTCAATATCAACAGGGGCTCAAGGATTTGACACCCGCGAGTGATTTGGTGGAAGGGTTGCTGAACAATTCAGACCGTCCTCCGGTGAAACGGAAGGGGACTTCCGCAGTTCTTTACCCAGGAGAACCTCTGCCCCATTTCAATGAAGTGGATGAATGTGCCGGCCTGGATGCCTTGATTACGCATCAGCTTTGGCGGTCCCTCGGCTATGCGCCGGAAACGACATTGCATGACCTTCGCTGGGGAGCGTCCTGTAAGGTCAATGGAAAGAAGGAATACGTCTGGGTTTTTCTGATATCGGGTGCCGTGCCTCCGGCTCATTTCGTCGGAGGATACAAGGGTGCGAGCAGCGAAAGACAACCCCCGATGTATTTCCGGCTCGGCGGTGGAACCGTCAAGGGAATCTCCAAGCCGGGATGGATTGTTTGGAGCCGGGTTTTCATTGCCGGAGGAAAGTTATGCGCTGACCTGGGAATGGCAGAGGTGGTTAAGCTTTCCGAAAGGGAAACGGAACGACGTTGGCAGGAAACCACTCCCCAATGGCCTATTATGCATGCCGTTCTGAAAGGGATTTCCCGGGATCAGATGATGGCGAGACATCCCTCCAATCATATCCAGGTGGTCTATGCCCCCAGTCGAACCAAGGCGGCCTGGGCAACCCGGGTCAAGGCCGCTGCTTTCTCCGAACTTGGAATGGATGTTTCTCTCTGTGGGAAAATTTCCGGCTCCTGATCGCTATTGAATTCTGATTGACCATGAGCAGCAGCTATCTCGGATGTGACTTGGGCGCGGAAAGCGGGCGCTTGATGTTGGGGGTCCTGGAGGGCGGGCGAATTCAACTACAGGAGATTCACCGATTTCCCAATACGCCGATTCGTGTGGGAGAATCACTCTGCTGGAATATGCCCGAGCTGTTTCAACAACTCAAGATCGGCCTTCGAAAAGCCGGGAAGCAGCACTCGAAAATTCAGAGTATCAGCTGTGATGCCTGGGGTGTGGATTACTTTCTGATCGATGACCAGGGAGAGGTGATTTCGCCTACCTACCACTACCGTGATGAACGATCGTCCAGAGGGGTGGAGGTGATCCACCGGAAGGTGCCACGCGAGGATCTGTTTTCCATGACTGGAATACAGTTCATGCCCTTTAATTCGGTCTACCAGCTCGGGGCGGAATCTTCGGTTCGTCTGTCCAATGCCTATGGGTTCCTTCCTATTGCAGACGGGTTTAATTATTTGCTATGTGGTCGACAGGTGGTTGAGCAATCTTCAGCAAGCACGACGGCGCTCTATGATCCAAGGACCCACCAGTGGGCCGATGCCCTTCTGAAAAAACTCGAATTCGATCCATCGATTTTTCCGCGGATTGTTCCATCCGGAACCGCGCTGGCACAGCTGAAACCTGAAATCTGCCGAGAGTGCGACATCGATCCCATTACGGTCACGGCAGCCTGTTCCCACGACACAGCTGCTGCAGTGGCGGCGGTGCCTTCTGCGGGAGACAATTGGGCATATATCAGTTCCGGGACTTGGTCATTGATGGGAGTTGAAGTTGCCGCCCCGGTTATCAATGACCGTTGCCGAGAACTGAACTACACCAATGAAGTGGGAGTGGGACAAACGATTCGACTTCTCAAGAACATCATTGGTCTCTGGATGGTTCAGGAATGTCGCCGTGAATGGGAGAATGAGGGCCGCGCGTATGATTATTCGGAGCTGACCACGTTGGCCGGTAATGCGCCGCCGTTTGTTTCTCTGGTCGACCCTACGGATCCTAGGTTTATTGCGCCGGGCGATGTGCCCGGCAAGATTCGGGCATTCTGTCGTGAGCTGGGTCAGCCCGAGCCGGAGGGCCCAGGCCCGATGATCCGCTGTATTCTGGAGAGCCTTGCCTTGCTGTACAGGAAGAACCTGCTCCAGATTCAGGAGTTGATACAGAGCTCCATTGATCGATTACACATTGTCGGAGGGGGAAGTCGAAACCATCTGTTGAATCAATTTACGGCAGATGCGCTTGGAATATCAGTAATCGCCGGGCCAGCCGAGGGGACCGCTCTTGGCAATATCCTGATCCAGGCGGTTGCAGCTGGAAAACTGGGTTCTTTGGCGGAGGCGCGCAAAGTGGTGGGTGCTTCAATCGAGGTCGTGGTATTCAACCCGCAAAACCCGAAGGCCTGGACTGAAGCGTATGGAAGATTCCTTTCGTTTTCTAAAGATAAATCCTCGTGAGACTTTGCTTCAGGCCGATGGTGGATGTAGTTTTTTTGGGGTTTTCAAAGTTCAATTATTATTAGGGACGTCACGTGAGAATCATTGAGTTAGGCAAGTTTTATCCTCCGTATCGTGGGGGGATGGAAACATTGCTGGAGTCATTCAGCGAGGGGTTTGTCGAGCGTGGCGCCGTTGTCGACGTGGTGGTTGCCAATGACCACGGGAAAAGTTCAAGTGAAACGATTCGTGGAGTCCGGGTAAACCGTTGCGGATCCCGGGGCACTCTGGCAGGCGTTTCGCTGTCTCCGTCATACCTTTCCTTCCTGAGAGGCTGGAATGGCGATCTCATTCACAGTCATTTTCCCAATCCGCTCGCTGATTTGTCCATACTGCTGAACCGGCCCCGTCGGCCGGTGGTTTTGACTTACCATAGCGATATCATCCGGCAAAACCGATTGATGGTATTTTATCGTCCTATTCTTCGGAGTATGCTGAAACGTGCGGATGTGATTACGCTGGCTACGCCGAATCATTTCCGATTTTCACCCTGGCTTCAACCGTTTGAATCGAAATGCCGAATCATCCCGTTTGGGATTCGCTTGAACCGATTTCAGGAGCCATCAGCAATTCCGGAAAAAGTTCGCACTCGCTTGAAAGAAAAAGGTGATCGTCCGTTGTTACTCAGTATCGGACGTCTGGTCGGTTACAAAGGCCATACCTTTCTTATCGAAGCAATGAAAGACTTGGATGCGGTCTTATGGATTGTAGGGACGGGGCCTCTGGAGTCTGAATTGAAACAGCAGGCCGTCTCACTCGGAGTGGATTCCAAAATTGTTTTTTGGGGTCAAGTCCATGAATCCGTGCTTCCGTCATTGATACAGTCCTGTGATATATTTGTTCTCCCTTCCATCACGTCCAACGAAGCATTCGGATTGGTCCAGATCGAGGCAATGGTAGCTGGAAAGCCAGTCATCAGCTGTGATATTCCCTCAGGTGTTCCCTATGTTAACCAGGACGGAATAACAGGGATTGTTGTTCCACCGAGAGATTCAGCCGCGCTCGCCCAGGCGGTGAATCGTCTGATGGAGAATCCTGAGTTTCGAAAAAAGTGTGGATTGAACGGGGCAGCCAAAGCGAATCGGGAATACCGAGAGAGTGTCATGATTGGCCGTTACTGGCAGTTGTTTGAAGAATTGATTCATTGAAGTTGAGTCTCAGATGGACGTTAAAGGATTCCCATTAATGACCGATAAGAACTTGAGAGATGGACCCTTGACCCCTTTTATTTGTTGACTGAATTTGGATAAGAAGGGTTCCGTTGGAGTCGTTTTCCGGCAAGAAACGGTTTAAAGTGGGGTGTTGGAGAAATTCAATTGAGAAAATCGCGTTTAAATAAGGATTCTGAGGACGAGAGTAAACCAGTGGCATGAGGACTTTTTTCACCATACTGATCTTGTCCTCCACCGTGACCTTTTTGCTGACTCCTCTGATTCGTCGTATTGCCTTGGATTGGGGTGCGGTGGATCGTCCGAGTTGCCGGAAAATTCACACAAGCCTGATGCCGAGATTGGGTGGGTTGGCCGTGTTTTTCGGGTTTTGCAGTCCTTGGGTTTTCTTCTATTTGGTTGAAAACCGGGTTTCGCTGGTTTTTCTGGAATATGAGAAAATGTTTTTCTCCTTGGCCGGGTGTTCTCTATGTATGTTGTTCCTCGGGATCTACGACGATTTTAAAGGGGCAGATGCCTTCAAAAAACTCTTCGTCCAGATAAGCGTCGCGCTGGTTCTCTACTATTTCGGCTATCGAATTGAGAGTCTTAGCAATCCCTTTGGTTCGGACTGGGTTCTGGGGGTTGCTTCTCTGCCTGTAACCTTACTCTGGATCGTAGGGATTACCAATGCCATCAATCTTCTGGACGGTATTGACGGGCTTGCCGTAGGGATCACGGCATCGACAGCTCTGACTTTATCCGTCATTAACATCCTCGGAGGGCAAACCATGGTCGCTTTGCTGTGTCTGTGCCTCGCAGGAGCTTGCCTGGGCTTTCTGCCTTATAATTTTTCACCGGCCAGGATTTTTCTTGGAGATTCCGGAAGCCTTTTTCTCGGCTTGGTTCTGTCCAGTGTGAGCATTCTTTCTTCTTACAAGGCGGCAACCGCAACCTTTGTCGCCATGCCGATCTACATGGTTTTTCTCTTCGGACTGCCTTTGATCGATACGGCCTCGGTGTTCATCGGGCGTCTGCTTAGCGGGCGTTCGGTATTCAAAGCGGACATGACCCACGTTCATCATCGCCTTCTCAGATTCGGTTGGACCCAAAAACAGGCTGCTTATATTCTTTATTCCTTATCCGTAGGATTCGGGTTGGTCTCCATGATGATGAGCTTTGAAAAATCCCCTTTTCTTGTTCTAATAGGAGGACTCCTGATTCTGGTGGTTCTGGGAATCATCTATCGATCAGAACATTTTTCAAAAGATCGTTGAATCATTATGAATGGGCCGGGCACAATGGTCGGTGATGATCTCCGTCGATGAAGCCCGTAACCTTATCCTCGAATCCGTGCAACCTCTGGCGTCGCAGAACATAGCGGTCACTGATTGCCTGTACCGAATACCTTCATCCTCTATAGCAGCTCAGATAGATCTTCCGGGATTTGATAATTCCGCCATGGACGGTTTTGCTGTGCGCGCTGCGGATCTGGAAAAAGCCGACAGGAACAATCGGATTGAATTGGCATGTGTGGCAACGGTTGAAGCGGGGAGCGAGACCCGTAGGGCTGTAGATACAGGTGAATGCATTCGTATATTTACAGGGGCTCCATTGCCCCATGGAGCCGATGCTGTGGTGATGCAGGAAGATACTGAGAATTCTGAAGACTCCGGACAGGTCCTTTTTGCAGAGCCGATTAAACCTTGGGAGAACATTCGGTTTCGCGGAGAGGACATCCGTTCAGGTTCTTCGATTGCATCCACTGGGCACCGCATTGGCATTGGAGTGAGGGCTGTTTTGTATGGGGCAGGGGTTAGCGAGCTTGAAGTCGTTCAAAAACCTAAGGTCGCTGTATTGGCCACGGGAAACGAACTTCGTGAACCAGGAGAAGTGCCCCTTGCACCCGGGCAGATATATGAAACCAATCGTTCCACACTCGCCGCGTTCATTGAAAAGTCCGGTTGTGAAGCCGTGGTTTTTCCGCTGGTCCCGGATACTCTTGAAGCTACACAGGAAGCATTTCGGCGGGCTTTCAAGGAATGTGATGCGGTGATCACCTCAGGAGGTGTGTCTGTCGGGCAGATGGATTTTGTGAAGACAGCGTTTGACCGAATCGGTGGAGAGTTATCCTTCTGGAGAGTGGCGATGCGTCCCGGAAAACAGTTCGGGTTTGGTCGGTTCCAGTCAAAGTATTGGTTTGGTCTCCCGGGCAATCCGGTATCTTCGGTGGTGACATTCCTCTTGCTGGTTCGTCCTGCACTGGATCGATTAAGTGGATTGTCCGATCTCGTAATGGAGAGAAGAAAAGGCACCCTGGGAGAAGACTTGTCCAATCCGGGGAATCGAACCCATTTTTTTCGGGTTATCTTTAAAGCGGACAACTCCATGGTATTTTCCGCCGGGGCTCAGGGGTCTCACCGGTTGCTTTCTTTGTCTCAATCCAACGGTCTTCTTGAAGTTCCCCCGGACACGATTTTCAAAGCCGGTCAGGAATGCGAAGTCCTGATGTGGGATTGAGAGTTGGAAAATTACTTTCTCCGGGGCAGGTCGAAAGTGGTGGGGTAGGTCCTCAGACGGATCTTCGGCATTCCGGAAGAATGCATTTCTATCGGAGCGGAGCCCGGTTGAATGGCACCCGGGTTCCTGCGGGACATGATGCGTGAAGACGGTAATCGGCCAAAACCGGAAGAACGGGATTTCCCGGGATTTCCCTGGTAATTTTGAGTTATAGCCGCTGTTGATGATAAAGAGTTGGCACCGGCAGCTAGGCGGCCGGCTTGATTGGAGGTGTCCGGAAGCCGATCCAGTGGGTTACCTGTTGAATCCTGGACTGCGTTGCGAAGGGGATCGTTCATCTGTGTCAATGGGTTTGGTTCGGTGTTGTCCAGGTGGCGTCGGAACAGGCTGTCAAAGCGGTTTCTTCGAACGTCGAAACGATCCTTCCGTGTGGCGTTGATTCCCGTGCTGGTTTCCGTTCCTGTTTTAATAAGGTTCTGGGAACGGGTTTCCGTTTTTCCATTTAATCGATCTTTTCGGGATTTACCGAACAGGGAGTCGCCGGAGAAACTCAGGTCTGAATACGGATCAAAAGGACCCTGACTCGCAGAGGGCATATTGCCCTCCAGTGTATTTCCAGTGAAGGACTGATTCTTCCTGGATCTCAGAGAATCAATGCGACTTTGGCCACTGCTCTGTAGTCCTGCGCTGCCGAATTCGATGTTCGAGTAGGAATACGAGGAGTCGGATTGGATCCGTTTGCCAGCTTGGCTCAGAGAGGAATCCTTTGTGAAAATACTTTCCAGCATCTTTATCCGTTGTTCCCGAACCGATAATCCGGCTTTGCCCGACTTCATCGTGTTGTAATCCTGAATGAAACTGCTCAGATTATTAATATCTTCTTTTGAAAGATTCAGACCACTTTTGCTGAGCATATCACGCATTAGATCCTTGCTGTTCCTCTTGGCGCTCGATGAACGGGCCGATGGGCCGATGATGGAATGGTGAATGACCACTCCTGAACTTGAGCTTTTAGGATTCAGGGATTCGAAGATCCCCGGTGAAGTTCCGATAGCCCTTTCGTCAGGAAAAATGAAGTTCAGAGACGACTTGGAGGTCTTCAGTTTCTCATCTTCAGCTTGGACGGATGCTTGGAGCCAAGCCATGGAAATGGCTGCTGAAAACAGAAGTCCGCCCCGGACTCTGATGATGTTTTTTAATGTGCGCATGTTTGCAATGAACTCCATCTTATACCCGATTTTTTGGCTGAGGTCAATTCTAAGCGATTTGTTTTCCGGGTTGATTAACAATGATGGAGGCGCTATTATCTTCGGTTCGAATATGACTTTGACTGAAAAAATCCTCGCACGAGCTTCAGGACAGAAGGAAGTGCAGGCTGGCGATAATGTATGGGTGCAAGCTGATATCCTGATGACTCACGATGTCTGCGGACCTGGCACCATAGGCGTATTTAAACGGGAATTCGGGGAGGATGCCCGGGTCTGGGACCGTCACAAAGTGGTCATTATTCCAGATCATTACATTTTCACTTCGGATTCCAGATCTAACCGAAATGTCGATATCTTGAGAGAATTCGTCAAGGAACAGGATATTCCCTATTTCTACGATGTGATCGATGATTCCGAGGGAAAATGGGTTTTTGACGCATCGAAAGGGAATACAAAGCGTCAATACGGGTCGAATTATGCCGGAGTTTGTCACACTGCTTTGCCTCAAAAAGGACATACTCGACCCGGGGAAGTACTCTTCGGAACAGATTCCCACACCTGCATGGCCGGGGCGTTTAATCAGTTTGCCACTGGAATCGGCAATACCGACGCCGGTTTCGTGATGGGAACAGGGCGCCTGTTGCTTAAGGTCCCTGAGACGATGCATTTTCGACTCGAGGGGACCCTGCAACCGGGAGTGATGGCCAAAGATGTCATTCTCCATTGCATTGGGGAAATCGGGTTTGACGGCGCTACTTATCGGGCGCTTCAATTCGACGGTTCCGGGGCTTCCGGATTGTCCATGGACGACCGGATGACCATAGCCAACATGGCTATTGAAGCGGGTGGTAAAAACGGGATTTTTGAATTTGATTCCAAAACTCAGGAAATGGTGGATGCGCGCTGTAAGTTGAATGGCACTAAATCGGATTACCAACCGGTGGAAAGAGATGCTGAAGAATCCTTTTTCTATGACACCGTGATCAATCTGGACAAGCTTGAGCCGACCGTCGCCTGTCACCCGGATCCCGGTCAACGTAAGACCGCCCGGGAAATGGATGTCCAACTCGACCGTGCCTATATCGGTTCCTGCACGGGTGGGAAAACCAGTGATTTTCTGGAATTCGCAAAAGTTGTTAAAGGAAAACAAGTTAAGGTGGACACTTTCGGGGTGCCTGCAACCCCTGAGATTGTCGATGACCTTCAAAGGGAGAAATGGGGGGACAAAACGGTGTGGCAGATTCTTGAGAATGCCGGGGTTAAAATGACTTAAAATGCTGGATGTGCCGCCTGCCTGGGGGGGCCAGTGGATACTTTCGGTCGAATGAATACTCCGATGAAATGCATCAGCACCACCAATCGGAATTTTCCCGGCCGTATGGGACATCTGGAATCCAAAGTATTTCTAGCTTCACCGATGACAGTTGCAGCAAGTGCCGTCGCCGGACGAATTATCGATCCTCGGGAAATTCTGGATTGATTCTCTGAATCTTCTTGTTCTGAAATCACAGAGAGCACAGAGGACAAAGAGATGGATGGAGGAATGATCAGTTCATCAGGGAGGATGTCGAAAAACCTCGGCTTAATGTCATGATGAAAAAGCGTCTGGAAAAAAGGTGCGAATCCGGGCTGCTCCTTCTGGTTATTCTAATTATCGGTTATGCACATCTGGCAACCGGTGGAGTGCGGCAGGTTGACCGAATCGTGCTTTCTTCTCTCGCCGTCCTGATCTTGTTCGTCTGGATTCTCAGATTGTGGGTTCTGACAAAATCCAGAATTCTGATTCCTCCCGTGACTTGGGGAGTTCTTCTATTTACCGGTTATGCCTTGTGGCAATACGGCCGAGCCGACGTCGAATACCTGGCTCGAAAGGAAGTGGTTTTCTGCCTCATCGCCGCGATTCTTTTTATTGTGACGGTCAGCAGTCTTCATCGTCAGGAAGCATCCCAGTGGATCTGCGTGGCCTTGGTGTTTCTGGCGATGGTCACCTCAATTTACGCCATTTACCAGTACGTGACGCCTTCTTCATCTGTCTGGAATATTCCTCAATGGATTCAATACCGGGACCGGGCCTCCGGGACTTACATTAATCCTAATCATTTTTCAGGCTTCCTGGAGTTGGTGTTTCCACTCTGCCTGTCATTAGTGATATTGGGTCGATTCGGGCACGCTCCAAAAATTCTGATGGGTTACGCCGCCGTCGTGATGATCGGTGGAATTGCGGTTACTTTTTCACGCGGAGGGTGGGTTTCCTTCGGGCTCACCGTCGTTTTGTTCTCCGTGTTTCTGTTGACTCAGAAAGATTACCGCAATCGGGGAATACTCATGATTGTATTGGGATCGCTGGCATTGATTGGTGTGTTTCGGAAATCGGATTTTGATCAATCCCGCTTTCAAACCGCATTTGGGGACGGTCATATTCAGAATGTGCGGTTTCCTATCTGGGAGGGCGCGGTCAACGTTTTCCGGAATAACAACCCATGGACCGGAGTGGGTCCCGGGCATTTTTCGGCGCATTGGTTTCGATACCGCCCGGAACAGGTTCAGACCAGTGCTGAGCATGTACACAACGACTATCTGGAACTTCTGGTCAATTGGGGCCTCATTGGAGTCATTCTGGTAAGCTTGATTCTCATCCTCTTTTTTGTCGGAATGGCCAGAACTTGGAAATTCGTCAAACCGGAGATTAAGAATTTTACCGTTAAGCACTCCACGAAGGCGGCCTTGGTAGTGGGAGTCTGTTTCAGTATGATCGCTATTCTGGTCCATTCCTTTGTCGACTTTAATATGCATATCCCTGCCAACGCCCTGTTGGTGTCACTTTTATTGGCGATTTCCTCAGGATATTGCCGATTTTCAACCGATGCCTACTGGTTTCGCCTGAATGGGCTCGTAAAAGGAATTCTGACTTTGGTCGCAATTTCTACAGCCGTTTTTCTGATTTCTGTCATCGTAAGAGAATGGCCCAGTGAACGTGAAATTACCCGATCCGGGAGAGGATCCGGCTTTTCTGAAAAATTGGGCCATCTTCAGAAGGCATTTGAAGCGGATCCTTTAAATTTTAAAACCTCACAGGGAATCGCTCTTCGATTGATTCTCGAGATTCAGGAACTCCAAAACTTCCAAAAGCGCAATTCTCAGATCAATAGAGAAATCGATGCGCAGATCAAACGGCATTGCGAGAAAGCCCTGATCTGGCTGGATCGGACTTTGGTCTTGAATCCGTATCATTCCAAAAGCTTGATGTGGAAAGGGATGTGTTACCATTGGCTCGGAAGGGGAGAGGAGGCACTGCCGTTTTTTGAGCAGGCGATGGAACTGGATCCCAAGAGTTATTTCATTGCCGCCCGCTTTGGCTATCATCATTATTTATTGAAAGATTATGACGAAGCCTTGAAGTGGTTGACGGAATCGATTCGACTAACAGAATTCCTCTCCTATTACAGTGTGGATCCGGATAAGGAGAAGAAATATGCATTCGCTCAAGCTTATTTGCTGCATGTGCAAAGGATTCTCAAGAAACAAGGTGAACCCACTGCAAAAAAAGGGGTTGTTTTACCCGAAATATCCGATTGACATTTTTGACTAAGTCTCTAAATTAGAAGACCTAAGTCACAGGATATCGGATCTGTTACAGGAGTAATTTATGAATCAAAGAATTTTGAAACGGGCAGGCTGGGGAGTTGCAGCCATCATGGCATTAACCCTTAATGCAACCGATCTACAGGCTCAGGCCACAAATGGTAAAGCCACTGTGCGGGCAATTCGCGGCGGTGATGCACAGTATTCCGTCATAAAAGCGGGGGAATGGTCTGAATGGTCCAAACTCCGCGTTGGGTATAATCTTTATCAGGGCTCCAAAATCAAAACTGCCGGCAATACCACGGTAGACTTATTTCTGGGGCGTAACGGACCTGTCGTAAGGGTCACTGCAGCCAGCGGATTGGGTCTTGATACACTCTCTTTTGATGATTCGGGTGCTCAAACCATCATCGACACTCAGTTGGATCTGACAGATGGTCGAATTTTAGGACGTGTAAAATCACTTATTGATGCTTCCAGGTATGAGGTGAAAACGCCTTCAGCCATTGTTGGAATTCGTGGAACCGAATATGATATTTCAGTTGATTCCACTACCACCATCATTGAGGGATCGGCCGTAGTCGCTTTTTCCTCCGGAGGTACCGTCACAACTCATGTCGTGCAACAGGCACAGACTTTCAACCCGGGTTCCCGCTCGGTAGTTGGGGCTTCACCTGCCGTAACGGCTCCCATCGAAGCTGCCTTCCAGGAAATCCGGCCTTTGGCTGATGAGACAGCCGAGCAAGTTGTAGAGGCTGTGGTTCAGGAAACCGGTGCACCTCCTGAAACAGCACCTGGAACTGACCCAACTGTAGTGCCAATAGATGACGGGGGTGCTTTGGATCCAGGGATACCGGTGGATCCAGCAGGCGGGGATGAAGAAATTGCCACCGATCCCGTTACGGAACCGCGTGTTGATCCCGAGACTGGGGAAGACGCTCCGACGACTCCGGATGGACCGGTTGAAACATCGATTCCTGCAGCGGACTGATAATAATTAACATTTTAGGAATGACGGCCGGATTGACCTTGAGTTGATCCGGCCGTTTTCTTTAATAGTTCACATGAAGTTGAAACAGGACACCATGGCCCCGGCTTTGATCTCCGGTTTCGTATTGTTTCTTGTTTTCTACGTAGAATTCATCGGCCACCAGTTTCCTGAATTCGATGCTGTCCAGCGATTGGAGTGGATGACCTATGATTGGAGGGTCAAACTTGCCTACGAGCACCGTGAAGATATTTCTCAGGATTTCGGCTTGGTATTGATCGATGATGATGATCTTCAGAAGTTTAATGATGGCACTTACAAGGTTGCCGGATTGACGAAAGAAATCTACCGATGGCCTTGGGATCGATCAATATTTGCGGTGGTATTGGACAGGCTTGCGAAACAGGGTGCCACTGCCGTCGCATTTGATATTCTTTTTGATCAATTGGACGATGGAAAGATCCAAATTTCCAGCGATCAGGAAATTTCTTCGGACGAGTACTTTGCTGCCGTCATGAGGCGAAATGGCAATATCCTCTTGGCCGGGACTCGGGGCCCTATGCCCGCGGATCTGTTTCAGGAGCATGCCCTGAAGGTTTGCAGCATTGAATCCGAAGGGGATTATGGTATTTCCAGAAGGTTTAAGCCTTTTTTCAATAGAAGAGTTTGGCATCCCTACCTGATATCAATGAAGAAGGTTCTAGGCCTGGATCTCAATCGAGAACCCGTATTTAAAGATGGAGTTATCACGATTGCCGTTGAGGGTGGGGAGCCGTTCGAGATGGACCTGGATGCACAAGGTCGGATCAATCCGCTTGATTTCGATCCGGAATCTCAATTTCAGGCTGGAAAACCATTTGAGAATAAAGTCTGGCATTTAGGAATCATTCTCGCATCGATGAAACTTGGATTGGATCTGGAGAACGCCCAGATTGAAAAGTCCCGAATTGTATTGAAGGGAGACAATGGAATCACGCGGACCATTCCATTGGATAAAGAAGGTTTTTTCTATCCCGAATGGTCCGTCAAATTGGATTCTTCCGATGCGCGGTTTCGGAGAATGAAAGGGGCGGTCAATAATGTGGGAGGGTTTTTATTTACTAAATCCCAGTCTGAGGACGGAGTCATACAGGCGCCCTATCGCAATAAGCTGGTGGTCATTGGTAGCATTGCCACCGGTAACAATGTTTCCGACCTCGGTGCGACGCCACTGGAAAAGCGGGCCAACCTTGTCGGAACTCATCTCAATATCGCGAATACTCTCATCAGGGGAAATTTTGTCCACCAGCTACCCGTTCTTTACCGAATATTTATTATTCTTTTTTTTGGAATCATGTCGGCTGGTATGACTTGGAAATTCCCGGCGATCTGGTCCGGTGTCGGAGTTGTATCCTTTACAGCCCTTTATATTGCCGCTGCTGTCACTCTATTCAACACGCACGGAATCTGGTTGCCTATTGTATTGCCGACCGTGGGCGCTTTTCTACTGATGTATGTGTCTCTGGCTTCCTACCGTATGGCGGTGGAACAGTTTGAACGGCGACGGGTGAAAAGTATATTTTCAAAGATTATTTCTCCCAGTGTGGTGAACGAACTTCTCAAGGGAGATAATCGTTTCCTGAATGGAATCCGACGTGAAATAACCGTGATTTTTGCAGATATTCGGGGATTCACTGAGATGACCGATCATTTCGAAGTGCACGCCGACCAAGTCATGGAGGATTTCGAGTTGAACGCTGAAGACGCGGCAAAATACCAGGAATCCCAAGCTGCAAAAGTTCTGGACACGGTTAATACCTATCTGGCGGGCATTTCCGATCAAGTTATAGAATTTGAGGGAACCATGGATAAATACATCGGGGATTGCGTCATGGCATTCTGGGGGGCTCCCCTCGATAACCCGAATCATGCCATCGATGCTGTCCGTGCTTCCATCGAAGGGCAACGGGCAATTTTCCGATTGAACGAGGCTCGTCGTGAACAGAATACTGCCCGGGAAAGGATCAATCAGGACCGGGAACTCGAAGGAAAGCGTCCTTTGCCAATGTTGTCCTTGATGGAAATCGGGATCGGTGTGAATTCTGGACCGGCAACCGTCGGTTTGATGGGGTCCGAAAACGGGATGCGGAATTACACCGTTTTTGGAAGAGAGGTCAATCTGGCGGCACGACTTGAATCCATCAGCGGCAAAAGCAGAATCCTGATCGGGGAAAGAACTTATCAATTACTCAAACAACAGGATTTGACCTTGGCTGAATCCTGTATTCCTCTGGAGCCGGTCCAGGTGAAAGGGATTCGCGGGTCCATTCAGACCTTTGAAGTTCCTTGGCGCACAGAGGATCCAACCAATGATTCTTGATCCGTTTATGGCTTTGCTCTACCATTTCCTCCAATGCGAATCGGCATTTATCCCGGAAGTTTTGACCCCTTGACCAACGGCCATTTGGATCTGATCCAAAGAGCTTCCAAATTGTTTGATCATTTGATTATCGCTATCGTGCACAGTGAAACCAAGAAATCACTGTTATCGATGGATCGACGAAAAGATCTGGTGAGTCAGTCCATTCAGGACCTTGAAAATGTAGAGGTGGATACCTTTCGTGGATTACTTGTGGATTTCGTGAAAAAACGGAGTGGAACCGCCATTCTCCGCGGTCTGAGGGCTGTTTCGGATTTTGAATTTGAATTCCAACTCGCGGTGACCAACCGGAAGCTTTGTCCAGAAGTAGAAACCATCTTCATGATGCCCAATGATTCATTTACTTTTTTGAGTTCAAGCATCGTCAAAGAGATTGCTTCTCTACATGGAGATGTAGGCCAGTTTGTTCCCCCACCCATTCAAAAAGCCCTTTTGGAAGCTTATTCCAAAGATTAACGAAAATCCGATTCTTCTCAATTCGGAGAAGTTTCGATATCTATAGCTTGTTATGGCGATTCATTTGAAGAATATTGCGAAACTGGACGAAGAGCCTGTTAAACTATCTGGAACCATCCTCCCGGAAGAGTTGGAAATCGATTCTCCGGATCCGTTGATTCGTGGGTCTCAAGCTCTTGAATACGATCTTACTGGAGAAAAGCTTGAGGACAGCCTTTTGGTACGGGGATACCTCGAAATCGTCTTCGATGCCACCTGCTCCCGGTGTCTGAAATCCTTTCCTCTTCGTATTTGCCTGCCTGATTGGGCTTGTTATTTACCATTGACAGGAGACGAAAAAGTCGCCATTGAATGTGATTCGGTTGATTTGACACCGTACGTTCGAGAAGATGTGCTTCTTGAGTTGCCCCAGCATCCAAGCTGCGGTGATAAGTGTAAAGGAGTTGAATTCCGGCCGAAAAGTGAGAGTTCAGTACTCCCCGGTCCTTTGAAAGAGCCCGGGGAGAGTGATCCCTCCGCATGGTCCAAACTGGATCAATTCAAACTGAAATAAGTAACAGATTTAAGCAAATATGGGAGTTCCCAAGCGTAAAACATCAAAAAGCCGTCAGAAGATGCGGCGTGCCAGTAACAGCGTTTTAACCTTACCCCAGTTGGTGAATTGCAGTGAGTGTGATGCACCTTCCTTGCCTCATCGCGTTTGTCCTGCCTGTGGTTACTATGACGGCAAGCAGGTCATCAACGTCGAGGCATTAGCCTGATTCATTCAGTAAGGGCGCTAGAAATCAATTATTGATTCAGGCGCTCTTTTTTTATGCGGATTGCCGTTGATGTGATGGGGGGTGATCATGGTCCTGATGTGGTCATTCATGGTGTTCAGCAGGCTTTGGCCTCCGATCCCGAAATTCAGCGGATCCATCTTGTGGGAGACCAAGGTCAGATAGAATCCGGTCTTGAGAAATGTGGTCTGAATCTTGATCGGATTGAAATCCATCATACCGATCAAGTTCTCACCATGGATGACAAACCGGTGGTTGGGCTTCGAAAGAAGAAACGGGCCTCGGTGCTGCTTGCCGTCGACTTGGTTAAACAAGGGGAAGTGCAAGCCTTGGTTTCTCCGGGAAATACCGGCGGAGTCGTTGCTGCTTCCACCATCAGGCTTCGGCGTCTACCTGGAGTGGATCGTGCGTGTATTGCCACGGTGATGCCGAGACCAAAAGGACATTTTGTGCTATTGGATGTAGGGGCAACCGTGGATTGTAAACCCGCCCACTTACTGCATTTTGCACTCATGGGCAAAGTATTTGCCGAGGCTGTGCTTCAATGTAGCAATCCACGTATCGGTTTGTTGAACGTCGGGACCGAAGACGTCAAAGGCAATGAATTAACGATCGAGTCCTTCAAACTGTGTCAAAAAATAAAGAACCTGAATTTTGTCGGCAATGTGGAGGGCCACGACCTATTTGAAGATTGTGTCGATGTGGTGGTTTGTGATGGATTTGTCGGGAATATTGTTTTGAAGTCCTGTGAGAATCTGGCCAATGGAATATTTGGCTGGTTGAAAGATGAATTGATGCGCAATCCGATTCGCAAGGCGGGTGCCCTACTCGCCCGGGGAGCCTTCAGAACCATCCGGGAGCGAACCGATTCAGAGAATTATGGTGGAGCTCCATTGCTTGGCTTAAATGGCAATGTTATGATCATGCACGGTTCCTGCCGGGAAAAATCCGTTAGAAATGCCATGCGTGTGACGAAGCAGACATTGAATTATGGAATAAATTCGCGAATCTCCGAGGAGGTTTCCACCGCCAATCAAATTCTGGGACTCTCCAAATCCACATAAATTGATCTGTATGATATGAGCACTTCATCATCCAAGAAATTCAAAAACCCGAGACCTATTTACCATCAGACTGGTCAGAAGTGTTCGATCTCAGGTGTCGGTTCCTATGTCCCTGAAAAAATTCTAACTAACAGCGATCTGGAAAAGATTGTCGATACCACTGATGAATGGATTCTAAGCCGGACCGGCATCTCAGAAAGACGGATTGCTGCCGATGATGAATACGCTTCTGATATGGCGACGGTTGCAGCAAAGCGGGCGATGGAAGATGCTGGAGTGACGGCAGATGACATCGAACTGATCATCGTCGCCACCATTACGCCCGATATGCCTTTTCCTTCTACGGCCTGTCTGGTTCAGCGGAACCTGGGAGCCCTCAGAGCGGCTGCCTTCGATGTGGAAGCCGCCTGTTCCGGTTTTATTTATGCTTTGGAAATCGGACAGCAGTTTATCATGTCCCATACCTATGAGACTGTTCTGGTCATCGGGGCGGAAAAGCTCTCCACTATTGTAGATTGGACGGACCGCAATACTTGTGTCCTGTTCGGTGACGGCGCCGGTGCCGCGATCCTCAGGAGTAATGGGGGAACCCATGGTTTGTTGACAGCCTGCATGGGAGCTGATGGAAATAAATCCGAGCTGCTGTCCATGCCGGGGGGGGGGAGTCGGAATCCCGCTACTATTCAAACCGTCAACGATCGGTTGCATTTCCTTCGCATGGATGGACGGGAGGTTTTCAAGAATGCGGTCAATGCTATGTTCTCAGCTTCCCGAACAGTTCTTGAACGTTGTGAACTGGATATTTCTGAAATCAAGTGTGTGATTCCGCATCAGGCCAATCAACGGATTATCTCCGCAGTGGGGGAAAGGCTTGGAGTGAGTTCTGAGCAATTGTTCACTAATGTGGAGAAATACGGAAACACATCCGCTGCCTCGGTGGCCATCGCTCTGGATGAGGCAGCAAAAAACGGGAACATCGAACGGAGTGACTTGATCCTGCTTCTCGTTTTCGGAGCAGGCCTGACTTGGGCTGCAGCAGTGATAGAGTGGTAAGCCGCGTTTGACGGTTTCCCTCAAATCGAGTATATTAGGACGGAAATCCAACTGATTATGAGTTCGACCAGAGTGAAGACAAGTTCTGAGGAAGGTGCCCCGGATTCAGTCGAATCCAGTGGAGATCACTTGGTCCTCTCTCTGGAAAATACTGAAATCAGAAAAAACGGAATCGAGTTCCACTCCCCGACTGCCATTCCCGATTGGACAGAGATGACCATTGAATTGAAATTCCCTAATCATGGACGTCGCGTTGAATGCAGTGGGGTGGTTGTCTCCTGCATGGAAGATGTCGATCAAGTCTACCGGATTTCCATGGTTTTCATGAATCTTTCCCCTCAAGCTCAGACGGATATCAATTTGTTTGCACCTCCTCCCTCCGAATAAATTCCCATTCCCAGTTCGATGTTTTATGGATATTTTTAAAAGAATTCTCAAGACGGCGGTTGATGGGGGCGCTTCAGATATTCACCTCAAGATCGGTGGAGCTGTCTACTTCCGCATTAACGGTGATCTGGTTTCGATTGAAGCCCCTGTTCCCGATGAGAAATGGATGAGTAAGGTTCTTGAAAATATCCTGCCAAAGCATATTCGAGAAACTTTGGAAAAAAATCGTGAGGCCGATTTTTCCTATTACGTGCCGGGGATTGGACGATTCCGTACCAATGTTTTTCAGCAGCGAGGTCTATACACGCTTTCGATGCGATTTGTGAAGCATACAATTCCTGCGTTCGAGGAACTGGGCTTATTGGGAATTGTTCGTACACTGGCTGAAGAAACACGTGGTATCGTGCTGGTAGCCGGGACCACCGGATCCGGTAAGTCGACGACCTTGGCCGCCATGATTCAACATATCAATGAAACCTCCAAGAAGCATATTATTACCATGGAGGATCCCATTGAATACGTGTTTGCCGACAAGGAAAGTGTGATTGAGCAACGTGAAATCGGTCTGGATACTGCCTCCTTCGAATTGGCCTTGCGCAATGTTCTCCGGCAGGATCCGGATGTCATCATGATTGGGGAGATGCGCGATTCGATCAGTTTTTCCGCTGCTATGAGCGCCGCTGATACGGGGCATCTCGTCCTCTCCACTTTGCACACAACAAATGCCGCACAGTCCGTGACAAGAATCCTGGACTTCTTCCATGCCGATGAGCGGGAGCAGGTCCGCCGACAGCTTGCAGGCACCTTGAAGGCTGTGATCTGTCAGCGAATGACACCGACGGTGGATGGCAGTGTTGTCCCGGCTCTTGAAATTCTCATCAATTCCGGAACCGTTCGGAAATTGATCGAAGAAAACCGTTTGGGCGTACTGTCGGCTGCGATTGAAACCGGGACTGAAGACGGAATGCAGAATTTCAATCAAGCGCTCTTTGAGCTAGTTAAGGAAGGTCGAGTTTCTGAAGAAGATGCACTGGAGAAAGCGAGCAATGCTCAAGCACTTCAGATGAATTTCCAAGGAATTTTTCTGGATGAAGGAAAGAGAATCCTGAGCTGATTGTGGGATTCGTGATTCAGTTGTCGGAATCTGCGGATGGTGGAAAATACATGTCCTTTCCGGATACCTTAAGATGCCGGACGATCATGTCGATGGTCCGGGCGACAGCTCCCTGATTCTGGGAAACCACGCGGGCGGAATTTTTACCGATACGCATTCTCTTTTCAGGGTTTCGGAGTAGGTCGGCCAGTGCTTCCTCGAGTTCCTTTTCATCATTTACCTGGACGGCAGCTTCGTTTTTTACAAAGGCCTCAGTAATTCCCGGAAAATTCTCCATGTGTGGACCGAATACCATAGCCTTGGCGAATTCTCCAGGCTCTATTGGCCTCTGCCCTCCCTTTGCCATCATGCTTTTCCCTACAAAAATGACGGTGGCTACTTCATAAAACAATTTCAATTCTCCTGTGGTATTGACCAGAAGGCAGTCGAGTTCGTCCTGAGCGTATCGAGTTTTTGCAGTGACTTGGTTCCTATAAATGAATCGAAGCCCTTTTTGCTGAAGTTGGCCTCCCACTTCCTTCCCTCGTTCAAAATGACGGGGAACCATAATCAAAAACAAATCTGGGAATTCCTTTTTAAGGTGGTTGTAAATCTCGGCCATCAGGGCTTCTTCTCCTGCGTGGGTGCTTCCCGCTACGATGACATGGGCATTTGAAGCGACACCCAACTGTTTCAACATTCCTGGAACATCGAGTTTTCTTTGTTCCGATATCGGTGACGCATCGAATTTTAAATTCCCCACAACGCAAAGGGAATCCTCTCTGAATCCGAGCTGCTTCAATTGCGGGATGTCCTCTTTACGTTGAACACCCACCCCGGAAAAGCCTTCAAAGATCTTTCGGAAAAGAAAAGCGTAGCGGCGGTAGCCGCGGAAGGATTTTTCAGAGAATCGGGCATTGACCAGGAACAATGGGATTCGGCGATTGATAATCTGCCAAAGAAAATTGGGCCAGATTTCCGACTCGATCAAAAGAAACGCTTCGGGGTGAATTACCGCCATTGCTCGTTTCACATATCGGGAGCGGTCGATCGGGTAATAAATCTTTTCGATGTGTTGAGGCACCTTTTTACGGAGCACCTGCATTCCCGTGGTGGTGGTCGTGGAAACGACAATCTTGAGGTTGGGAATCCTCGGCTCAAGTTCCTTGATCAGCTGAGTGCATACATTGACCTCGCCGACACTGACGGCATGCATCCAGATGACATGGCGATTGGTCAGGCGCTGCTTCAGTCGTGAATCATATTTCCCAAAACGCTGCCCGAATCCTTCCCTCCAGTTACCCCGCTTCCACAGCTTGAGAAAATAGAAAGGCGCAATCAGCAAACAGATCATGCTGAAAACCCAGTTGTAGGCTCTGCGAATCAAGGAAGGGAAATCGACGGGTTTTGGACAACTATTGGTTTCTGAAAGTGACTCTGGTTTCGGAGAGCATCTTTTCGATTGCCTTCATCCTTAACCCAAGAAACGGAATATGAGATATCCTTGCCCAAGTCCGGCCTTCGCGTTTGATAACCAAGGAACCTCCTCCGAATGTCAGAAGAAACTCGAGTACATCCGGAACTTCCTTGGCGACCGTGCTCCCTTGTCGGGGAATGCTCTGGTCTCTGCCGAATGGCTGGATAAAGTGTACAAATTCATTATGCTCCAATCGCCAGTAGTCAAACAGTGGGCGAACCATTCCCCAGATGAAAAAGAATAGAAACGTCAGACCGAACATCAGGAAAGCCGAGGTGCTTATCTGGGGATTCAATCCGACAATCCAATCCATGTACTTTTCCGGGATCAGGAGCCCTTTCATCCTCATAATCCAGAAGGTCATCATGAAGACGGTTACCGACAGGATCAGAATGACGAATTTTTTCTGATCGAAATCCTGCACGATCACCAGCACATTCAAGGCAAAAATGGCGATGGCCAGCCAGCCCGGAATCGCAGAATCCGGAGGGAACATCCCGATTTTCTGGAACAGACCACATCCAAAAAAAACCAGCATTGATGGCCAGAAATAAATGATGGGAGAAAAGGAGGCTATGTAGATGGCATCTCTTGATTCATCGGCTCGGCTCGGAAAGAAAACTTCCCATTTCGAAGCTTTCTTGACCTTGTCCGATTCAGATTCGGTAGAGGGAGTTGATTCTGTAGGAGTATCTTCGTTCTCCAAGGGCTTTTGTTCTTCGTCACTCATTTAGGAAATTAACAAGTTTGGTTTAATGTTCCGCTTTAAGTCGCCGGTTTAACTAAGGCCGGCGATATCCCGCACCACCCGATTAACACCTGATACCATACACCACACATGTCGAAGATTCGACACAAATTTTCAACGGTTACAATTATACCATAGGGTAGGGCCCGTTGTCCTCAGCGTGCCACTTGAAAAAACATTAGCGCCTCGATTGATGACCGTCGCTATATGCGGCGCGCTGGGTACAGCGAGCCCTACGGCCATTTGGATAAGGGATCATTGATTCCATTCTCTTATCCCTTCTCTCCTTTTACCGTGATTTTAGAGAAAGAGGGAGAGTATGAGAAAGAGAATGGGCTGATTCAGTTCGAAATCGCTCAAGGAAAACCCTAAAGAGAATGGCAGCAGTGAGCCCTTGTGAATAATCTTGACCGCTAGTGGCCCTTAGAGTGGGATGTGGCTTGTGAACCCCGATACGCCTTCTTTTCAACTTTGGAATTCCTTCTTCCGAGGATCTCCTCTTTTATTTCTGTCGGCCATCACCGTTGTTTTAAATTTGTTTTTCCTGTCCATCACTGCTTCTTCATTTCAGACAGGTGCCGGGGTCGCGACCTCGGTAGGGGCGGGTATTGAAACCGGGACTGGTTCGGTGGAGATCGCACGAACACGTCCCCCGTGGATAACTTCCCGGGTCCTTGGAACTCCTGACCCGGCATCGACCTATAGGCTCCGAAGGGTTTTTCCCAAGCTTCAATTTAGGAATCTCATTGCGATCACCTCCACACCCGGAGTGGATCGAATGTTTGCTGCCGAATTGGATGGTAGAATTTTTTCTTTTCCCCTTCATTCGGACGAATCGGTGAGGGATTCAGATTTGTTTTTTGATTTGCGTAGATCACTTCAATTGAGATCGGCGCAGATCTATGGTTTCACTTTTCATCCGGATTATGAGTCCAATCGATGGGTCTACCTCTGTTACATTGTCCGCAATGGACTGCCGGAAGGAACTCGCGTTTCCCGCTTTGAAGTGAGTGGAATGAATCCGCCTCAGATCCTGCCCGAAACCGAAAGAATCGTCATCACTTGGCCTTCGGGGGGCCACAATGGAGGGTGCATCAAATTTGGCCCTGATGGGGCACTCTATATTTCAACAGGAGACGGGACCGGCCCTAGCCCACCGGACACATTGAATACCGGTCAGGACAATACCGATCTGCTCTCCACAATCTTAAGAATTGACGTGGACACGGAAGAAGAGGGACTTGGGTATGGTATTCCCAAAGATAATCCTTTTATACAACGCGATGATTTTCGTCCCGAAATCTGGGCTTACGGATTTCGGAATCCGTGGAAGATGAGCTTTGACCGGCTGGACGGAGATCTATGGGTCGGGGATGTCGGATGGGAACTATGGGAATTGATTCACCGGGTGGAGCGTGGTGGAAACTACGGTTGGAGTGCATTTGAAGGGCGGCATCCAGTACGTCGTGATCTTGAAATCGGTCCAACTCCGGTGCTTCACCCGCTTGTGGAACACTCTCATTCGGAAGCGGCCTCAATTACCGGAGGATTTGTTTATCGTGGAAGTGAATTGCCTGAGCTTTACGGAGCCTACATTTACGGAGATTATGAAACCGGAAAGATTTGGGGGCTTCGCCAATCGAATAATCAAGTGACTTGGCATCAGGAACTTCTGGATACACATATCCATATTGTTGGTTTCGGTGAAGACCCTTCCGGGGAACTCTACATTGCCGCACACAATGAGGGGGACATGTATCGCCTTGAACCGAATCCCGACTCGGAACTCGATCATGACTTTCCGCGCAGACTCAGCGAGACCGGCCTTTTTTCCTCAATGGCTGATCATTCGCCGGCGCCGGGCGTTGTTCCTTATCAGATTAACGCCGAACTTTGGTCGGACGGAGCGGATTCAGAACGTTGGATCGCGGTTCCCGGAAATAAATCGGTGAGACAGAATCGTCGTGAATGGAGTTTTCCGGAGAATACGGTTTTCCTTAAAACGCTGTCTCTTCCGGAATCCGGACGGCGAGTCGAAACGCAGTTGCTTCACTATGAAAAAGGCAATTGGAATGCGTATGCCTATCTGTGGAATGACGAACAGGATGAGGCTCAACTTGTTGACGGAAGTGGCGCACAAGTCCAACTCCCAATAGGGGAAACTGATTCACCTGATTCCATTCATGTCTGGAATACTTCCAGTCGAAGCGAATGTTTGCGCTGCCATAATACCTGGAGAAAGGGCGTTCTATCATTCCGCTCGGAACAACTAACTATGCCAACTGCCTTTCCCGATAAAAGGGAACCGGAACCGGAATCGGAAATGCAGAGATTGCGCGATATGAAACTGCTTTCGGGTGCTCCTTCACGTCGTCCGGTAAAGGCATTGGTGAATCCCTACAATCCGGAGACAGACCTGACTGCCAGGGCGAGAAGTTATCTTCATGTAAACTGTGCTCATTGTCATTCCCGGAATGCCGGTGGGTCGGTGCCAAGCCTGATGACTTACCATCTGCATCCGGAGAAAATGCACATGATGGAAGAAGTTCCACTGCAGGGATCGTTTGGTATTCAGGACGCCCGGGTCATCGCTAAAGGAGATCCTTTCCGTTCCGCTCTCTATTATCGCATTTCCAAAATCGGGCGAAGTCGAATGCCTCATCTCGCGTCTTACCGTGTTGACCGGGAAGGTGTGGAATTGATCTACCAGTGGATACGCAATTTGGTGTCCCCGGGACTTGAAGATACGTTCAATTTCTCGGCCCGGAATTTTCGTGAAAAGGGGTTGATCTCTACCTCGGGTGCGTTGCGATATCTCAGGGCTGTGGATAGAGGTTTGCTGGCCCCTGAATTCGCAGAAAAAGTGGTCGATGCCGGTAGCCGCCATGATGCGATCCCGATCCGGGAATTGTTCGACCGGTTTCTTCCCGAGGAAAAACGCTCCAAACTTCTTGGTAGTCGAATCAACCCGGACGATATACTCCAGTTGGAAGGGGACTCAGACCGAGGGAGAAATCTTTTTTTTGCATCCGATGGAATGCAATGCCAAGCCTGTCATCAAATAAACGGTCAGGGCCGTTTCATGGGTCCCGATTTATCGAAAATCGGTTCCAGATATACGCCTGAACTAATCCTGGAAAGCATCATGAATCCATCTGCAGTGATCGCCCCTGAATTTAAATCCTACTTGATCGAAACCACAGATGACGAGCTGTATTCAGGATTCATCGTCGAGCGAACTGAATCGGGTGTCGTCATGAGAGATACGGTATCGCAGATTATTGAAATCCCCTCAACCCTGATTTCGTCAATGGATGCACAAACTGTTTCGCTGATGCCTGAGCAACTTCTCAGAGATGTGACTGCACAGGATGCAGCCGACCTGGTCGCTTACTTGTCCGTTTTGAAATAACCTTTATTATGCTGGTGTTTTTATCCGATCGAATATATACAGATTGCAATCTGAGGGGCTCCCACACCCATTGAGATTCTGTTCTGTTACATCAGCAGTGAAAATGTGCTTCTACAGGGATAGGTTATCAAAAGCGGCAACAGTGAGGACGATCCTCCTCCCGTTGATGATTGTTGTCCTGTCTTCTTTCAATCTGTCTGCCCCGTCGGATCTCAATCCTTTCATCAACGATTTCCTGTCCCGGTTCGGCGCATTTCCCCAGGGACCGCCCAACGACCCGATGTTCGATCAGCAGTGGAATCTGGAACGAATCCGGGCGGACCGAGTTTGGCATTTAACCCAGGGTGAAGGAATTGTGGTTGCGGTAGTGGATACCGGCATCGATTACACTCATGAAGATTTATCGCAGAATATTTGGGTCAATGCTGGGGAAGACCTCAATGGCAATGGTCTTGCGGATGAAGAGGATTACAACGGAGTGGATGATGACGGCAACGGATTCGTTGATGACCTGATCGGTTGGAACTTTGCAGATCAGAACAACGATCCCCGAGATACGAATGGGCATGGCACACGGGTTTCCGGAATCATCGCCGCGGCCGGTAACAATGAAACTGGAATCATCGGCGTGGCGCCCCGAGCCCGTATCATGCCTCTTAAAATCCTTGGTGATCAAAGGGGTGGAAGTGAAGATGAGTTTGCCGCCGCATACGACTATGCCATTGAGATGGGCGCTCATATTATTCACAACAGTTTGACTGCAGCGGCATTCAACACCATAAACCCCGTACTCGAGAACGCGGTTCGACGTGCCGTGAATGCTGGCGTCATGGTTGTCTTCACTGTCAGTAACCAGGGAGACAAGGTGAAGTTCTACAGTCCACAGAATATGTTGGAAACCGTCACGGTCGGTCAGGCGGATTTCCTGGATGTCCCTAACCACCACCTGGCCCGAAAGTCGGGGTGTGG
>DUCD01000025.1:1066-4759 GCA_012959985.1 Verrucomicrobiales bacterium | reverse complement strand
CTCTCAGACGGGAGAGTTCATCGATGTGATTGCTCCCGGAACCCAGATCCTGACTACGGTTCCGGGAAACCGGTATGAACTGGTTTCCGCGCCTTCCTTTTCCGCGCCCCATGTTTCCGCGTTAGCCGCCCTTATCATGTCAGCCTATCCTGAATTCGATATTCAACAGGTGCGAAGTATGATTCGAGCCGGTGCCGCTGATATTCGGCCTTATGGCTACGATATGGACTCGGGCTTTGGACGTATCAATGTCGAAAATTCGGTCACCATGGGAGTCCCGCTTGATGTGATGATTGATTCTCCAATGAATTACGAGTTTGTTTCTTCAGAGCAAGAGCAGATCGAGTTCAGAGGAACGGTTGCCGGAGACGGTCTGATTTTTCATATGATTTATTACAGCGATGAAGCAGTGCCTCGGAATTGGCAACCCATGCGGGCACCGAGCCGTAAACCCATTGTCAATGACGTTCTTGCCACATGGAATGTGGCCGGGTTCAAACCCGGTAACTATTGGATTCGACTCCAGGCAATGTCCCCGCGTGGGCGCCAGTTCAACCACTATATTCAGATTGCTCTGGAACCTCCATTTTTACGGGTTGCTCCCGAGTCGCGGTTTCAGTCCCGCCCAAACCTTTCGCATCACCGTTTGGTCTGGGAAGACAATCGCTCGGGAATCCCGCAGGTCTTGTTGTATGACGCATTGAGCAAAGAACAATTCCCGGTCAAGACCGAGCCTTCTCTCCAATTCTGGCCGGCCATTTCGGGGCCGAGTGTTATTTGGGAAGGAAGATCATTCGGTAACCCGGACGTCTTCTACCAGAACCTTGAAACCGGTTTCTCCCGGCGCATCCCGAATGAAATCGCTGATCAGTTCGAAGCCGCAATTTCCGGTTCACGCCTAGTATGGACGGATTACCGGAAAGGGAATGCCAACATTTACTTATTCGATCTCGAAACAAACCGGGAGCATTCCATCACCCGAAATCCGAAAGCTCAGTTTGCGCCGGAGATCGACGGAAGCCGAATTGTCTGGATGGATCTGCGGAATGGAAATTGGGATATCTATATGGCCGATTTTTCCGACTGTCCGATTCTGGATCGTTGTCCGGTGATTCAGATCACCGAGAATGAAGCCGCTCAGACGACACCGGAAATTTCGGGAGAGCGTATAGTCTGGACGGATTTCCGTCATAAAAATCCTCAGATCTACCTGTTCGATCTCAACGAAGGCAAAGAAATACAGATTACCGATGCTTCAGGATTCCGGAGCCGTCCGGTCATCTCGCAGAATCGCATCGCCTGGCAGGATTTCCGCAACGGAAACTGGGATATTTTCTATTACGATCTTAATACCGGAGAAGAACATCCATTGGTTACCGATGAAGGCGATCAAACCGAACCCACTATATCGGGACGCTATCTGGCTTGGAGTGATCACCGGTTCCTGAACTGGCATGTTTATCTTCATGAGTTTCCCGATCTGAATCGAGCCCCCGTGATTCACCTGGATCCTCCTTCATTTGAGCTGAAAGTGGGCGTTCCTTTCGCGCGAACCTTTCTGGTGAACGACCCGGATGAAGAGCCCGTTCTTAATGTGTTTTTGAAAAAGAAAGAGGGTTCAAATGACCTTCCTGAAGGGGTGAAGTTGATCAAAATCGACGGAGAATCCTACCGTCTTGAGTGGTCCCCCACCCGAAAACAGGCTGGAGTCCACACCTTTTTGCTGCTGGCTGGTGATGGCCGAATGACCGCGACTCAGGAACTTCAACTCACAGTAACCGATGGTGCGGAATTGTCGCTCGTGCCGCTCCTGAATGATCGACGGGAATTCAAGGTGGGTGATGCCGCTCTCGCGTTGTTTCTTCTGTCAAATGAAGGGGAAGCAGTCATGAATCTTCCAACACAAGTCGTGATGGAACTATTCCACGCCACAGATCCGGAGGGGGGGGCCATCACTAAGGGACGATTCCTACCTCCCTTGTTAAAGCCGGGAGAAAGCAGTTTTTTTGGAATGCATTTTCAACTGAAGAAAACAGGCGATTTCCTTATTCGAGCGAGCTTGGACGAACTCAAAGTGGAATACCCGATTTCTGTCCTGCCTTAAGGAGCAGATAGAGATGCAATAGGCTGAATTCCGGTGGGGAATCCTGTCTCAGGGCGCGGCTGGTGATTTGAATGGGGAGTTGTATGAAGCGGCGCGCTGAGGGCAGTACTCCCAGCTTCCAGCGTGATTTCAAATGCACTGAGACACCCCCCACTACCATCCGGTTCAAATCACTCCCATTTTCTTCTGGAAATAATTGCGTTCACTGCTATTCTCAAAGAAACAGAAGAGTCGCTAATGAAGACTTTTATTTACGGGATTCTCGGAATTGGCATCGGGAGTTTTTTATCCTGGAAGGCCGTTCACAGCCGTTTGGACCAGACGCATTTGCCGTCCGGTATTCAACCCTCTGCCTACGTATCCTTGGAGCCCGAAGTGCAGAGCCGAATATCGGTTTTGGAAAAGGAACTGGAATACTACCGGAACCAATACAAGAACCTGGTCGAAATAGTTCTGGAATTATCCAATCGAAAACCTCCCGTTTTTCCGACAACCGACGAAATCTGGGAAGAATTAGAATCGGCAGTCTTCGATTTGATTGTTTCTGAAATTTCTCATTCCGAACAAAAATTGACGCGCCGGATATCATTGGAAGAAATCGATTCGGAATACCTTCAGGATGTCTTGCAGATCAGTCCGGAAAATGCGGGACAGGTTTTGGAGATCAGACAGTTGGTACAGGAAGCTTATCTCAATCTGTTGTCCAAACAGGCTTCCGGCCATATCCCGAATGTGGAATCAATCGATGCGGCAATACTCCAACTTCAGTCAGCAGCACAGGAGGAACTCGCTTTGCTTCTCTCTCCTGAAGAGCTTGAAGTTTACAACCAAATTACTTCAAACGATCTGCTCGATACCGTCGCCGAAAACGATGACCCTGTTGCCCAGGCTTCTGAAGGAATTCCCCAATCCGTGTCCGCAGAAATCCCCAATCCGGAAACACTTGAAAACCTTGGTAATGCTCTCGACAAATTGGGAGCGCCGCTTCCACAAGCCGAAGCAATCCAGTTCGAAAGAATCCCCATTCAGACCGGCCGATTCAATCGAAGCAACCGCCATAATTAAATAGTTGAACCAACGGGATAGAGCACGCTCTCTGAGCGTGGTGTCTTTTAGCGAGAGGGCCGGATTCAGCGCGCGCTGATGCTCATGTCAGAGTTTTGTTCCAAATCCCTGAAGCTTTCCCTGTTAATCTGTGTTGAATAGTTCACTAGAGTTTATCCTGTTCAACGATGTCCGATAAAGAATTTGCAGAGGCTCGGGAGGTGTTTCTTAAAATATCTCAGAATATTGAGAAAGTCATGAAGGGGCAATCCTCTTCGATTCGAAAGGTCCTGGCTGCGGGAGCTTCCGGAGGGCATCTCCTGCTTGAGGACTTTCCGGGAACCGGAAAAACCACTCTGGCCAAAGCCATTGCTCTTTCCATCGATGCCAAGTTCAGGCGAATTCAGTTTACTCCGGATCTGCTTCCTTCCGATATTCTGGGTGTGTCGATCTTCAACCAGAAGGAACAGGAGTTCGAGTTTCATGAAGGACCGGTGTTCACCAACATTCTTCTTGCGGATGAAATCAATCGCGCGACGCCCAAG
>DUCD01000025.1:0-1042 GCA_012959985.1 Verrucomicrobiales bacterium | reverse complement strand
CAGTCAGCGCTGTTGGAAGCCATGGCGGAAAACCAGGTCAGCGTGGAAGGGGAACGACGGAGGTTACCCGGATTTTTCTTCGTAATTGCCACACAGAACCCAGTAGAATTTCGCGGAACATACCCTTTGCCCGAAGCGCAGATGGACCGGTTTGCTCTGCGATCCAACCTTGGCTATGTCCAGCCCGAGGAGGAAGTTGCCATTCTTTCGGATCAGCAAAATTCACATCCCCTGGAAACGATCAAGCCCTGCTGCACGGTGGACGATATTGAAAAGTTGAAAACTTCGGTGACACGAATAAGGGTTTCCGATGAATTAAAACGGTATATTGTCGATTTGACGACAGCGACGCGGACGGCTGTCGGGGTTCAACTGGGCGCCGGTCCACGAGCTTCTCTTGCTTTGATGAAGGCTGCCCAGGCCGAGGCGTTGTTTTCCGGCAGCTCTTTTGTCCTGCCGGAGCAGATACAGGAAATGGCGGTTTCGGTGATGGCTCATCGAATCACATTGGATCCGCAAGCCGGCTTTGCCGGTGCTGATACACGAAGCCTGGTGGAAGAAGTGCTGGAGAAAGTTCCGGTTCCAGTTTGATGGTAACAATAAGATGAATTGGTTGTTTCTCCAACTTTATCGGGGAATCATTTTTTTCTACCGATTGATTCACCGTTGGCTTACTCCGGCAGGGAGTATCCTTCTCCTGGCTGCTTTGATTGCGGGAACGATGGGAATCGATATGAAGACCTCATTGTCCCATCAGATTCTGACATTGCTCGGAGGAGTCCTTCTGATTTCCTCGCTATTTGCATTACGGTTTCGATGTCCGATCGATGTGGATCGAATTCTTCCCCGTTTCGGCTCGGTTGAGTCTCCCTTGACCTATCGACTCGTTATCTCGAATCCGTCAGGAGAACTGCAGACCGGATTAGTATTCAAGGAGCACCCCAGGCAGGTGCGCATGACTCTGGAGGATTATAAAAACGCGCGCAGTGGATTTCGTTCCGACGCCAATTCCTGGTATCACCCCTTCAGGTTTTTGTTTCAA
>DUCD01000024.1:2511-8164 GCA_012959985.1 Verrucomicrobiales bacterium | reverse complement strand
GAGGGTGTAAGAAGACGGGTTATTTTTTAAAAACCCAAAAAACATTAAGGAATTGGTCGGAGAGACAGGATTTGAACCTGCGACGTCCTGGTCCCAAACCAGGTGCTCTACCAAGCTGAGCTACTCTCCGACGGGAGAGCGGTCAATATTCCCTACACAGCCCTCGACTGCAATGATTTTTTCAAAAAAATTCCAGAATAATTCTCTGGGCCAGCTCACACCGGCACAATCACCTCTGAAATTCGGCCTTTCTGTATTGAGTTCACCCTAAGAACAGAGGCAATTAGCCGTTTGGAGATGATCGAGACAGAGTTCTTATTCATAAATCCTTGACTGACGATTTACCGACTCCCCCAAGCCGAAACGTATCTGTTTTCGGAAATCATTCAACTTGGGCTTTGAGGATTCTGGTCAGTGGAAAGCATTTTGCGACGCAAGCAAAGTCTTTGTCTCAACCTGATAGCGATAGATTGCAATGACTTGATAGGGCAGATATGAGACAGTCGATTGATTTTCTGATAGGAAATCCTTTTCTTCGACATGTAGTGAATATCTCTGCCCCTTTTTATATGATCATCGATCGAAGGTGTGACTGACAGCAGCTTTCTGAATTCAGCTTTAATGAATGCCTGTTGTTTTTTGTTATGAAAACCCTGCAGAATTTCCTGCAAAATAATTCCAGTATAAAATATAGGGATTTCTGAATCGAGGGATGTAGACAAATGATCCGTTTGCCGATTGTCCGTACCATCTAGAAAATCAATCCAGACGCTGGTATCGACGAGGATCATGGAGCCTACTTATTGGTCCTCTTCATACACATGAATATGAAGAATGATGTGTATGCGGCAAAGTGGGCTTTAAACTATTCAAATATTGTAATGTTGATTGATGGCATCCTGATAAGCGGAAACGGAACCATCGAGAACCTCTGCGACCTTTACCGTTCGCCCGGAATGAGCCGACTCAACAATTGCATAAGCGCAGGCCAGATCGATGAGCCCTTCGTTGCCGTCCACTTCCGGTTGTCTTCCTTCCTGAATTGCCTTAAGCCAGTCATACTGGGCAATGGCAAATTCATTGGTCAGACCGAAGGGTTGATTCCGTTCCCGGGTAGAGGGTGAGGCTGAAGAAAAATATTTCTCGCTTAAACTCTCAGGACCCATTTCACCGGACAAATGCAGTTCATCGCCTGAGACTCTTCCCTTGCTTCCGTAAAAGGTCGGCCCATTTCCCAGCACGGTCGGAGCGCCGCCCCCTGCCCAACTGCCGAAGAGGGTTCCGCTACCGGAACTGTTTCGACCGGCAAATGAAGCATAAAAAGTATCGTCCGCATCACATTTGATTCGATCCAACAAAACTTTGCCAGTCTCATCGAAAGTGGAACGGATCGGCTCAACAATATCAGTCCGAGCTGTAACCGAATCCACCTCCCCCATCACGGACCGAATGATGTCGAACTGATGCACCCCCAAGTCCAGACTGATACCGCCACCTTCACAAAGACAGTGACGCCAAGGTGTTTCTGCTACAATCTGAGCCGGAGCCCACCAAGTTCCGACATTCCCCATCAGAGCCATTTGAGGTTTGCCCATCAATCCACTACGCAACAACCATTGCCACTGCCTGGTGGCTAGACGCTGCCTCGCATTCTCAAATACCCCGAAGGTCACGCCGGCTTCGGCGGCGGCTTCAACCAGTCTTGCTGCAGCCTTGATGGTCACAGCAAGCGGTTTTTGAGTCAGAAGATGTTTTCCATTTTTCAAGGCTGCCATTCCCACCAAGTGATGCAAACCGTGAACCGTAAAATCATTCACGGCATCGACACAGCCTACGGTAATCAGTTCCCGGTAATCAGTATAAACCTGGACGGAGTCTGTTTCCTGAAAATCCGATAGAAACTCATTCCCGATTCCAAGAGGATCATTGGGAATCCGGCTGACGGCCGGTCGTTGGGTATAGGATCCGTTTCGTTGCACATATCCCCAGGCATCTTCAGCCTTACGCGAGCATAGCGCGGTGATCTTGAAATCACCATAACCGGCCTCTTTCAATAGTCGGTACCCCCTGAGATGAGCTGCCAGAATCCTTCCGCAACCTATTATCCCTATCCGAATCATAGCTCAGAATTGTAAACGCTACGCTACATAAAGATCAATCACCGACGAAGATCGGGCTACTCCATGCCCATTGGTCGTTTGCCTGACGCACTCTGACATAATAGTATGCTTTCTCATCCGATTCTTCTTTCCACTTTAAGTTCCAGACAAATTCATCTGGATGAGGCGCCCGGTGAAACCGCCAGGCCGGAGAATCGATTTCCCCCAGTCTACCGCTTCGGGCTCCCTGCAATAGATCCCGAAGTTTCCACTCGATGGAACGTCCATTCAGAACGGCTCTAACCGGAGCTTCAATGGGCATATCAACATGGAGCGCAATTCCCTGAGACGCATTGGTCAGATTGTTGGGGTTACCGTAGGTTACGGTTTTGAATTCAACTCTTCGGTTTTCCATGTTCAGAATCTCCGACTCGTAAAACGATTTTTCATCCCTGCCTTCCAGAGGAGAAACGACTTCCCGTCCGCGGAACCTCGGTTCAATCTGAAGAATACTCCCGTCCAGGATTTCGAGAGATCCCTGCCATCTAACCGGTTGATTCCTGCGCCCCCAACCCAACTCCAAGTGAATGATGGTGCGGACCCGGTCATTGAAGTCTGTCAGAATATTCTCGTTGCAGAATCGTTTGACGATTCGATTGTTTCGAATGAGATCCACCGAATCAATGGCAGCCCCACCGGTGATTTCAATTTCAAACTGACGCTCACGACAATGAGGAATCTGACTGCCCATCGGGCGGCCGTTCATCAGGACATTCATGCGGATATTGTCCCCGGTCAACGCATACGTCCGTCGGGCATAAAACGCTTCCCATAACGAACGTCGCGAATTGTCGGTAGCCCAGACTCCCAGGCGTCCATGACTGTAACTGCCTGGATGAGCACTGTGATGATCCGTCCCACCGGTTACGCCGAAGACATGTCCCCGGGAAAGACCCTGTTGAATGGTGCTCAGGCAATCGGAAGGCCCCATGCTGTGAAGAAAAGGACGTGTCCCCTCGCTGGCTTCGGAGCAACCGTGCATGGAAACTAATTCCACAAAGGGTGAAAACTCGGATGAAAAAGTATCCCAGTCAATTCCCCGGGTTCCCTTTAGATAACCGATGTGATGAGGTTGGGCGATGGAATCGTAACCATGATTGCGCAGATCTCTCAGTTGTTGATGAAGATCATCGAGGTTATCGGGATACAGCGGCTGCCCATCCAGGTTCTGGTAAACGATATTCCGATCACCACAATCCGAAAAGTGAACCTCAAAGCCGGGGAACACCACAAATCCTCCATCCGAGTCAGCCGCCCGAAGTTCTTCCATGGATTCATTCCAGCATCGTTTCAGTTTTGAAAAACCTTTTTCATGAAAGTCGATGATGTCATCTACCGCACCTCCCCGTTCGGGCATATCGGGCCAATGAGCATGTCCGGTGATTGAAACAAAATCCAATTGCTCCCGGGCATTCGCCAAGGCATCGGCAAGCGAGCCATGCCCATAGCTGATTCCACAATGATTGTGAAGATCTCCAAAATATAAGTTCATGGGTTGTTATAGATACATGGAAATGTTTAATGGAAATTCAATTCCATTGCGAAGTTTTCTTCCCTGTCAATCCCCTCCCGGGAATGGTGACCAAGCCCCCTCCACAGAGGGAGTGGCGCAGCCGGGGTGGGTCTATGGGTGAGCACCAACAGCAATGGAACCACAAATCCCTCGGAACTCGTAAAAGTTCGGCTACTGATAGAGAACCCTTTTCAGGCAATCCCTGACGTTTTTACTTTCGATATCACAAAAAACGCTTATGGTTCCAGAGTTAAGGACCACTCAATATGACTATGCCTGACGACTACTGGACCCTTGTCAACCCATGCTGACTTTTCCTGGAAATCCGATTCGACACTGCGATGAGGTGACCCGACGCGGTTTTCTGAAAGCGGGTTCTCTGGGTATTGCCGGCTTCAGCCTGGCCGATCTTCTCAGGGCCGAAACCGCCGCGGACACAGGTTCTTCCCATAAAGCAGTCATTAATATTCATTTGGATGGCGGTCCACCTCAAATGGATATGATCGATATAAAGAAAGATGTCCCGATCGAATACCGAGGTGAGCTGGAATCCATTCCCACCCGAATTTCCGGATTTCATGTCTCTGAGCTGATGCCTCGCACGGCGTCCATCGCGGACAAATTGATTTTCATTCGTTCTCTGGTAGGAGCGGCCTCCAGGCACGACGCTTTTCAATGCCTGTCGGGGTTCGATGCCAAGGACCTGGCTTCCATCGGAGGTCGCCCCGCTATGGGGTGTGTCATCAACAAACTCATGGGAACTCCGAAGGACCCGATCCCGGCCTACATAGACCTGCTGCAGGGCAGGCCTTTGGCCAGAAACAGCGCACGCCCCGGTTTTCTGGGACCCAGCTTCAAATCATTTCGCCCAGATATTTCTAAGCTCTTTCATCGTGAGCTGGAAAAAGCCATGCAGAAGGAATTGGCTAATCTCGGATCAAGCCATACCACCTCCATGAGTCTTGAAGAAGGAATCACTGTCGGGCGCCTTGATGACCGCATGGGCCTCCTGAAGGGTTTGGATCGATTATCGGCAGCCATCGACCGAAGTGGATACATGGAAGCCATGGATAAATTCACCCAACAGGCATTTAACATTCTTACTTCCGGATCCTTTGCCGAAGCAATGGACCTCGACCGGGAAGATCCGAAAATCGTGGAACGCTACACACTCAGAATGAAGTCAAAAGGCGAGCGCTTCTATACCAGTGATGAGCCGAAGGCCACTTTGAAGTTTCTCCTGGCTCGGAGACTGGTGGAAGCCGGAGTCCGGGTTGTCAGCCTTTCCATCAGCGATTTTGACACTCACAAGTACAACTATCCAAGAATGAGGGACACCATTCCGATTTTCGATCACGGCCTTCACGCATTGATCACCGATCTGGATGAACGGGGGATGCTGGACGATGTCACCATCGTGGCCTGGGGAGAATTCGGAAGAACTCCCAAGCTCAACAAAGATGGCGGGCGCGACCATTGGCCAAGGGTCGGTATGGCCATGATGGCAGGAGGTGGCATGAGAGCCGGGCAAGTCATCGGTTCGACGGACCGATTCGCCGGTGAGGCGGATTCAAGGCCCGTCCATTACCAGGACATCATGGCAACCCTTTATCACAATCTAGGAATCGATCCCCGCCAGACTACAATTATGGACCCGACGGGGCGTCCCCGTTATCTGGTCGAACAGGGTCAACCCATCTCGGAAATAATCTGACTCCGGCCTAATGTCCCATCACTTTATTTCCATTCAATGGGAGCCTCAGTTTTAGTTGTATGCGAATCTCATCCAGAATTCTGACACTTGTTTGTCTTTGCATCCTGACAACAATTTCCAGCCAGGAGGCAGGCAGCCCCATCCGGATTGTCCCCCTGAATCAGAATGAACCGGCAACACTCCCGAAAATTTGAATCGAGTTCCGTAAACTGCGGGAAAGAGCTTCCGCAACAATAGGAACTCCTTACAAGTGGGGAGGGACTGACT
>DUCD01000024.1:0-2462 GCA_012959985.1 Verrucomicrobiales bacterium | reverse complement strand
CCGTTCCATCGGGAAACCCTATCAAAGATTCTATAGCACTTTGGCCATGGCACGGCTAACCCGATTCACCGGACTCACTCCAGCACCTATCAGG
This sequence comes from Verrucomicrobiales bacterium, assembly GCA_012959985.1. GTDB lineage: Bacteria > Verrucomicrobiota > Verrucomicrobiia > Limisphaerales > DUCD01 > DUCD01. Next base: position 2,368 of record DUCD01000024.1, on the reverse strand, counting down.
GATGCTGATATCGGTGACCTTTTGGTTTATGGGTATTATGATGCCACGAACGGCAACAAGTGGCACGGACATGTCGTCATCCTGATTGACAAGACCGGGAGACTTACCGGTCACAAAGGATTAGTTTTAGGAGCACACGGGGGTGAGGTAGGCAGTGTCCAATTCATTACATTTAAAGGATTCGAACATGGTTATTTTAAAAATCCTCGAATGAAACTCCGCCGAGTCCTCCGGGTCTCAGGCATGACTACTTCACCCATGTCAGATCCGCCAAATAAATCGCGGTGATGGTTTTGCCTTCAGCGTCTTTTTCATGGCTGGAGTAATAGGAAACAACGGCCCGATTTTCCGACAGCTGAATAAATCCAGGGTATGAGTTGTCTCCCCCGCTGGGCAGTTCGGCGAATTCATGAAGACGATCTCCTTCCAACCAATACAACGAGGTCACAGCCTGATGGATCGATTTTCTGCCGCCAACCAGGTAATGTTGATTCCACTTTGCGAGTAACGGTCCTCCGATATAGCGATCCAGATTGCTTCGCACAAACTCATGGTCCACGGATTTGGCTCGGCAAATCTGGGCATTCAGCCCCGAACCACTTCGCGCAACAGCAAGGATAGCTCCATCCGGTTCAAATAGAAAAGCCGTCTCATCCCCGTTTTCCAATTGAAAAAGCCCCTGTTTTTTCCAGATCAAGCCGTCATCGCTGACCAGCAGAGCCGACTCGATCAACGGATCGCGCTCCGCCCTGGATTTGGACTCACCAAACCGATGTTTACGTCGACCGCACAAATAAGCTTTTCCACCAAACTCAGCGGCTCTCCACACATAATGCCCATAGGTTCCCTCCAACATTACCGGACTGTTCCACGTTTGCCCATCCTGACTCCATGCCGCATATCCGAGATGCTGGTTGATTTCATAACTTTTCGGTGAAGTCTCACCGCAATACCAAGCGCCTGTGTAGACAAACAACTTGTCCTGAAAAACCAGGAAATGAGGATCCCGAACATCGCGTTTCGGAACTTGAAACCGATGCACAGGTTTCCAGTCCATGGCATCTTCGCTGGCAAGAACAACAATGGATGAGGTCGGATGCACTCCATGCCCATCTGGACAGGTCCGAAATGCCAGATAGAAACGGTTCTGAAATTTCACCAGATCCGTGAATGCATTATGTTCTCCGTTGTGGAAAACACGCCGAACTGAATCAACACGAACTTCCGGCAATGGACCGGATACGTTCACGGGTTGGGACCCCACCGATCCCACAAATCCACACAACAGGAGAAAGGATACAAGCCGAGAAATCATGTTCGAACGCATCCAATGAGCCTATCAAACTGAATAGGCTAAAGGAAGCAGGCAGAATGGGCAGGCTCAACGGGCCCCGCATCCTTCCCGACGCAGCCAACGGCCCTTTGACTGGAGCATCCGACACAACATTACATCACTCCGCGTGCTTGTATTCCCACCTCCTTGCACTCCGAATAAAAAAAATCAAAAAATCCCTTGCCTTATTTTTAGCACGGCACTAATTTCCCCATCCACGTTGACCGCGGGGTGGAGCAGCCCGGCAGCTCGTCAGGCTCATAACCTGAAGGTCGCAGGTTCAAATCCTGCCCCCGCTACCATCGTGGAATTATAAGCACTTCATTTCAGGAGATTTACAGAAAATACCTAGGATAGGTGTTTTTGCGCAATACAGGACAATACCGGGCATTTCCAGACAGTGCTGGCACTTAAGTGGCACTTTTTCTTTCTATTACTCGCCCTTTTTCGGTCTCTCCTATTGGTTTTCACTTCGTTTCCTACATCTTGGGCTTTAGCTCGGAGTATGAATTACCTGATTCGAGGATTCTAAACCTTCTGTCTCATCGGTGTTTTAGCAGACAAGGAGAATATCCAACGACTGTGGGAGAAATCAGTTCAAAGGAAAACTAAGCACATTGTTCTGGACGCTGAAGCCCGTCCTGTCCAAATATTAGATCGAAGTCAAAAAATGAACCTGATTTCTGCAACTCAATCCGTTCCTTTCATTTTTGTTCTTCTTTTCTGTTTTTCAGTTTCTTTTTGAGCGAGATTTCGATTCACTTTTCCTCAAGGAATTGTGCCGATTTCGTATTCGTCCACCTTTTTGTTTTCTCTACTTCATTCCCCTTCCCTTTTGTGAACTCTTTCCGGTTTAGGCTGCTTGCCGTTCGTAGTAATTCAACACGCCGCGGAGTCGCGACATCTTCACAATTTTCCCACTCGCTTCTTCACTCAGATGTGTCGTGTCAATCAGTTCGTTGTCTCTTCCTTGGTGATTCCTTTCGTAATGATAATGATTTCCGTATTCTTCGATGATATTCCTAAGCATCTTTT
>DUCD01000023.1:34351-46056 GCA_012959985.1 Verrucomicrobiales bacterium | reverse complement strand
CAGAATCTTGCCAGAGGAGAGAATTTTCCGAGCCGCTTGAGGAACGAATTCCTTCAAACCACGAATTCCATGACGATGAATTTCAAAAGCCTGCTTTTCCTTTCCGAGACCGATGACAGACATCTTCACCAGACCACTTTCGTGCGAACCCTGAAAATCAGTATGGGCTTTGATCCGATTGATTAAGACGACTCCATCCGAATCGAAGGCCAGGCGATCCATATAAATCGGAGTTTCCAATCCGTCCTGCGGCAAGGTGATCACGTCCATGTCGGATCGAATCGGACACTCCATGGCTGCCTCTGTAATTCGGTAATCGCCAAGTAGAGCCGCTTGCCCTTCAACGGTCGCTCCCCCATGACTACCCATAGCCGGAATAATAAAAGGGAGAGCCCCTTTCTGCTTCAGGTAACGGATCACCACGTGAACAATTGTCGACAGATTCTGAATACCCCGACTGCCCACGGCCACCGCAATCTTTGCCCCAACGGACACAGAGCCTGCTTGCGACTCCAGGCGGCTAATCAACTCTTGCTCCAGATTTCCGATAACCGGCCTGGAAAACTGCTGTCTGATTTTGAAGACTTCCATAATAAGAAAAAGGGGGGAATTAATTACCTGGAAGCCTAATTCATCAGGCATCCAAGGTCAGTTTTTTTTTAATTGAGCGATCTTCCGGCGACTCCAGGCTACAATGAGCGGTTCTTTGGGCAAACTCACGTTTAATATCCTACCGCATCGTCAAATACTCTGTCGATTTCCGTTTCATAGGATTTTCCTGAATGGGAATTATTGGGCGGTCCTTTTGGATATCAATTACTAAGGGTCTATTTCATTGATTATTTAATCAATCGTTACTATTCTCTCACCATTCACAATGAATGGCAAACGGAGAGAATCGGTATCATGGGTCTCAACTATCCTATACGTCACCTTTATATTTCTACTTCTTTCCGGTTCAATAAGCAACGCAGCTTCATGGTTGGTTTTTACGGAGATTCATTACCAACCTCTGCAGGGATCCAAGCTGGAATTCATTGAACTGCATAACCCGGAACCGCCCCATCAGAATTTGACCGGATGGCGGATCACGGGAGAGATAAAATATGAGTTTCCTCGCAACGCCCAAATAAGAACGGGAGAATGCTTGGTTGTCGCAGCAGATCCAGCAGCCTTCAGCAAAGTATATCCCGGAATCAAAAACCTTTTCGGCCCATTCTCTGGAAAACTGAAAAATTCCGGAGGTAAAATTGTTCTGCGAAATCCAGCACGTGCGGCTGCCGCTGAGGCCGAATACGGCATCGGTGAAAGCTGGACTCCAATTCCTCAGGGAACAGGACATTCTCTTGAAATTTCAGATCCATTCCTCGATCCCACAGATCCATCGAGCTGGATCGCGAGTGTTTCCCTTGGTGGTTCTCCTGGCATCCTGTCCAAGGCCCAAAACTATGGTAATCAATCGTCAGATCTCAGCATGAAGACGGAGTTGCCTAAGAACACAATTTCAACAAAGCGATTCCCTGTCAAACTCCCCTTCATCAGTGAAGTTTATATAAATCCTCAAGAGCACAATTCTGAATTCTACGATTGGATAGAGTTATCCAATGATTCCGATTCCTCTGTTCCAACCACCGATTTGTTTCTGTCCGACGATCCTTTTGAGCTGGAGAAAATCCCATTGAAAAAATTAAAGGAAATACCGGAGCGCGGATTTCTGATCATCGGGAATGACGACTTCCCATTAGCCTCATTGAGATCCGATCGACCGACATTCTTAACAAGCAGCATGAAGCTCAAAGTCCTGGATCGATACCCTCCGATCCGTAAAATGAAATCTGACGGTACCGATCGATCATTTGGGAAAAATCATCCACGAGAAATGATCTATCCCCTTTCTCAGAAAACTCCAGGCAGATCCAATGAATCGCTGGAGGCACCCTCGTTAATAATCAATGAAATCCATTACCACCCGACCTCGGAACACGAAGGCGAGGAATTCATTGAACTTTACAACCGCGGGAATAAAAATTTGGAATTGATAGGGTATCAACTGAACTCAGGTATCCGTTACCTGTTTAAAAATGGGGATAAGATTCCGGCTCACGGCTTTGTTGTGGTCGCCCGGAATCCTTCGATTATCAGGGACCGTTATGGTCTGAACGAATCCCTTGTCCTGGGGCCTTATCAAGGCAACCTATCGCACGCCGGAGAAACAATTCGCTTGGTGAATACAGCAGGTCTACTGATCGATCAGGTGAAATACTCAGATGGCTCACCCTGGCCCGAGTTTGCGGACGGTTGGGGGAACAGTATTGAATTAATCCATCCGAATCTGGATAACCGCCACCCGGCCTCCTGGCAGAAAAGCAATCTTTCATCCAAAACTGCATGGCAGGAAATCCGCTATACCAAATCATTGAAAATGGCATACATCGGAAACTCCTATTCCTTTCAACTGTTGCTGCTGAACTCTGGGAGTTGCCTGATCGACGAATTCCGTATCGAGGATGAAAACCAACAGATCCTTGTTTCAGAGGATTTCGAATCCCCTTCGGAGCAATGGATTGCCGTGGGGACACACGATGAATCCAACGTGATCTCTCCGGGGCCCTTGAATAGATCTTCATGTTTGAAACTGGTCGCCTTAGGGAGAGGAAACTCACGGCACAATTTCGTCAGCTATTCCCTTCAGAAAAGACTTGAGGAAGATCAGGTTTATACGATTTCCTTCAAGGTGAGGTGGCTGGAAGGATGCCCTCTTTTGCTCACCAGAACACCTGGACAAGGTCTCGCCTCCACTCATCGGTTGAACATTCCGGGACAAGGCGCCACACCGTCCGTAGCCAATACAGCCTATCAACCCAATCCCCGGCCGGCTATCGGCACCCCGCATCAATCACCCGTTCTCCCAACAATTCAGGAAACGGTCCGATTGGAAATACCGATCTCATCGATTAACAGGATTGAATCTGCGAAAGTTCTTTTCCGCCATGAATCCCGGAAAAACTGGTCAAGTATAGAGCTGAATCCTATCCTTGAACCGAGCCGACCAACCCGTTCATCGGAGGGGACATCGAACCTATGGTTCGGCGAAATCCCGACTCAACCCAGGGGACGCGTGGAATTCATCATCACGGCGAAAGATGTCACGGGAAATGAAGGCGCATTTCCAAAGGGTGCCCCACTCAAAACTGCCCTTTACGCAAGCGGTCTGAAGGTTGATCCATCCCGCATACCAATCTATACCCTCTTGGTAACCGACAAGGAGTGGCAAGCAGCTGAACAACGTCCCAAGATGTCCAACAAGCTGATGGATGCGACTCTGGTCTACAGAGACTCCATTATCCGATATAATGTAGGACTGCGTCGACGAGGCAGCCCCTTTACCCGAAGCAATGACAACTGGCGGGTGGTATTCGGTTCGGAATCTATCGATGGCCGTGGGTCACTAACGCTGGATGGACAAAGAGGAGACGTCAGAAACCCCAAAGAACGTCTTACTTATTGGTTGATCGATTCCCTTCATGCTCCGAATTCACGTCAAAAGTTTGTCGAAGTTAGATTTCCCGGATTTGATTATGAAGGGGGGCTTTATGAAGAGGTCGAAAAAGTCGATGGAGACTATCTAGCCCGATGGTTCAAAGAATCCGCATTCTATGATGATTCAATAACGGATCGGATAGCATCGAATTCCAGGCAAGGTCTCCTTCATAAAATCGATGACTACTGGGAGTTGGATGTCGCTTCCAATTCAGGGGGATCCTTTCGAGGCTATGGACGCAACTACCAGGAAACCTATTTTCGTTACCAATCAGATGATCCTGAATTCTATCGTTGGAATTTCCCACCTCGTGCCGAAGGTGGTTTCGAGAATTTTTCTCCCTTATTAAATCTGATCAGATTGATGGATCCTTCGGTAACCCCCGACGAGGAATTTGAACAGATCATCGAATCCATGATTCAGGTTGATGAATGGCTCCGAGTCATTGCAGCAAGAACTGTTGCCAATGACTGGGACACCATGGGAAGGCACCGAGGCAAGAATACTTTCATTTACAGATCTCCTGTCGATCAACTCTGGTATCTGGTTCCCTGGGATGCAGATCTGACATGGAGTCAACGAGGTCGTTACGGAGGCAACGGTCTGATTTCATGGAAGTTCCCTTCTTTTGAAAGGCTTCTTACTATCCCAAAGTATCGAAGAACCTTCTACTCGTATATTTCCTACCTGGTCACACGCCCACTGGAATCGGAGCATTTCAGATCTGTACTGAACCAGTTCAGTAAATTTGTCGGAACCGATTCGGAGTCCTTTGAATGGTTCGCCTCAAGCCAGCGCTCCGACATTCTTTATCAGATTCCAAACAGCACTTTCCAAATTACCAATATGTCTCGAACGGCATTTTCTGATAGAAAAAGCTATGAATTGGAACTATCAGGAACCGCCCCCCCCATCGCGTATGACATCAAATTGAACAATCTTTCCGGAACCGTTGATTTTCCGGATGAAAAATCATGGAAGGCAACCTTTCGAGTTTCTGCAAATGCCCGGAACCTTCATCTTGTGTTTTATGATTTCGGAGAAAACCCCATCAAGGATTTGTCATTCCACTTACCCGGCCAAGAGCAGATTCCAACCCCAACCGGGGAAAACTGATGGATTAAGGAATCACGCAGGACTAGGTCTGGTTGAAAACTTCGGTAACGGACTCCTCCAAAACTCGAACCATCTTTCGAACTTGCGCGATGGTGGTGCAGTAAGGGGGCATCAGTAAAACCACATTTCCGATCGGACGCGTCAGAACTCCCTTTTCAGCCATTTTCTGGCAAACCCGAATCCCCGCTTGATCCTTCAATGGAAAACTGAGTCGTGATTTCCAATCTTTAACCAGTTCAATTCCAGCAATCAATCCGACCTGTCTAATGTCTCCAACCTGAGGCAGCACCCATAATCCTTTCAAAAGCCTGCGAAGCTCCTTTTCGAGGTTTTTTCGTTTTCGGCGGTTATCGGGCAGAGAAAGTAAACCCAGACTGGCATCTGCCACAGCACTTCCCAGTTGATTGCCGAAATAACTGTGTCCGTGAAAAAACGTCTTGAACTCCCCGTAATCACCTAAAAAGGCATCGAACACCTCTTGGGTCATCAGCGTGGCAGCCATGGGGAGATAGCCCCCGGTCAGCCCCTTGGCCAAAACCATAAAATCCGGTTGAACCTTTTCCTGGTGAGATGCAAACAGAGTTCCTGTCCGTCCGAATCCGGTCATCACTTCATCGGCAATTAAAAAGGCTCCCTGCCCACGGACAATCTCAGCAACACGACTCAACCAACCTTTGGGTTGAGGAATCATTCCTGCAGCCCCCTGCATCAGAGGCTCCACCACCATGGCGGCCGGCTTGCGCGTACGGGAATTCCCACCTCGAGTTCGAAAGGCACTCTCGACAGGATCCAGGCACTCCCATTTGCATTTACGATAGTCCCTGGCATCCTGCCGCTCCGGCGTTGCCCGGTTGTGAGGACAGCGATAACAGTACGGGCTCATCACAGATTTAGATTTGAAAAGAAGCCCGGAAAAAGATTTATGGAACAAATCGATGTGGCCGACACTGACAGCTCCCACCGTGTCACCATGATAACCGCCCTTCACAGATACAAAACCAGGATGCCGAATACCGCGAGTCCGACGTGCCGCCTCATAGGCCAACTTGAGGGCGACTTCCATAGCAGTCGATCCATTGTCCGAATAAAAGACCTTTTTCAGACGAACCATGTTGTTCCATCGGGCAGAGGAAGCCGGGTGGGCGGCGCGAGTCAGTTTTTGGGACAGGAATGAAGAAGGCTCATTCGCCAAACCGAGACCGGATGAATGTGAAATTCGGGTCAACTGACCTTGGATTGCCTTGTTGAGAACCGGGTGGGCATGCCCATGTAGATTGGTCCAGATAGAGGAGTTGGCATCGAGGTATTTATTCCCCTGATCATCCTTCAGAACCGCCCCTTTACCTTCGCAGATCACGATGGGCTTTTGCTTTATCCAATCCTTCATTTGAGTGAATGGATGCCAAATGTACTTTTTATCCAGATTTGCGGCGTGACTCATATCGATAAAATAAATACCTTGCTTGAATATATCAACTCTCTGTTCGTCTAGCTGAAGTAAGCCAAGCCAGTATTCCTGGGTTGTTCCAACATCTCAGTCTCAAAAGGGATGACGGATTCATCTTGAAATCGATTCTCAGGAAAATTTTTCACCTGAGGAATGGACCACAAAACAATCAAAGCAAATAGAATCAAATGAAGACACAACTTTTTGCATCCTTACTGATCGCCAGTGCCGCAACATGGATGACCGGATGTTCAAATCCTGCCGACGATGTCGTTGAGGCCGATGTAACTCAGGCGAAAAAGACTCAGAGCGTCGTCGATGCTCCCGGAACCACTTACACACTTTCAGTGGATTCAAAAATTGAATTCACCGGATCCAAGGTCACCGGCTCACAAAGCGGAGGATTCAATCGCTTCACAGGAAGTTTTCAAGTTGAAAACGGGGCGATTCTTGCAACCGGCACCTCCTTTGAAATCGATATGGATTCCACTTGGTCGGACAGTCAACGACTGACCGGGCACCTGAAGAGCCCCGATTTCTTTGATGTAGCCTCCTTTCCTTCTTCGACTTTTGAGGCCACCGCCATCGAAAAAAGTGGAAAGGGGTTCAACGTAACCGGAAATTTCAAACTTCACGGGATAAGCAAGAGCATCACTTTTCCGGCAACGATCAACGTGACATCATCCGGGCTCACCATGAACGCTGAATTTTTTATCAAGCGAAACGATTTTGATATCGTGTATCCCGGAAAACCAAATGACCTGATCAGAAATGAGGTCGTCATCAGACTGGATATCAAGGCAGCACCAAGTGCGTAAAAATGATCCCGCAGAGACGCAGAAGTTTGGAGACTATGACCGAGGCTACAACAACATGTTCCATCAGGACCTTTTTCTCTGCGCCTGATAGCTTTTTCGGTTAAGGCTTGATACTATCTCCTCCCCGATACAAGCGTTTGATCGAAGATAACAGGGTTTCAATCTCTTGTTCGGTATGATCTGCACTCACGGTCATACGCAGACGTGCCTCACCCTTCGGCACACTGGGATAACGTACTGGATGAATCAATAGCCCTTCTTTTCCGACCCATTGAGCGCCTTCCATAGCTCTCTCTTCTGATCCTAGAACCAAAGGGAAAATCGCACTTTGTCCGAAAGCATTCGATGATGAATGATTGACAATCCCCCTCAGTTCAGCAGCGATGAGTTCAACATGTCCCCAGAGTTTTGTCCGCTTGCAATCCCCCTCTTCGGATCGAACGATTCTCAGTGCCTCAGAAGCGGCCGCACATATCATCGCCGGCGGCGAAGTGGAGAAAATAAAAGGTCTGGCACGGTTAATCAACAAGTCAATCAGTGCCTGACTCCCGCAGATGAATCCCCCACTGACACCCAACGCTTTGCTGAGTGTTCCCATTCGAACTTCGATTCGGTTTTCAACGCCTTCCCGTGCAGACAAACCGGCTCCTTCCGGACCATACAGCCCGGTCGCATGCGCTTCGTCCAGCATGAGGCATGCTCCAAACCGATCCTTCAACTCAACAATTTCCCGGAGCGGAGCTATATCGCCGTCCATTGAAAAGACGGACTCTGTTAGAATCAGAATTCTAGAGGAATTTCTCGGGAAACGAGATTGGGCTTTCTCAAGAAGGCATTGCAGTTCATTCAGATCATTATGTGGGTAGATTTGAATTTCTGCTTTGCTCAACCGGGCTGCATCGATCAGGGAGGCGTGGATCAGTTGGTCGGTTATCACCAAATCGTTTTTATCGACTAAGGCATTAACAGTACCGATGGCGGCCGAATAACCACTTGAAAAAACGATCCCGGCTTCGGATTTTTTCCAATCAGCAAGGGACTCTTCCAATTCAATATGCGGCCTCAAGTTACCGCAGATCAGCCTGGATGCTCCGGTGCCGACCCCCCACTTCTTCATTGCCTCGACGGCAACCTCCTGAAGCCTGGGATCCCGGGCAATCCCTAGATAATCATTGGAAGAAAAATTCAGGAAAAATCGCCTCTCAATGGCGAGTCTTCCGTCGGCAAGGGTTTCATAGGCACGCAGATTCCGACGGAATCCAAGTGATTGAATCTGATCCAATTCCTTCTGAATCTCCTGATTGAATCCAGTCATTTATTAGAAATGGCCGTTTGATTGTCAGGGGGAATCACCCACTCTCCACGAATCATGGATGCCCCAACCCTACCGGAATGATGAATCAGAAACTCCCCGACGGAATCTGATCTCCCCTGATAGGGAATCACGATCAAGTCGGCATGAGCGCCCGTCGACAATTCTCCAATTTGACCTTCTCTCCCGAGTGCTTTCGCCCCGTTCATTGTAGTCATCCTCAGAATTTCTTCCGGAGAAACCTCCGGATGATGCCTACAAAAACAGTTCATTTCAGCAAACATATTCAACCCAGAAGGTTCGCCATCACTTAGATCCATGCTCGCAGTGCTATCGGTTCCCAGACATACATTGATTTCTTTTGCAGTCAGTTTTTCATGGGAAAAATTTTGATAACCGAAAAAATGCCAACTCTGCGGACAATGCACCACATGTGCCTTTGCATCAGAAATGCGTTGGATATCGGTATCTTCCAGATAATTGGCGTGCACCACCATGGTTTGATCTGTCAGCGCTCCAGACTTGTCCAGCAATCCGACCGGCGTCTCGAATCCACAATCACTCATATCTCTTCCGATCGACGCTAACCAATCGAACATCTCGCCCCGTGAATGACGGAACATTGAATATTCTTCAGGAGATTCAGAAATGTGAACCGAAAGTCGGAGGGCACTTTCAATCGATGTTTTTGCCGATAATCGTATTAACTCGCTGGATGTGGAGTATAGCGCATGAGGTGAAAGCCCAAAGTCTTCCAACCAATGATCACCCGATTGACCTAGACAGAGTGCTTCATCAATTACCAACTCCGGAGACTTGCGATCGAGGACGTGAGTCATTTCCAGAAACCCGAATACGTTCAGGGGACATTGGGAATAATAATCAGAGATCAGTTGACCGCAACTGACTGTATCTGCAACTGAAGTCACCCCGGTCTTCAGGAGCATTTGAATTCCAATGGAAACAGAATCCGTATACTGATCATCATTTCGAGTTTTCTTAAATGCAATGACCGCCTTGGCCCATTCAGGAAAACTTTTTCTTGGAAACTTATTTCCACTCCAACCAGAGTATTCCAAGTGGCAGTGGGAATTGATCAAACCCGGGAGCAGAACGACCTCACCCAAATCCACAACGACATCCCCGAAATCAGCAGTCAGCGAATTCCATTCGCCGATTTCGACAATCCGGCCATCGACAATCCTAAGACCACCGTTTTCAATCGGAAGCCTACCGATCGGCAATACTAACCGCGCTCGAAGATATAAAGATCTCAGGCGCTTGCTTCCTCGCTAGCCTCTTTCACCTTGATGGCTTCGCTGTGATTGCGGGCCTTGAACTTGCTGTGTCGTTTCCGAATCTGGGCCTGTACTTTCTGAGTTACCAGATCAATCGCCGCATACATATCATTCTCTGTATCTTCAGCAAACACATCCGGTCCAGAAAAACTCAACTTCATTGAACATCGAAATTGTTTTTCAGGGAGAGAATTCTTATCGAATTCCAAATTAACTCGCACACTCATTGCGTGAGTTTCAATATGTTCCAGTTTTTCGATGCGTCCCCGAACATGATCCTCAATCGCTTCGGTTAATGATATATTGTGGGTATTAAGAATGAGTTTCATAATAAAACAATGACCTATTTTTCACAAAAAAGCCAGTCCAACCCTAAGGTTTCCTTACACCTCTTATGTTTGGAGCTGTTATATGAAATTAATCGGCACCTTTGTAGGAAGTCCTGAGTTGAATTCCAAACACCATTTTAAAAAAATTGGAGAATTCGCTACTTTACCGTTATAGCTCACAGTGATGAGTGCTAGTTATCTGAATAATCCGGGATTAAGTATTTCTGACGGACTTTCTCGAATTGTTTCAAATCCTTTTCCCAATGCTTGAGGAGATCAGAAACCGGAACCTGTCGGCTCAAGGACTTTCTCACGTTATCTGATCCAACAATCTTTTCGAAAAAACGAATTCTGTCCGGGCGGGTCTTCGAGGCAATTTGAATGAGATCGCGCCCGGCCACCTCGCGTACCGCTTCAAAGAGATAGAAATTCAACGCGGTTAGAGGGGCTCTCACCAAGTCTTTTATGAGAATTCGAGTACCTCGAACGTTTTTTAATCCGCGCGGAGTAGTTCGTTGATACTCGATGGGAGTAAACTCAATTCCGGGCAGGTTGTATTGTTTCAACTGCATCATGAGGTCTTTGGGGTCCAACCAGGCAGCGGCCACACATTGAAAGGCAAATGGGGATCCCCCACCGAGAGTCAAACCACTCAAGCCGCAAATTTCCCCAATAATTCCAGTAGAAGCAAGGTAGGCGGGCCTTTCGGAATCCGGCAACATCGGAGAAGGGGCCACCCATGCCAGTTCGGTATCTTTCCATGACATGGATCTTCTCCATCCATGCATTTTGGCAATCGTCAATTTGCACTTAGCCGACAACCAATTCTCCTCACGAATCATCCAGGCCAGTTCGCCGCAGGTCATGGCATAACGATAAGGAATTTCCCATTGACCGACATAGGAACGAAACTCCTTATCCAGCATCGGACCTTCAACCGTAACGCCCCCTAAAGGGTTGGGACGATCCAGCACCATAAACTCCACCCCCTGCTCCCCGCAGGCTTCCATAGCCAAGCCCATGGCACTTACATAAGTGAAGGAGCGAAGTCCGGCATCCTGAAGGTCATAAACCAGGACATCAATTTGCCTCAACATTTCAGGTGTGGGTTTCCGGAGAGGTTTCCCATTATCATCCGTCCCGTAAATTGAGAACACAGGGATACCTGTTTGAGGATCCATAAGGCCGCCGACCTTGTCACCGGCCTTCACCTTTCCATAAATCCCATGTTCCACTGCGAACAAGGCAACTAGCTGAACATTCTCAACCTGCCTGAAAACTTGAACCGTTGAAAGGCCTCGGCTATCTATCCCGGAAGGATTGGTCAAAAGACCAACCCGTTTCCCGGAGAGACCTGGAAAACCTTCAGCCCGGAGCACCTCATTACCCAACCACACCTTTTGTCCGTGCAAGGATGGCAAAGCAAGGCAAACAATGGACAGGCATAATGGGACAACAAGTTTTTTCATGATCCACAGCATAATAGATCATCCAGGATGTAAGGTAAAGAGGAAGGAAACGGTTCAGGTAGGGCAGGCTGTCCCCTGCGCACCGTTTGACTGGTATCATCCATGTATTTGCGGTCCGCTGAGACAGCGCTCCCGTGTCAATCACCCATTTTCGAACCCCAAAAAGCGTTTTGAGAATTCCAGGGATTTTCTATTTTAGACTTCCCACATGGAGCACCAGACCATTAACCTGCGCGATGCAGACGAAAACCCTGACGCTGGGCCATTCACCTGATCCGGATGATGCCTTTATGTTTTATGCCCTGGCCAAAGGGTTGATCCCTTCACCTGGATTCCAATTCGAGCACATCCTTCAGGATATTCAAACCTTGAACG
>DUCD01000023.1:0-34297 GCA_012959985.1 Verrucomicrobiales bacterium | reverse complement strand
GATCAGTGTGCATGCCTACGCTTATGTCAGTGAGAATTACGCACTTCTCCCCAGTGGAGCAAGCATGGGAGACGGTTATGGGCCCATGCTGGTCGGTCCCAAAGCTTATTCCAAAGACGAGATCTGCCGTAAAAAAATAGCCGTTCCCGGCACGCTCACCAGTGCGTTTCTTGCCTTGCAGTTATGGACAGGAAAAAAGGCTGAAGAATTGAATTATAGGGTGGTCCCGTTCGATCAGATTTTCAACGCGGTCAAAGAAGGTTCGGCAGATGTCGGATTGATTATTCACGAGGGCCAGCTGACCTATCAGGATCAGGGATTCGTCTTGAGTTTGGATTTCGGCAAATGGTGGGGGGAAGAAAACGATGGATTACCATTGCCGCTGGGAGCGAATGTCATCAGCAAAAGAATGGAACCGGAGGTCCGCAAAATGGTTTCTGATATTTTAACCACCAGCATCCAGTTCAGTCTGGATCACCGGAAAGAAGCGGTTGAGCATGCCCTTCAATACGCACGTGACATGGGCATTGAACTCGCGGACCAGTTTGTCGGCATGTATGTGAATCACTGGACCTTGGATTATGGTGAAAAAGGACGCGAATCGATCCGACGGTTCCTACACGCGGCTCATGAGCGGAATATCATTCCTCACCAGCAACATTTGGAATTCGTAGAATAAATAGAAACCGAATAAAAGATTCGCTCGTCAGAGCGATCCACCGGCGTAAAACCTCTTTTCTATTTTCTTGAGCTCTTTCCGGATTTTTTTGTAACTGGTTTTTTCTGGAAGGAAATAATACGACCAATCGGGGCGGTTCTTCATCTTATCAAACGATTGGTAAAGCATGAGAATCCCATCAATTCCCCCCACAGCGTCCAGAGAATTCCAAGCTCCGTATTCCATGGCTTTCTGCCATTCCTTTGTGCTCAGATACTTGTTTATTTTCCCGACCCATTGGTCATCTGCATTCTTGAGTTTACCTTTGTATTTTTTGTAATGCCCTAAGTAATGGTGAGCCATTTCCACAGCGACAGCAAACCCGACAATCTGGTTGAACGTGCTGTATTGTTCGTCCATGATATTATCACTCCAGAATTTGCTGTTGAGGATTCCCGGTGGAGCTTTCAAGGCGGATTGTCCAGTCTCCCTTGCCAGTTGGGAGATGTAATCTTCAAGATAACCCTTCTTGGCGATTTTATTAATCGCCTGTGCATGGCCCAGATGGTTGGCTAGGTCCACAAAGCCGATTGACACCCAGACGATGTTGTCACCGTTTTGGGAATCCGAATCCGCACGGACGAAAGGGGTAACATCGGTATGGACAAAGATGGGTCTTTTGCTGAGATCATTCCTGTATTTCCGGTCCAGCATGCTGTGAACATCCATTCCAAGTGTTCGCATCGTCTTCAAACCGGTTCTATAAACCGGTTCGACTTGCCGTGACGGAGCCGGCAGGAACAACGCTCCACAGCAGAGTATGATTAATATGCAACGCGACAAATTTCTCATTACTTTTTGAATCTCAAGTAGATTCAGAAATTGGAAATATAGCACCAACTTCGCTGAATTAGAAGAGAATTCCATGTTTGAAAAAGACTGCAATCAACCAGATGTTGAAAAACGGCCCTGAAAATGGCATATCCCAGTCCTATGAAATATCGAAGATTCGGAAAAACAGAGCTGTCTATTCCTGTGATCTCCTGCGGGGGAATGCGGTATCAGCATAAATGGCAGGATGTGAAACCGGAAGAAATCCCGAAAAACAATCAGGAGAATCTGGAGGCGACGATTCACCGGGCTTTGGAGTTGGGCATTAATCATATCGAAACCGCGCGAGGCTATGGTTCCTCGGAAATGCAATTGGGTCAGATTCTTCCCAAATTGCCCCGGGAAAAAATCATCGTGCAAACGAAAGTTCCCCCCTTCCCCGATCCCGCTGAGTTCTTGAAGACTTTTGAAACCTCCATGAATTACCTGCAACTCGATTATGTCGATCTGCTTTCGCTTCACGGCATCAATGACAATGATCACCTGGATTGGTCGATGAAAAAGGGAGGATGCCTGGAGGCAGCAAGAAAACTCCAGGCAGAGGGTCGGGTCCGTTTCATAGGTTTCTCAACCCACGCCACAACGGACATCATCCTGAAAGCAGTGGGAAGTGGCGAATTCGATTATCTGAACCTCCATTGGTACTTTGTGAATGACTTGAACAGGTCGGCCATCGAAGAAGCAAACCGTCTCGACATGGGAGTTTTCATCATCAGTCCCAACCACAAGGGAGGATTACTCTACGCCCCACCAAAAAAACTTATCGATCTGTGCAGCCCTTTATCACCAATGATTTTCAACGACCTCTATTGCCTGGCTCGCCCTGAGATTCATACACTCAGTTGCGGTGCTGCAAAACCATCCGATTTCGATGAACATGTGAAGGCCTTGGACTATTACGGTAAAATCCCGGAAACCATCCAGCTGATCGAGGACCGATTGCGAAGGGAAATGAACCAATGTCTGGGAACAGACTGGTGGGAAAAATGGCATGAAGGATTGCCGAATTATATCGACGTGCCGGGAGAAATCAACATTTCAGAAATTCTGAGACTATGGAGCTATGCCCGCTCCCTGGATCTGGTTGATTGGGCAAAAATGCGTTACAATCTACTGGGACAGGGCGATCACTGGTTTCCCGGGACCAATGCGTCACAGTTTGATGAGAAAGAGATACTGGCCGCCTTGAAAGACAGTCCCTTTTCTAAACGGATTCCTTCGATTCTGCGGGAAGCTCATGAAATGCTATTCGACAAACCCGTCAAACGAGAAAGCGAATCATAAGAAATAGCCAACCAAGGGCAGGGTCCGCTGTACTGCCATTCGGTTAAGCCTGATCTGGTCATCCAACGGAAATCGTCGACTTCGTTGAACTGGTCGACGCAATCCATACCGCAGACGCGTTTGTCCACCAAGCTCTGATATTCCGGGAGGTTTTGGACGGCGCGCGAAGAAGTCGCCTCTTTGGATCGGGAGACCTGAGCAGCAAGTCCAGTGGTCTGATAATTTATATCCTTAACCGAATGGCAGTGGGGCTCGCTGTCTCAGCTCGCCGCATGTCCGGTTGGCTATTCGGTTTCGATTCCGGCGTTCAGTTCATTCAGAACCTCAGTCGTCAAGTCAGGATTCCCCGACTGGTAAGCAATGATCGGCAGGCGATTGGCATCTTCTGAAGATATGTTAAAAACGAACATAAAGCCTTTTTCTTTGGCTTGGTGACGCAGCACTTCCATGATTCGATTCAGAATTTTCTCTCGAAAGCGTTCACGCTGACTCTGTAGATTCTGAAAGGCGACGCGATCCAACTGAGTCAGATTCTGTTCGATTCGTTTCACTTCGAGCCACTGTTCATCGGCAGACTTCTTTGCCTTTTCAATGGCGCTCGCCGAAGAGCCCGGATCTTTGGATTGCCGAGCTAGTTTCCGGTAAGCTTCATTGGCTCCCTGATACTTGATCCTTTCCTTGTCCTTGTTAAGGCTGAATTCAGACTTTCGGCCCTGTAACTTGGCGTCGTAGGCTTTCGTCTCATGGAAATCATCGAACACTTTTTTTAGATCGATGACTCCAATACGCAACTGCCCGAAGACATCCGGAGCTGGAAAAACAAAGAAGAGGACTAAAAAAACAAAAAGATGTGACTTTTTCTGCATGGTGATCAAAGGCTAAAAATCACGGAATCCGCTGACTCCGAACTGGAATTTTCCACTGCTGTCGTTGTGATCATCCGCTTCCAGCGGAATCCCGTAATCCAATTGAAGAGGTCCTAATCGAGGAATGTTCAAACGGACTCCAAACCCGAAATTGGAATTGTAATCATTTACACCAAAATCATAGGAATCCACATTGATAGTGCCTATGTCGTAGAATACCGCGAAGCGCAACATGCTGATAATGGGAATGCTGTATTCGATCGATCCAAAGACGTAAGTATTGCCCCCAATGGGTTCTCCGGTTGAATCTTTAGGACCGACTTCCCGAAAATCGAAACCACGCAGAGTCCTTTGTCCACCGAGAAACCACCTATCAAAAAGTGGCACTCGATCGGAATTCCCATAATCGTCGACAACCCCGGTTCTGGCAATCACCTGGAGGACATGCCCTTTCCAGTCCAGTCGGTCAATAGCCGAAAATCCTTTAAAATAAACAGACGAACGAAACTCGAATTTATAGAAATCGGCATCTGCCCCAAGCGGCCCCCCGGCTACTTCATTGAACAAACCAACGCGATAGCCGCCGTCCACCAAACGACTCTCTTTGTCCGAAATTCGTAAATCCTCATAGACCAGAGAATCAGTAATTTTGGAAACCAAAGTATTCCCCTCCTCTGCCTTAATGACGGGTGAAGCGTCATCTTCCACGTCTATAATGCCAACGTTCTCAATAGTATAGCCCACGCTGCCTCGCAGAAAATCCGTCCACAGGGCTTTGGTGAAATTCAATCGTGCGCCCGTTCTCCTTTCATCGTAATCATCACTGACAAATTGAAACTCGCGATGAAACAGGTCGGTGGCCAGTTTAAGTTTCCTATCGAGAAACCAAGGCTCTTCAAAGCGTAACAGGTAATCCTGGCTTTCCGTGCCCACGGATGCCCGGGCTTGGAATTTCTGCCCATCTCCTCGAAAATAAGGAGGATTGAAAAGATCGAAATTACTTTCGGTATACCCGATGAAACCCACTAGATTCTCGATGGAACTGAAGCCGGCACCGATTTCTGCCCGCCCCGTGGAACCTTCTTCAATATCTATGATCAAATCTTTTCGATCCGGAACATCAGTATCCGAGGGATTGGTTTCCACCTTTTCAAAATAACGGGTGACTAACAGTCTACCTCTGCCGCGCCCAACCTCGACCATATCGAAAACCTCTCCCGGAGCCACCGTAAGTTCGCGTCGAATAACCTCATCCCGAGTCTTTGTGTTCCCTCGGATTTCGATTTTCTCAATATAGGACTGATCTCCTTCTTCTATCCGATAGACCAAATCCATAGACCCAGTTTCGGTGTTGGGAGTTCGTTGGACCCGAATTCTGGTATCGATATACCCATCGGTTCCATAAAGGTCTTCAACCGATTTGTAGTCATCCAACAGACCACTGGGAGTGAAGGTAGCTCCGACATTCATCCGGATTTGAGGGAAAATCTGATCCTGGCTGAAGATTTCGTTTCCCTCGATCTTCACCCCGCCCACTTTATACTGCTGCCCCTCAAACACCGTGAATTTAACGATCATTTCCCGAGGTTTCGGGTATATGAATTCAACGCCTTTGATCTCAAAGTCTATGTATCCCTTCTCCCGATAAAATTCCCTCAATGCTTCCTTGTCATCCTCAAACTGCTCTTCCTTGAGAACTCCACTACCGGTGATCCAGGACATGAACCAACGCTTGCGTGTCTTAATGACCTTGCGGAGACGTTTTTGCTTAAAGGCCGTGGCTCCTGGAAAACTTACTTCCTGAATCTTGACTTTGGGAGACTCGGTAATAGTGAACACCACCTCCCCCTTTCCGGATTGGGAATCAATGCTGGAGGCATATTCGACCTTCGTCCCGTGATAGCCAACCTTTTCATAAGCTGATTCGATCTCACGAGTATCCATGAAGAGTTTCCGTTCATCCAGAGGCTCGGTGGCTTTGGTCGAAATCTTCTTCAACAATTTTTTACGGTTCAGCTTCTTATTCCCTTCAAAAACAATGTTGCTGACAATGGGTTTCCCTTGAAGGATATAAGTCAAAGTCACTCCGTCGCCCTGAATTTCCGGAGGAGAAACCTGAATATTGTTAAAGAAGCCCGTGGCAAACAAAGCCCGAATGTCCTCGTCAATCGTCACGGGACTATATTCTTCTCCCACCTTGGTGCGAATGTTCGCCTTGACGAACTCATCACTGACAGCAGCAGGCCCTACATGCTTGATAGCGATGGATTCCACCTTGAGTTTAGGAGGAACCTGTGCAAAGCCCGCCTGACCCAACAATCCCGGCAACATGACCGCGATGGAGAACAGGAGGACGATAAGAACAGATTGGGTGGACCAGATGGGATTAGGGATGATCTTCAGCACTGATTTTAGTTGCGCTTTCAAAACGGGTAAATGCTTTGAAAAAGGTTAGGCACACCTCACCGGTCGGCCCGTTACGTTGCTTGGCGATAAGTAAATTAATCGGTTGAAAGTCACTTTCTCCGGCACCGGCGGTCGCCCCGTCATCATCCTCGTCCGTTTGCACCCGATATAATAGAGCCACAAGATCGGCATCCTGCTCAATTGAACCTGATTCCCGTAGGTCTGACAAACGGGGTTTGCGGCTTTTGTCCTTCTCCAACTCACGATTCAACTGACTCAGGATGATAATGGGAACGTTGAGTTCCTTTGCCAGAGCCTTGACCCCACTGGAAATATCCGCGATTTCCTGCTGCCTGTTCTCAGCTCGTCTCGAACTTGAATGAAGCAACTGTAAGTAGTCAATCACAAAGAGTTTAATCCCATACTGCTGGGACATTCGCCGGGCCTTGGCTCGCAATTGGAGAATCGACAATCCGGGAGTATCGTCGATGAACAAAGGAGCACTTGCCAATGTTCCGGCAGCGCCCGTCAGTTTGGGAAAATCTCTTTCCGCCAGAAATCCCTCCCGCAAATTCCGAAGATTTACCCGGGAACGGCTGCAGAGCATACGGAGCACGAGAGATTCGGCCGTCATTTCCAAGCTGAACACTCCCACCGCCACCTTCTGGTCCATGGAAACACTCTCGGCAATATTCATCGCCAAGGAGGTTTTCCCCATACTGGGCCGTGCAGCCAATACGATCATTTCCCCCCCGTGCAGGCCGGTTGTCATCTTGTCAAAATCAGGATATCCGGTGGAGATCCCGGTCAGCATGCCCTGTCGCTGGTGGTATTGTTCAATCGTATTAATTGCCCTGTGAACCAGATCCTTAATGCTGTCCTGATTGACATCGACCCTTGACTCACTGATCGCGAGGATATCCCTCTCAACCTCATCCAACAACTCATCCACCTCACCATCATGCTCATAGACCCGGGAAACCACCCCAGTGCAGATTTTAATCATGCGGCGAAGCACATATTTCTCCCACACAATATCAAGGTAGTAAACCAAGTTGGCGGCGGAAGGAACGCATTCCGTAAGTTCGGTCAGGTAAGGAATCCCTCCAACCACATCCAACTGTCCCACTTTTTTTAAGACCTCCTGGATAGTAATCAGGTCAATAGGTTCCCTCCGGTCATACATCAGTACCAGTTGATCGAAGACCACTTGGTGACGCAAATCGTAAAAAACCTCTGTATTTCCCTTGAGGCGCTCTATACAGATTCCGAGGGTATCCGACGGGGAAAGGAGAATGCATCCAAGAACCCCTTTTTCCGCCTCTTCTGAGTGAGGTGGAATCCGATCCGTATTGGAAAAGGAAAGCGAACCGGAATGTTTCGTTTTCCGAATCGGTTTCTCGGCAGACGTGCCGGAGGTGTTAAATGAAACAGCATCCATTTCTACATCAATCTAAAAAAGGAGTGAGCTGTGATGATCCTGAAATTCGGAGTGGAATTCAAACTCAATTTATTCAAGTTGTTCACAGGCACCTTGAGAAGGCTTTCGGACCGTCCGAAACAGCAAATAGGCGACCCCGTTCGCATGAACACAGCCACCCGAAAAACCCGGTTGAGAATACAACTCGATCAGTCAGAGGAAGCCGCCTGTTTCTCTTTCAAGCTTTCCTTCTCCTGCTTTTCAATGACGACTGGGTTAGTGCTTTTGACACGGACTTTCAAATTGGAATGGACCCGTGCATGCAGATGCAATTCTATATCATAATCTCCTACCCCTCGGATGCGTTCATTGATGTGGATCCGTTTCCGATCAACATGGACATCGTATTGATGCTCCAGTTCTTCGGCGATATTCTGTGGGGTTACGGAGCCGAAGAGTTTTCCATCATCTCCGGTTTTAACCTCCATGATGAGAATCATTTTCTTCAAGCTGGCAGCCAATTCTTCAGCATTACTGAATTCATTGACTTCACGGACCTTGCGGCGTTTCTTAAGCGCTTCCAACCGACGCTTATTACCCGAAGTAACAGGTATCGCCAATCCACGGGGAAATAGATAATTGCGGGCATAACCGGCGGCGACGGTCTGAACATCAGATTCGCTACCTAATCCCTCGATTTTATGAGTGAGAATTACTTCTGTCTTAGCCATTGTTCGATTCTTGTCTATTCTTTGATATCTTTAAAATCACGAAAAAGCGGACACTTAGGAACCGCGATCTATCTGAAAATCCCTCTAAAATGGAACATCATCGTCATCGGGAAGATGGTTAGGTGGGGGTGATTGCATTGGAGGTGATGAAGATTGAGGTTTTTCCTGAACTGGGCCTCCGCCCCCCTCCGGAGCCGTTCCCTCATTCTTGCTCCCCAGAAACTGGAAATTTTCTAATACAACGTATAATTTGCTTCGTTTCTGGTTGGTTTGCTTATCTTCCCATGTGTCCAACCGCAATCGGCCTTCAATAAAAATGGGATTCCCCTTGCGCAGGTATTGCCCAAGTGTTTCCGCCTGCCTGCCAAATGCATCCACATCAATGAAAGTCGCTTCTTCATGCGTTTCTCCGCTTTCGGTTTTCCAAGACCGATTGACGGCAAGACCCAACCGTGCGATCGCTGTGCCTTTAGGCGTATAGCGAATCTCCGGATCACGGGTAATGTTGCCTAACAGATAAACTTTATTGAAGTTTGCCATGGCTACGCCTTATGGGTTTACAAGCCTCAGGTCCATTCTGAGGAATCAACCTGCCACCGGTTCCTCGGTTTTCGCCTTACCGGGAGTGCGCCCGAATCTCACCTCAGTGAAAAGCACTCGGAAAATAGATTCATCTCTTATGAAAACGGTTCTCAAGTGATCCATCACTTTGGAATCACCATGAAACCAGATATTCACATAAAATCCATTAGGAGATCGCTTGTTCGCGATTCGCGAGAAGGTCCGCTTTTCCAATGGTTCCACTTTGTCGACTTTGCCTCCTCCGACTTTCATTTCTTTGGTGATCTTTTCAATCACCTGATCGACATCTGCCTGAGTGGCCGCGACGGTCGTGTTAATAATATAAAGCGCTTCGTAGTTTTTCACTTCGTTTCTTTCGTTCCTTATTCTTGTAAAATTCTGCTCAGTCGGAGCCATTATAGCGATTCATCGCTTTTTCCATTCCCAGCTCCAACCAACATTCCACCTGATCCGCCGCTCGCGCGATCATGTGGTCTAAAGCATCCGTCTCATCGTTCTTGAACCGACCCAAAACGTACGATTCAAACCCACTTTGTCCCTGATTTTCCCGCCCGATTCCAAGGCGAAGTCTCGCATACTTACGCGTCCCCAAGGCATTCTCCACCGACTCCAACCCACGATGACCACCCGTTCTGCCCTCAGGCTTCAGTCGTCTTTTCCCGAGTTCCAGATCGGCATCATCCACAATAACCAGAATCCGTTCAACCGGGACTTGATAAAACCGCGAGATCAAGCCAACGGCCAATCCGCTGCGATTCATATAAGTCTGCGGACGACACAGTAAAATCTTTTTTCCGGGAAACCTAACGGCTTCGGAATGCATATCGGAGCGAAATTTTTTTTCAAATTTCCACTTCTCCGACCACCTGGTCGCCAAGTCCTCAGCGACCATGAATCCGGCATTATGCCGAGTCATCCGGTATTCGGCACCGGGATTCCCTAGACCCGCAATGATATATGTTTCCGACATTCGGTTTCAAACCTTATGTTTGAGATCCGATGAGAATCAGAAAATGCGGGATATTAGAGAAAACCTAAAAAATAGCAAGTCTTTAAGGATAATGACTAAACCCAACCCTGAAATCAGGATTCTTCCTTCTTTTCACTGATGATCTCAGGTTCCCCTTTTTCTTCAGGCGAAGCATCATCTTCCTCAGTTGGGGCACCCGACACAGCAATAACCGGAACATTCTTATCCCCAAAGATTTCAACACCTTCAGGCAGAGGAAGTTCCCCAATGTGAATGGTCTCCCCAACCGCCATGTCCGAAACGTCCACTTCAAGAACATCCGGAAGATCATCCGGCACGGCCCGCAGTTTAACTTTGAATAAAACGTGCTCGAGAACTCCGCCGTCGATCTTAACTCCCTTGGATTCTCCAACGGTTTCCACGGGAACCGTAAGGACCACTTTTTCATCGGCCGAGACTTCGTGAAAGTCAAGATGCAGGATATTCTGCCTTATAATGTGATGTTGCACTTCCTGCACCAGCGCCAAGTGCTTACCGTCAGGATCGTTTTCAATAGCCAGATCCAGTAGTATGTTTTCCGAATGAGCCCGGTGGATGATGGATTGCATCTCCTTTTCAATGACTTCCAATATCTTGGATTCCTTTCCTCGGCCATAGATGACAGCCGGGATGCGACCCGAGGCACGGAGCTTTTTGACCCCGGCAGTCCTTGTTATTGTCCGTGGATATGCTTTCAGTGGTATTGATTTCATTCTTTTTTATTAAAGTGCTTTTTCCGACGGCTACTCAGTCTGTCCGTCCGCTGTATTCAAAAAGCGAATTGACAGAAGCATTGTTATTAATGCGCTTGATTGCTTCGCCTAACAAATTCGCAACAGTTAAAGTCGTTACATTAAGTCCCTCAAAATCGGGACGCAGAACAGTATCAGTCGTAATCAGTTCGTCAATATCTGATTTTCGTAATCTTTCCACACCGAGATCATTGAGCAAGGCATGCGAAACGCAAGCACGAACAGCCCGTGCCCCTTTTTTCTTCAAAAGAGAGGCGGCAGAAGTCAAGGTACCAGCCGTTTCGGTAAGATCATCCACCAGCAGGACATTCTTATCCTCAATGTCTCCAATAACCGACATGGATTCGACTTCCGTGGCGCTTTTCCTGCGTTTAGCCACGATGGCCAAGTCGGCTTTGAGGACCTGAGAATAGGCATGAGCCATCTTGATTCCACCGGCATCAGGACTGACAACGACCAGATTATCCAGGTTCTTAGTCTTCAGATATTGGAACATCACGGGTGCCGCATATAAGTGGTCAACCGGAATATCGAAAAAGCCCTGAATCTGCTGAGCGTGGAGATCCATTGTGAGGACCCGACTGGCACCGGCGGCCACCAACAGATTTGCGACCAATTTAGCGGTAATTGGAACACGTGGCTGGTCTTTGCGATCCTGCCGAGCATAACCATAGAACGGCAGGACAGCTGTGATCCTCGATGCGCTGGCTCTTTTCAGTGCATCCATCATGATGAACAGCTCCATCAGGTTATGATTTGAAGGGGGAGATGTCGATTGCACGACGAACACATCAGCTCCCCGCACATTTTCATCGATTTTGACGAAGGTTTCTCCATCAGGAAATGCTTTCACAGTGCATTTACCCAATGGAATCCCTATGTAATCAACGATGCTGTCGGTGAGTTGGCGATTGGACGATCCGCTGAATATTTTCACGCTTTTGACCTGATATCCGGTTATTCCATGATGCTCCTGAAACCTCCCGATATCACAACAGGATTCGGAGTCATTTGGACTTTCGAACTGGAATTTAGCAAGCTCGAATAGGGGTTCAAGCGGAAACTGAAAAATATGAAGAAAACTGCATCAGAGGGACGCCTGAGCAGCGTTGACAGAAAGGCTGGAAGCCGCCGCCTGTTCCAGAGCATCCAGAACCAATCCCGGAGTCAGCAATTCAGGAAGCTTTCGAGGCTCCTTGGAAGGGTCTCCAGAATAAACGAGTACCAAAGGCACGCCGGCACGATTGTGCTTTCTCAATTCCCTGCCAATAGCTTCATCCTGAGCCGTATAATCTCCTTTCAGAGTAACAGCGTTAATTTCTTTGAGTTTTTTACGGACTGAATCGATCTCAATGCTTGTTTTCTTGTTTATCCGGCAATTCGGACACCAACTTGCAGTAAAATCCACCAGAACCGGTTGCCCCTGAGCGACTGCGTCTCTTACTGCTTCCGGGCTCCATGGCTCCCAGAGAATCCCTCCCAGCTTGGCTATGTGTGCATTTCTGGAGTCACCGGGCGCAACCGGGCTCCTCCAATGCAGTTCTTTCTCCAGGATATAAACACAACAGAAAGCCATTAAGACCAGGGATCCAAATGCAACGGGACGTCTATTCCCATTTTTCTGAATAAATTCGCCCCAGACCCAAGCTCCCAAAGCAATGATGACCAGAAATAAACCAAACCACAGAATGCTGTCGCCGGCAAAGCGTTGCACCGTCAGTGAAAATAAATAGAATCCAGTGGCCAACATAGGAAAACCCATTGCAATTTTGAATCGAACCATCCAGAGACCGGGTTTAGGAAGAAATCCGGCCCACTGCGGAAAGATGGACAGCAATACAAAAGGAAAAGCCAAACCGAGGCCGGCCGAGGTGAACATGACCAGAATGACGGGGTTACTTTGAACAAAGGCAAATCCAAGCGCCACTCCCAGGAAAGGTGCTGTGCAGGGAGTCGCCAGAACGGTGGCGAGCACACCATTGAAGAAGGCACCCATAGCTCCTTTCTTCGAGGCTAGGTTTCCGGCCTTGTTCATTGATTTTCCTGTCAGCACAATTTCGAAAACACCGAATAAATTCAAAGCTACCAAGGTGATCAGGACTGTCATGAATAAAAGGAAAGTGGGATTCTGAAACTGCATTCCCCAGCTGGCAAATTCCCCGGCCGCTTTAACCGCTATGATAAAGAGCGCCAATCCCCAGAAGGAAACCATCACCCCTAAGCCGAAAACCAGTCCCAGGAACCGGGTTCGAGACGCCTCCTCGTTGCTTTGATTGACGAAACTGAGCACTTTCAGGGAAATAACCGGAAGGACACACGGCATGATATTCAGGATGATTCCTCCAACAAACGCGAAAAACAGCATTTTCACCAAGAAGCCGACACCGGTCGATTCACGGGAAGAATCCGAATCACCCGAGACGGAATCAACGACAATTTCAAGTTCACCTTTCGAAGAATCGGCAATCTTCGCCCTGAGGTTTAAGGTAACCGCATAAGCCTTACTGACTTTTCCGTCCTGATTTTCATTAACCAGCAATCCCTGCACCTCGTTGGGCCAATCTCCGTCATATTTGGAAAGAGTACTTGCCAACTTAACCTTACCGGATTCGTCCCGGCTGGCCGAAAGCACTGATTCCATTGAAAAATCTTCATAGGCATATGGAAAAAAATCCCAGGCAGGCGGCCCCTCCTTAGCCTCGAATGTCAGGGACAATGACCGTTCATCGTCTTCGTTGGGATCACCGAGAATGATGGAAATCTTGTGTGGAAATCCATTTGCAGGCAGCTTTTTTCTCCAATCATCAAACTTTCTGGATTCTTTCGACAGACGGGAGGTCGAAGCAATTCTGAGGGTCGCTTCAACATTGCCTTTTCCGGGAATGCACTGCACCTCGCACTCAAGCCAATTGATCACCGCCGACAGGGAAACTTCCTGCATGTCGGCATCCGCAGCAACCTTCAATGGAACCAGCAAGGCGACTTGATCGTTGTAAATGTAGGATACCAACCCGAAATCCACGCTTTTCTCTGGAACCAACCATTGAATTTCACCCGCAGTGATGCCCCGGGGTAGACTCCATTTGATGCTGGTCGGAATTCCGGAATCCCCCCCGTTGCGCCAATATGTGTGCCAACCGGGGTCCATCGTTAAAAGGATGGCTGCAGTGACCGTGTCTCCAGGCTTGATCGCATCATGAGACAGAACCAATTCTGCCTTGGTATGAGAAGCCGCCTGGATGGACGATATCACTCCCAGAAGGGCTGCTGCCACTCCGGCGATAAGTTGGGTTTTTCGAGGTCGCATATCTGAATTAGATCCGAATCTTGACCGAATCATTGTATTTTTTTGAAACTGATTAGCAAATCTCGGCAGGAATTGAATCCCGTTCCCTCGATCTTCCTATACTCAGAGGGGTTGCCGGGCAATTCATTCCATTTTAAACCAAGTTCTCAACGGATTCTTGAATCCGACTGCCATAAATCGACGCTCCTACCGAGTTTTTTCTTCAATTCTTCTGTCGCCTCGGTGAGCTGCTCCACCAGCTCCGGGGAAAGAACCATGTCGACCGCTTTGGCATTCTCCTGAATCTGATTAGGTGACCGGGCACCGCAGATCAAGGACACCACGCTCGGACGAGAAAGGATCCAGGCCAAAGACACCCGGGCAATTGGCTGGTGCAGGGATTCGCAGATCTCCCGGATGGAATCTATGGCTCCAAAGGTTTCGGATTCAGCGCCGGATTCACTATGTCGGGTTTTGGGACGATGAAGTGAGAAATGGCGGGTGCGAGCCCTTCCCTCTGGAACGGCATCAGCCGAGTCGAATTTGCCGGTAAGCACACCTTGTAATAATGGGGAATATACCAGCATTCCGATTCCTTTTTCTTCCAGAAAAGGAGTAATTTCAAACTCCACGGCTCTAAAAAGCAGGCTGTAGGGTAACTGCACCAAGTCACAAGGGGCATGCCGCAACCAGTCTTCCAGATCTTTTCGGCCAATATTGCAGAACCCAACCGCACGGATTTTCCCCTCCTGCTTAAGCTTGGTGAGTGCCCCTAGGGTTTCCTCAACCGGCACCTTTGCATTAGGCCAATGAAGCTGAAATAAATCGATGTAATCCGTCCCAATACGTCTAAGACTGTTTTCCAGGGATTGAACAATATCGTCGGAGGCAGCATGCTTGGAAAGAGCCTTTGAGGAAATAACAGCCTTGTCCCGGCGGTTCTTCAAGGATTTACCCAGAATCTCATCCGACAATCCATCGCCATACATTTCTGCGGTATCAAAAAAATTGATTCCTTCATCCATAGCCGCATGAACGGTGTCTATGGAATCCTTTTCTGTTTGTTCTCCCCAGGTCGAATCACCAGCGAAGGTCCAACACCCTAAAGCCATGACGGAAACGGAGATCTCCGTATTCCCGAGCTGCCGATATTCCATTCCCGTTATTAGTCTCCTTTACTGAAATGATCAATCAGATGTTTTCGACAATCCACTTAAACCTTTCACCATCAAAGCTTTTTCTTTTTCCCCGGAGATTGTTCCACCGCTTCTCGACAAGCATCGGCAATGGTTTTCAGGTTTGTCAGGAACGAATCACGATCTTCTTCAGCCAGATGATCCAAAATCCAATGCTGTAACTCAATTGCTTCACCCTTGGCCAAATCGAATCTTTCCCGGCCTGCATCTCCAAGCCGTATCCGGTGGGCCCTCCCATCCGATTCATGTGGCTGCCTCAAAATCAATCCATTCCTCTGCATTCGATCGACCAATGACGCAATCGTATTCGGATCACTTGACATTCTATCAGAAAGATCCTTCTGCGTAAGGCCTTCCTTACCGGATTCTTCCAGCGTCCTCAGCAAGGTGAACTGATCGGGAGTCAACCCACTCTTCGCAATCCGCCGCCGAAAAGCTTGATTCATTCCATACCAGGCCCGCCGAAGCAAAACCGGCAATCTTTTCTTGGCTGGATCTGAATTTGTCATTATTCTTCTGCATCCAACATGATGGTTCAACCCCTTTGGGCCAAGATTAAAAGTAATACGTGTAAGTACCAATTAACATCAACTCATAATGCCACGAATAAAAACGAACACTGGAAGCAGGCTTCTTATCCTTGGAATGATCGCCGGTTTGGCGGCACTGAATGCTTCTGCAGGTGACTGGTCATCCTGGGGCAGAACGTCTACGAGGAACTTGTTTTCTCCTGCCAAGGGAATCATCACGTCCTTCAAGCCGGGAGAATTCAAACGGGGTACTGAAGAAATAGACCTCAGTACAACAGAAGGCGTGAAATGGGTGAGTAAGCTGGGGTCTCAGGCTTACGGAAACACAACCGTTGCCAATGGCAAGGTGTTTATTGGGACTAATAATGAATCACCGCGGAATCCCAAGCACGTGGGAGACAAGGGCGTCATCTATTGCTTCGATGAGAAAACCGGCGAATTTTTATGGCAACTGCTAGCCCCGAAACTCGGGGCAGGCAAAGTCAGCGATTGGGAATACCTGGGCATCTGTTCCTCTCCGGCTGTCGATGGAGACCGTGTCTACCTGATCAGCAACCGCTGTGAAGTCCTTTGTCTGGATGTCAATGGGTTCAAAGATGGAAATGATGGCCCCTTCAAGGAGGAAGGCCGTTACATGGCCGCTACCGGAAAGCCCCCGATCGAGTTGGGGGCTACGGATGCCGACATCATCTGGCGCTTTGACATGAGGAATGAACTCGGAGTGTTCCCACACAACATAGCCAGCAGTTCCGTTCTGGTTGTTGGAGACCGAGTCTTCGCCACAACTTCCAACGGCCAGGACTGGTCGCACCTGAACATTCCTTCTCCATTCTCACCCTGTCTTATCGCACTGGACAAAAAAACCGGCAAACTGTTGGGCGAGGAAGCAGCGGGAATCAGCAAGAATCTGATGCACTGCAATTGGTCATCCCCTTCGAGTGGCAACGTCAACGGTAAGGAATTGGTGTTTTTCGGAGCGGGTGACGGTATTTGCTACGCCTTTGGAACCACCCCAGTCAAAGGAAAGGATGACTTTGACATTCTGCCGGAAGTCTGGCGCTTCGATTGTGTTCCCGAAAAATATAAAACCAAAAACGATAAACCGATCAAATATCCAGACCCGGACGGCCCAAGCGAAATCATCTCCACACCGGTCTTTTATAAGAACAGAGTCTATATCTCCATCGGACAGGATCCTGAGCATGGAGAAGGCGTCGGCAGGCTTTCCTGCATAGATGCCACAGGAAAAGGAGACATCACCAAGTCCGGAACAATCTGGACCTATGATGACATCAACCGCACGCTCTCCTCAGTTTCAATCGACCCAAAGACCGGCTTACTCTTCATCGGAGATTACTCCGGATTCATCCACTGTCTGGATGCGGAATCGGGCAAACTCCACTGGATCTACGACATGAAGGCCCACTTGTGGGGTTCCACTTTGGTAGCCGATGGAAAAGTTTACATCGGGGATGAAGACGGTGACTTTGTAGTCTTGCCGGCAATCAAGGATTTCTCACCTAAAAAAGACAAACTGTTATTCGAAACAAACATGGAGGTTCCCATTTATTCCTCGCCTATCGAGGCCAACGGCGTGCTTTACCTAGCAACCCAAACTCATCTATTTGCCCTGAAAAAATAAAAAAACGAGAGGTGCGATTAAAAGTGCGGGGGTAGGCCAAATTTGTAATTTATGCTGGTGCGTGCGCTGTCCTCAGCGCAATTACAGTATAATCAACATCCCTCTCGGCTGAGGACAGCCGACGCTACAGAAGATTCTTCCCCGCACTTGTAATCACACCCCATCCCTGAGGGGAAACAATCGATTGGGGTTAACCTGAAGGAGTAAGAGATCGGTAAATATCCACCAATGCCTCCAGAAGCTTATTCCAATCTTCCGCGGCAGTTTCCCATCCTCCACTGAATCTCAGAACTCTCCCTGTTTCTTCCTGGGCTAATCCCATTGCGAGTCCGACATGGGAAGGCTCTTCGTTACCCGATGCACACGCGGATCCGGGGGAAACGGCAAACCCGGCCTTATCGAGCTTCACGACCCACCGAACCCGGCAGTCCACGGCAGGCATCATCATGGTGACGGTATTCCAGAGACGCGGAGCCGACTCCCCCAATAGTCGACATTCAGGAATTCTCCCTGCAATTTCGCTGATGAAACGATCCGATCTCCGACTCCGTTCGAGTGTGCCTTCCTGGGCCAATTGAGATTCCCGGATTTCCAGCGCTCTCAGCATGGCAAGTATACCCGGCACATTCTCGGTCCCCGGTCGACGTCCCTCCAACTGTTCTCCCCCATGAAATAACGGCCTCAGGCTGTCATTGCCTGCACATTTAAGAAACCCAACGCCTTTCGGTCCTCCGAATTTGTGGGCACAACCACAGACGAAATCCACTTTACCCAAGTCCGCTGAAGGTAGTTTCCCTATCCATTGGGCCGCATCACAGAAAAAAGGAACTCCATGTTCACGACAAAGATCCATGACGTCTCTCCAAGGCTGAAGCACTCCGGTTTCGTTATTCGCAGCCATGATTACCACGGCACCGGGACGACGCTGGCACAACAGAGCGCTGAATGCCTTGAGATCCAATTCTCCCGATTCCTTCACAGAAAGCAATCGATGACGTTCCGGAAAATAATGGTGGACGGATGCCAATACGCAGGGATGCTCGACGGCAGAAACCCAGAGCTCTTCATCCGCTTGAAGCGTTTTGTGAAAATGATTTAAAACGATGTTGCTCGACTCAGTAGCTCCGGAAGTCCAGATCAGGTCCAGTGGATCACAACCGAGGATGTCGGCAAGTTGCCCTCTGGAATTCTCGATCGCCCGATCCGCCCGCTTGCCAACCCGGTGCCGACTTGAAGGATTTCCTGGATATTGATCCAGGGATTCCATCCATGCCTGCCTGACTTCCGGAAGCACTGGAGTCGTGGCGTTGTAATCGAAATAAACCATCTTCCGGTATTACTTATCGAACAGATGAATCGAGTCCCTGATACGGTTGACACGCCCATCGTGCACTGCATAGGTTCCTCCCTTATAAATCCGTCCACCGGCATACTCTCCCTTTTTATTAACGGCATAGAAATTCACATCGAAATCGGGTCTTCCATCGTTTCGAAGTAATCTCTTATCCACGGTTTGTTCACTGATGCGTTTCAACACATCAAGGATTGCTTCCTCGGGAGAAAGGCCATGCCGCATATTTTCCACTACCGTGCGACTGCCACAGGAAAGAATCACGGCTTCTCCCCGCCCGGTCGAACCACAGGCGCCAACTTCATTATCAACGTAAAGGCCTGCGCCGATAATCGGGGAGTCCCCCACTCTACCGGGAACCTTGAAAGCCAAGCCACTGGTCGTTGTAACACTCGATAAATCCCCTTTTTCATTTAAGGCGCAGCAATTGATGGTTCCGGTCGGCCGCTCGAATCCTTTCATTTCTGAATCGCCAAGATAATCATCCTTGGGTGAAAGGTTCTCCTTCCATCTCACCCACACCTTTCGGGCATTTTCGGTCAGCAAGTTGAATTCCTGAAATCCGTGCATTTTGGCAAAGTCGAGAGCCCCCTGCCCCACTAACATAATATGATCGGTTCGTTCCATGACGGTTTGAGCAACCAATGAAGGAGTCTTGATATTGCGGAGTGATGCCACAGCGCCGGCCCGGTAGGTCGGACCATGCATGACACATGAATCCAACTCAACAACACCTCTTTCATTCGGCAAGCCGCCATACCCAACCGACATATCGTTCGGATCTTCTTCTACAATATTGACCCCGGCAATCGCCGCATCCAGGGTGTCAGTTCCACGCTTCATCATCTGCATTGCCTTCCCGGTGGCTCGAAGCCCGTTGCCACTGGAAATAGCCACCGGCATTCCGCGATGCAAAGAGTTTGCAACCGTATCGTTTCCTGAGGCCTTTACACCAAGCCCCGCAACAGCTCCGGCCGCCAGTCCCCGGGAAAGGAATTCCCGTCGATCCAATTGGTTTGTCAGCAGATAGGGATTCATAAAATGCTGTTTGTCAGGATTCCCCGGACTTTGCGAGAATAAAATGGGGTGAGAATACGGATTCCATGGCAAACGTATTGAATTTGCTGGGTAGGGCCCCCTCCCCAACGGGCCGCTATCCGAAAATATGGGCCGGGTGCGCTGGGGACAGCGGGCCCTACCGGCGCACGGGGCCGACTCTAATTGGCATGAATCCCGCTTCAATGCTGAATTGGCATTGACGAATGAAACCAAGAACAGGTTAACTTGGACCTCGAGCGCTAATAGACCGCATTGATTTCACCAAGTCGAAATCCTCCAGACCAAAACGCATGAACCAGGGGCAGGGATACTTCTCAGGGCAAAAAGTCGGTAACGACCGATTTGAGCTCCGCCGTGAACTCGGACGCGGCGGTATGGGTGTGGTATGGCTTGCGGCAGACCTGGAACTTAGTGATTCCAAAAACTGTTTGCAGGTGGCATTAAAATTCCTAACCCCGGATATCCAGTCCGATCAGGAGGCTGTGAACATGATGCGGAGTGAAGTGCAGCAAAGCCGCAAACTGCATCACCCGAATATCGTCAGTGTATTTGACTGGCATGCCAATGAAGGCAACGCACCCTGCATTTCGATGGAATATGTGGACGGGGTCACCCTGCATCAACTGCGCCACGAGCAGGAAGGGCACGTTCTCTATTGGTATAAGATTCGCCCGCTTCTAAAACAGCTCTGTGCGGCACTCCACTATGCTCATGCCATTGAGCATATCATTCATCGTGACCTCAAACCGAGCAACATTATGCTCACTCGCCGAAACGAGCTGAAACTTGCGGATTTCGGGCTGGCGCATGGCCACGTTCCCACAGAGGAAGAATCCAGCGTGAACTCATTGGGAGGTACGCCCCCTTATATGAGCCCCCAGCAACTGGACGGGAACAAACCGGAACCTGCCGATGATATCTACTCTCTGGGAGCAACACTTTATGAGCTACTGACAAGCAAGCCTCCATTCTTTGAAGGAGATATTCCGAACCAGATCTATAACAACTTGCCGGAACCGATTCATGATCGACTGGCTCGGTTCGGATTGGAAAACAATGTCCCCTCGAATGCCTGCGATTTGATAATGCAATGCCTGGATAAATACCCGGCCAATCGACCGCAATCGGCAAAAAGTCTGTCAGACAATATTTCTTCTCTTGGCGACGGCACGCGGAAACTCCAGTCTGCCAACCAAACCGGCAGACTGCATTTTAATCCAGCGCCCTCTCACTATTCCAAAAAAACGAGAAAAAAAGGGAGAGGAATCATGCCCCTTCTAAGCTTCCTGCTTCTCATGGGAGCCGTGGGCACGGGAATACTCCTTAAATGGAACAAGCCAAAAGACGAAGCAAAGCCAGCGACCACCTCCCAGAAACCAAAAGATGAAACCCTTTCCCTGAAAGCCTACGATCATCTGGCTTTAAATACGGCCTTCACCCTCTGGAAAGAATCTCCGAAAGCACCCGGAAAATTGTGGAACGATCGATATTGGACATCCATCCGTAGCGGTCATTTAAAAGGCTCTGCGAAGAATCTTAATAATTTGAAGGCCGGAAATTACTTACTGGAAGCCGAAGACTCCAAGAACCGCCGTATCATTCGTCCATTTACTATCACTGCCGGGACAAAACCGCCCACGCAAATGATTGATTTCAACTTGGTGAAGGCCCGGATTCACACCACACAACCGGCAACCGTCACCGCTCTGGATTTCTGGGGAAAGAAATCCAGCATCAATTTGAGCCTGACAGGATCCGCATCATCTTCAGTCTACAGGGGAAAGGACCTAAACAGCCGTCGGGAAGGGATCGTCCAATATCAAATCGAATTGGAAGGTCATTACCCCCTCACCACCAATGTTTTTCTGGAAAACGGAGGAATCAATATCATTGATGTCGACCTAATCCCACGTTCCACACCCTTTCTCAAAGAAAAATGGACCAATTCCCTGGAGATGGTCTTGGTTCCATTCGGCAATTTCTGGGTCAGTTCCAAAGAAACAACCCGACGCCAGTTCACCACATTTGCAGAGTCAATCGATTTCCCCAAGGATCTGCCGATTCTGTCCACCACGGAAACCGGTTGGAAAGAAAACGGAGATACTTGGAAGAACCCGGGATTTGAACAGGGACCGAATCATCCGGTTGTCGGAATCAATAGAGAGGAAGCCCTCCAGTTTTGCGAATGGCTAACCCGGAAGGAATACGATGCCGACGCCCTGGAAGCACAGCAGCAGTATTCACTCCTTACTCGATCTCAATGGAAGCGTGCCGCAGGACAACATGAATACCCTTGGGGAAACCAGTGGCCTCCACCGATGGACTGTGGCAATTTTGCAACAGAATCTGCAAAATCAGTTAATTGGCCGAGAAGTTTTACAACACTGAATGTCAGTATTTATCGGGATCCCTATCCGCGAACATCTTCTGTCGCCTCCTTCCGTCCCAATGAATTCGGGCTCTATGATATCGCTGGAAATGTCTCCGAATGGTCTCTGGATGTGGAATCCGAATCCAAAGGAATTATTCTTGGATCCTCATGGTATACCTTCACTCAATCCGGTTTGAAAACCGAAACATACCTTTCCAACCATTCTCCCAAGGATCGACATGATTGGTTCGGTTTTCGAATCGTCCTGATTCAGAATCCAGGCTCCCATTAAAAGGTAGGGCCCGCTGTCCTCAGCGCACCTCCTTTCTTATCTTCAGATCCCGTGGCGCACTCAGGAAAGCGCTCTCTGAGAAATTACAGATTGCCTTGCCCCCTTGTTTTTGCAAACACTCGAATGATTCGCTTTGCAGCATCCAAGTTGAATAAACAATTTGAATACGTTGCCAAACATACTGAATAAATGAACCGGTTTCACCACAATCAGAGCCACAACGGAAAACAAGCCATTGCCACAAGTTGTAGACGAATTAAAGTCCTCCTTTTGATCGGGTCTCTCATGGGGGTCCGAATATTCAGCAGCCATGCTGAAATATCGCTTCCCAGCTGTTTTTCTGATCATATGGTCCTCCAACAAAACGACGGTTCCAGAAGATTAAATACCAGTCTTATCTGGGGACAGGCAGATCCGGGAGATCGGATACAAATTGAATTCAACGGAAAGAAATACCCCAGATTCCCGAGAAAAACCCCGAAATCCGGCCAATGGGAAATCCCTCTCTCTAAATTGAAACCCGGAGGACCTTACCATCTGAAAATTACTTCCAGGAGTTCGAAAAAAAAATTAACCACCAAAACCTTGAGTGATGTGATGGTAGGGGATGTCTGGATCCTTGGAGGGCGACTCGATCGTGGTGTTCCCCCAAATCCGAGTCGAAAACATGTATCAGCTCAATCATCCGGTTTAAGGTTATTCCGCTCACCTGGACTGACCCGAGACATCCATCTATCGGGAGGAAATCAAGCAGGCTGGGTATTCCCTTCGGGCAATCCTTCAGAAATTTCCCGTTTTTCCGGGGTGACCTACTATTTCGGCCTGAAATTAGTGGAGTATTCACCGGGAATTCCAATCGGCATCATTGAAATCCCGCTGGATAGAATGGAGGATTATAAGGGACTCCGAATGGTGAAAATTGACCCGGACAGTAATTTGAGCCCCATCAACGATGCCGCCGATGTCGCCTGGACGCTTGCTTATCGGGATTACAGTCATGCAAAAGCAGCTTACGAAAAGGAAATCACCGAATTTCAATCACAAGGCCGTGTTGTTGACAAGAAACCACCAACCAGCCCACATCGGCCTGTTCTTCTTAAACAGGGAATCCCCGATCTTCCAAAAGGCTCCAAGGTCCTTGTCAATTTCAGAGGCTTGATTTGGTAAGTTTTATCAGCACTCTGCCTCAGAGCCAACTCCGGTAATCCGGATTTCAGCTTGTTTCCTTGGAAAGTTATTCCCTATATTGATTCCTCGATTATGGCGAATGAAATACTCCCAACCGCTTGGCTGGAATCTGAAGACGGGCAGAAATGGCCCATCATTGGGAATTGCTCGCTGGGGCGGTCTTCCTCTAATTCAGTGGTATTGAAAGATGGAGAGATTTCCAGAAGACATTCCCTCATCCACGCTCAAGAGCAGGATGAGTACTGGCTGGTCGATCTGGGTAGCGTCAATGGTACTTACCTGAATAATCACCGGGTGATTCAACCCACACGCCTTCGGGAAAATGATGTGGTATCCATAGGCGTCTTTGTTTTGGTTTTCCGCCAAGCCAATTGCCCGGAAACAGGCAATCCAAGTATCGATTCATCCAAACCCACCATTGCCGTCACCAAATCATTCGAATGCTGGCTATTGCTGGCCGACATTATTGAATCTCATAAACTGATTCAAAGTTGTCCAATGGAGGAGTTGGCGCAGGAGTGGGGCAAATGGCTATCGGAATGCAAACAGGTCATTCAGGTAAATAACGGCAGAATCAACAAATACCTGGGAGACGGGTTTCTGGCTTACTGGTACCAGGATCCATCGTCGACCGGCCATGTAATTCAAGCCATCCAGAAATTGAAGAAGATTCAGACAAACCATTCACCTTCTTTCAGACTGGTTCTGCATTTCGGAACAGTCGGGGTCGGCGGAGGTGTTGCTTCCATGGGAGAAGACAACCTGATGGGGCGAGAAGTGTATTTCGTTTTCCGCATGGAAAACCAAGCCAAATCAACCGGAATTGACTGTCTCGCCAGTGCGGGTGCCGAGGAAAAATCTCGAAACCTGATTTCCATGAAGCCGGTCAGTCGGGAATACCTCAAGGGGTTCACCGAAAAAAATCAGTTTTTTCAGTTCTGATCTACCAACTGAGACGAAGCCCAGTAGTCCATCCCCATCCACGGTAACTTCCTCCATCATGGGCGGCGTCATGCATTTCGGCATATTTAATCCCTGACTGGATCTTCAGATTATGACCGTAAATATAATAATTAAGTCCGCCAAATATTTCGTTATACTCGTCGCCCCGTCCTGAAATCACCTGATTTTCATACCGAGCCAAGCGTACACCATTAGGGTCGTTACTGGAGAGATATGTATAACGCAGGACGGGTTGAAATTTGTCAGAAATATTGTAAAAAGGCATCACTGTCACTCCCCAGAGATCGCTCTGCTCCTCGTATCCAGTTGCCCCTGTCAGATCGGAACGGAACCCCCACTTTCCACGGTCATATGAAAAATTGAGTGAGGCAACATTTCGGAGGTTTCGGGTTGCCGTATTGTCCTCGTCTTCTTCCTGATACACGTAATTGAGGCGCAGTAATGCTTTCTCTACATTCAGCGCCTTGGCAAAGTCGTAACCCACAGTACTCAAAATAAACCCTTTGCCGTCAAAATTCCCAAATTCCTTTGAAACACTTCCGGAAGAATAGACTCCCACTTGCCAAACCCACTGATTAATAAATCCCTTTCCACTGACACCCGGCTGGTATTCTCGGGTGAACCACATATTGTTTGAAAGATTACTGCGATCAATGGTCAACAGCCTTTTAGAAGAAGTATGACCATCCAATGTAAAAGGCGTACTATGTTTACCAAGGGTGAAAGTGAGGTTTTCTTTGGGACTCCAGGCCAGATATTGATCCGTCAATCCTGTGTAAACAGGATTTTCGTCATGATCAAGACTCACTTCAGAATGCAAGCTAAAGTCTTTGAATAATTTGACTTTGAACCCCATTCTCCAGCGACGATTGTTTAGGCGGTCATAATCGTCTGAGTCCAGAACAGTATAATCCATCTGATAGCGTCCGGTGAAAGTCACAGACTGCACAAACGTATTATTGGGATTATTGTACAATTTGGTTAATGCCAAAGTGTCCTCGAAAAAGGAGGTTTCCTTAACCGGACCGGCATCATTCGCTTCAACTTCCGGGGGGATGTTTTTAGATTCGGCCTCGATCACCCATCCAGGAATCAAAACTCCAATTGCTATGAACAGGATTGGGCACAGATTTCCAAAAAAACACTTCACAGAATTCTTGAAGTGGAGATTTCCTGTTATTGAATCCATATTTTTTCCGGACCTTTGGATGTGGGGTTACTAATTCTTTTCAAGCCGAAAACTCAACCGTATCGTCCTTCAATGTATTCCGCAGTTTTAGGATTTCTAGGGTTTAAAAACATGCTTTCGGTACGGGCATGTTCGACCAATTCTCCGAGCAACATGAAAATACATTCGTCACTGACACGTCTGGCTTGGGCCATGTTATGGGTAACGACGACGATGGTATACTTTCCCGCGAGACTCAACATCAATTCCTCCACTCCTCGTGTTGCCTCAGAATCCAAGGCCGAGCATGGCTCATCCATCAACACGATTTCCGGTTTCAGTGGAAGGAGCCGAGCCATGCACAGTTTCTGCTGTTGATCCAATTGGAGTGAAGTTCCCCGGGAATGAAGTTTGTCCTTTAATTCATCCCAGAGCAACACATCCCGAAGCGATTGCTCGACGGCTTGATCCAGTGTCGATTTGCTCAGTTCTTTTCGTTCGGTGTGAATACGTAAACCGAACACCACGTTTTCATAGACCGAGAGCGGTAAGGGATTCGGCCGTTGAAAAACCATGCCTACGCATTTCCTTAATTCAATCAAATCCACATCCGAGTCATAAATATTTTTTCCCAGGAGTTTAATTTCACCCGTAGTAGTGACATTTCCGTAATGCTCATTTACGCGATTGAACGAGCGAAGTAAGGTTGTTTTCCCGCAACCGGATGGACCGATCAAGCCAGTGATTTTTCCTTTGGGAATTTGGACATCGATATTAATCAATGCCTGAAAGTCGCCATACCACAGATTCAATTCCCTGGTTTCTATACTATAATGGAACGCCTCTTCACTCATCCGAAATCTCCACTGACATAATCGTTGGTCCGTTGGTCGAACGCATGACCTGAAAACATTTTTTCTGTTGCATCAATTTCCACGAGATCACCGTTCAGAAAGAACGCAGTGCGATCCGCAAGACGTCTTGCCTGTTGAACAAGATTAGTAACCAGAATGATGGTCATTTCGGATTTCAACTCTTTCAGAACATCCTCGATCCTCATGGTCGTTACCGGGTCAATGGCAATAGAGAACTCATCCAGACAAAGAATTTCAGGCTGGTGCGACAGGGCGCGTGCAATGGTGAGACGTTGTTGCTGCCCTCCCGATAATCTGGCCCCCAAACTCCCCAACCGATCCTTTACCTCGTCCCACAGAGCTGCCTGTCTCAAACATTTCTCAACCAGATCGTGCAACGGCGCCCGCTTTCTTAATCCAGCCCGCCTGGGAGCAAAGGCCACATTATCATAAACCGACAATGGCAGGCCAACCGGTAACGGCGCCACCATGCCGACACGTCTACGATAGGAGTAAACGTCTTTGATCTCCCGGATATTTTCTCCATCCACACGAACAATACCGTCAATCTTTGCTTGAGGAACCAACTCAAGGGTTCGATTGAGGACTTTGAGTAAAGTCGTTTTCCCCGATTGTGCAGGCCCGATAATGCCAAGCACCTCATTGCCTGAAACATCAAAAGTGATGTTCCGAATAACGTCCTTATTTCCGAATGCAACGGACAAACCGGAAACCTCGATTTTCTTTTGTCGATTCACCATTTCTTTCGGGTTCGAAGATACACGCGCAAAGTGATGGAAATTACGTTGACCAAAAGCACGGTCAACAGGAGAACCACCGCAGTTCCATAGGGAAGCGCTTCAGGCACGTCCGGCACTTGGGTGGAAATCGTATACAAGTGCATGGACAGGGCCATGCATTGGTCATTCAAACCATAAGCGAACAGATCTCCGCCCGTTATTTTTTTATAAAAGACGGCACCGGTAAACATGATAGGGGCGGTTTCCCCAGCAGCCCGGGAAACTTGGAGGATGATTCCGGTCAGGATTCCGGTAATTGAATTGGGAAGAACAATCCCCTTAATCGTTTGCCAACGTGTGGCCCCCACGTTCCAACAAGCCTCCCGAAAGGTTGTCGGCACTGCGGACAGCGCCTCCTTGGTACTGGCAATGATCACCGGCAGTGTCATGATTGCCAGGGTTAACGAAGCGGCAAGGATCGATTTCCCCATCCCTGCAAACAGCACAAAAGCCCCCAAACCAAATAATGCATGCACGATGCTGGGAACACCGGCCAAATTAATCACGGCCAAATTTATGATCCGGATGAGCCAATTGTCTTTGGCATATTCATTCAAGTAGACGGCCGCCATCACCGCTATCGGCGCAGCCACCATCAGTGAGATTATAACCAGATATACCGTCCCGAGAAACGCGGGCCACAGGCCTCCTTCACGCATACCTCTTTTAGGTGATTCCATGATGAAATCCAACGAGAGAATCGCTACGCCTTGATAAACAAATAGGCCACAATCAGGATTAAGGGGGGGATCATGACAAACACCATCCCCATGAAAATCAACTTGGCGCATAGTTGGGTTCGCTTTTTTTTCCGTCCGAATGTCGATTCTGTAAACATAGCCGGTTATTTCCCACTGCGGATTCCCTTGACGATTAAATCAGCCATCAAATTGAAGCAGAAGGTGATAGTGAACAGAAGGATTCCGATAATGAACAGAACCTGATAATGATCCGACCCCACAGGAGCTTCTCCCAATTCTGCGGCAATCGTCGCGGTTAAGGTACGGACGGAATCCAAAGGACTGTTGGGAATATTGACAGCGTGACCGGTCGCCATCAACACGGCCATGGTTTCCCCGACTGCACGCCCTACTCCCAACAGAACGGCCGCCAACAAACCGTTTTTGGCAGCCGGCAACAAGACTCTGTATATCATCTGCCAACGAGTGACTCCCAGAGCCAATGCCGCTTCACGGTAAGATTCCGGAACCGCCTTGAGTGCATCCTCTCCAATGGAAACAATGATCGGAACACTCATCAATGCCAGAATGATTCCGCCGTTGAGAACCGTCAAACCCACCGGCGCATCGAACACCTCTATGATCAGTTCATTCATGATGGTCAGCCCGATGAATCCCCAGACTACCGAGTGAATCGCGGCCAGAAGCTTAATCAGGATCTTGAATGACTCCTTCATCTTAGGGCTGCAGAATTCAGAAACGAATATGGCGGCGCCGAGACCGAAGGGCACGGCAATCACCATAGCTAGAAGGGTAACGCTGAAAGTCCCGGCCAGTAATGCCAACACTCCATAACGCACATTGCTGATCGAAGAAGGATACCATTCTGGACTCGTGAAGAACTGACCCAGATCCAAGCCCCCGAATAAAAACCCCGCTCCTTCGCGAAAGACAAAGAAAAAGATGGCGCTGATTCCACAGATTCGAATGATCCATTCGATCACTGACTCTGCAAGAATCTCCCATTGAGAACGTCGCATTTTCATCCCGAATTTTCGAATTTGTTATAATTCATATCAGTCCTTGGAAACAGAAACATAGCCACTGTCTTCGACGATGCTCTGCCCCACTTCACTCAGACACCAGTCGATATATTTCTTAAGTATCCCTTCCGGTTCCCCCAGAGTGTACATATAGAGCGGACGTGCAATCGGATAAGTTTTGTCCCGGGTATTCAGGACAGTGGGGGCAAAGGCTTCAGCACTCTCACTCCTGGCAACCCGAAGCATTTTAACTCCCTTTGTTGCATACCCCATCCCGCTGAAACCGATGGCACAAGGGGTTTTACTGATCAATTCCACCACATCTTTCGAACCGTGTAAATCCCTAGATCCCAATTTGAAATCTTTGGTTTTTCCTAAAATTGCTTCACGGAAATAGGCGTAAGTTCCGGAATTGGATTGACGACTCACCCGAATAATTTCAGCACTGGAACATCCTTGGTTTTGTATTCCGAGCTGAGTCCACTGGGTGAGATTTCCACCTTCTCCATAGATTCCCGCCAACTGCTGCAGGGTGATTTCCTCCAATGGATTGTCCTTATGGACATAAACCGCCAAGGCATCAAAACTCATGGTGAACGGCTTCGGATCTTCGCCTGATGACTGTTTGGAACGGTCCAATTCTGAATCTTTCATGGCTCGACTGGAATTGACCAAGTCTGCAGTCCCATTGATCAATGCGGCAATACCGGTACCGGACCCACCTCCCGAAACTTCAACTGAAACCTCGGATTTCAGGTCGATCGTTGTGGTTATCCATGGGTCCCGGGTCAGAATGTGAATCTCCTAAAACCTTCCCGACAGCATCGATAATCGTGATCCGTGCTTCTGTTCTGCGTCCAACGCTCGATATCAGTTCCTGAAGATCAAGGCGATTCGGATCAGAAAGCGAT
Source organism: Verrucomicrobiales bacterium (assembly GCA_012959985.1). Classification (GTDB taxonomy): domain Bacteria; phylum Verrucomicrobiota; class Verrucomicrobiia; order Limisphaerales; family DUCD01; genus DUCD01. The sequence goes on along the minus strand of DUCD01000023.1, from coordinate 4,364 downwards.
CTGGAAATAAAGGGTTCAAACAGAAACACACTGACTTCCAAGCTTTTAAAAACCTGACTGTAATAAAATTGCCGGAAGGATACCGATGCGTACCAGGTGGCGGCAATCAGGGCAACTAGAGTTATACCCAGATAGGTCGGAAACAGCTGCCAAAGCAATCGTCTTCGTTTCATGGTTTATTCCTTGAACCGATAGCCGACACCCCGGACCGTTTCAATGGCTTTGCCCGATTTTCCCAATTTCTTACGAAGACTGACAATCTGCACATCAACCGATCGGTCCGTCACGGCATAGTCGTCTCCCCGAACGACATCGACTATCTGATACCGGGAAAACACCCAACCGGCTCGCCGGGATAATAAATGAAGAATCTTGAACTCCGTGAACGTCAATTGAACGGGCTTACCGGCAATCAATACCTCATGGCGTCCCGGATGAATGATGAATTCATGAATTCGAATGATGGCCTGGTCATCTTTGATCGGAAGGTTGGACCGCCGGAGAACAGCTCGAATTCTTGCGGTAAGAATCTTTGGACTGAAAGGTTTGGCGATGTAATCATCGGCGCCCACTTCCAACCCCGTGATGATGTCACTTTCTTCACTCTTTGCTGTCAGGATGATGACAGGAATATGTGAAGTGGAAGGTTCTTCTTGATGCGCCGACAAGTCTCCAAACCATCGATCCCCGGCAACATGAGATCGAGCACGATGAGATCCGCCTCTGCAGTCCGTGCAATCTCAACACCTTCTTCTCCTTCGTCTACACAATGAACACGGTAACCCTCCTTCGCGAGATTATACCGGATCAGTTCCTGTATATCCTCCTCATCCTCAATAACCAGAATCGTTTCCCTGCTCATCAGTTGGTATTTGAAATGAGACATGCAGCGCTCAGCGTTCAGCGTTCAGCGTTTAACATTCAAGTATCCTTATTGCGCCGTCCAGCCACCATCGATGATGAAATCAGTCCCAGTGATGAAATCCGCTTCACTGGAACAGAGAAACCGGGCCAGAAACCCGACTTCCTCAACCTTCCCCCACCTGCCGATCGGAAGTTTCGCTAGAAACTGGCTGTTGATCTCGGGATTATTGATGACAGGCAAGTTCATCTCAGTGGCAAACGGTCCCGGGCTGATACCGTTGACGGTAATACCATTTCCAGCGAGCTCCAAAGCCAGGGATTTGGTATAACCGAGGAGCCCCGCCTTGGTCGCCGAGTAGGCTGTCCTACCTGGCAAAGAAACGTGACTCATAATCGAAGTCATGTTGATGATTCGGCCCGAACCCTGTTCCTGCATTTGAGGAACAAATGCTCGGCACATCAGAAAAGGGGCGGTTAGATTGGTCTGCAACACCTGATTCCATTCTTCCAGGGTGAATTCTGTGGTATTCTTTCGCAGATTCATTCCCGCATTGTTGATCAGGATATGGATTCCACCCACCTCTTCCTGAATCCGGTTCTTCAATTGGTCCACATCCGATTCGTGGGTGAGGTCCGCAACATAATACACAGCCTTGACTCCGAATTCTTCCGATATTTCTCCAGAAACTTTTTTCAGAAGATCTTCTCCCCTCGAAACGAGAACAATCGACGCTCCCCATTCGGCCAAAGCACGTGCCATGGACTCGCCCAAGCCCTTGCTGCCACCAGTAATCAACGCGGTTTTTCCTGACAATTTCTTTGAATCAGACATATTTTGAAAACATTCTATTTATTTTCGTTTTCCTGATCCTTTGCATTCCCCAACACACCGCCACCCACCGCACCGACTCCTGCACCGATAGCAGCGCCCTCCAGTCCACGGCCTGACTGATGACCAATAATACCACCGACAATCGCTCCGAGGGCTCCTCCTCCTACGGCACCACGCTTGGTGTTGGGTCCAGAGGATGAACACCCTTGAAATATGAGTGTTAATGCAATTATTCCAATTCCGATGGGGGTGTTAAAACCAGAAACATTCTTTTTCATAAGCTTTTTCTCAAATAAACCTGACGCTATACTAGCCTTATAGAACGGTGAGTGACCATAGAATTTCCTCGGAAAATTCATTCGGCCATCTTTAATCCCATCGGGTGTGATCGATTTGCCGTAACCTGCACTGTCTCAGCACATTCCCAAACCAACCAAATGGCCTTCAACTCAAACAGTCGACGCTACATTAATTGACTCTCTCCATTCTCCCTGTTTCCTTTTAATGAACTTAGAAAAGTTCAGGGTTTAGTTTCAGCAGACCAGTTGTTGATGTCCCGGACCACATGCATTGTGCCGTTCATCTGAAACCAATGTCCGGGAAATGTACAGAGATAGGGATAATCCCCTACTTCCTTCGGCGCCACAAACCTCAGCACCCCGAATTCTCCAGCTGTCAGCATTCGGGTAGCAACCATTACGTTTCTTGAGTCAGGCACAAACTTTTTCCCATTACGCCCCTCGGGGTGATTGATCATCCCAGCGGCTTTCAAACCAATTTCCTGCATGGCATTCGGCGCCACGATGACAAGGTTGTGGGGCATGATTCCGGTATTTTCAAACGTTATTTCGACCGACTCCCCCGCCTCAACTACAATGTGACGTTTATCGTAGAGCAGCAACTGTGGAATGACACGTAGGGTCACAATCCGTATACCCAGCGATCCCAGTTGGCTGCGAATGTCGCGGGCCGGCGCTTCGGGGACAAGGGCGGCCACTTCCTCGCCCAATTGGAGAGTGCGTTTGAATTCCGGAGTATTGCGCTCTTCGGGCGCAAATTCGACCGCATAGCTGAGAATGATATCAGCCAATTCAGAAATACGCTTCTTTGGCCAGTAAGCTGAGGGTAATTGAAGGAGAGCCTGAATCGCGGTGGCTCGGTCTACGTCCTTTTTGATCAGGGAGATCAGATTTGTAGATGCTTCACTTTCATATCCTGAGATTCGAGTGGAGGCAAGGATCCCTGCCTTGCGAAGTTCAGCATGCTTTAAATCGTTGGACAGATGTTTTATCATCGGCAAAAAAGCAGTGTGCAAGTTTGCATCAGGAATGAGTCCAATGCTCTCGAGCAGCGCTTCGACTCCATGATTTGATTCTTGTAAAGGCTTCCATAAGTCATCAATTCCGTTGTCGACAATAACGAGCCCGGCATACCCGATCACTCGCGTGCGGTGAAGTTTTCCTTCGGTCGTGAGATCGACAAGCAATGTCCGCAAATCATCCAGTTGTTGCGGTGTGGACGAGGTCAGGAGCACGGCAAGTTCATTCAGGGTATCAGTCGATGTGTCCTGCTTCTGATCCATTTCGGTGATCGCCCGGAGAATCTGAGTCGCTTCATCCGTTTTTCTGATGACCGACAATTTCGAAATGGCATCCTTCCGAATGAATGAACTGATCCCCTCCCGTGCCACAATCGCCACAAAGACCGGTTCGCTGCGTTCAATCTGAATGAGTTCCTCGTTGGATAGACGACTGAGAATGTAGGCAGCCCCTTCCGGATAATCTGGCAGTTCAATCTTTTTTCCTGGAACTACTCCTTTGGCAGATTCGCTGAGGAGATTGGCCGTGAGGCAAATCAAGCCTATGGAAATGAGGACACGCCTTGCCTTGCTCATCTTACTTTCCCGCCTTGATCCGATCAAAGTAATCCATGGTATCGTCCAATGCGTTTCTCAATCCGGCATCCATGGGATGTCGTGTCGCCCTGAGTGCAACACTGACGGCACGGTCCGACGAATTGAATCCGCATGCCAGAACTGCCTGAAGGCGTACACGGGCATGATCGTCTTCAACCATTTTTTCAAGGAGTTCGATTGAATGATCCATTCGGTCCTGCCAAAATCGTAGCACACGAGTGGCCGATGCACGAACGCGGAAGTCCTTGGCGTCGAGAAGTCGAATCAACAGTTTCGGTTCGACCACTTCGTGTCTCTGGTAAATCCACAAGCTTTCCAGAAGATGACGCTCGTATTCGGGATGTGCCGAGTCCAACTTATTCATCCAATTCTTGAGATGGATAATCACCTGTTCGGTACCGCGACCTTGCAGTTCTCGCTGGGCAAGTTGACGAGTAGCGTTTTCATGGATCTTGAGTAAATCCAATAATTCAGAAATCGACTGTCCGGTAATCTTCGGCGGCATCAGTAGTTTTCGCTCTGGATAAGTGATTCGATAAATACGCCCATGGATGTGGTCACGCCCAAATCGTCTTTTAGGTTGCGAAGTATTTTCGATCAACGCGGAATAGAAATCAGCGACATACAGCGCTCCATCCGGACCGAATGACAAGGCGAGCGGACGAAAGAATGGGTCGTCGGAGATAAGGAATTCCGGATTCAATCGTTTCAGTTCATAGGAGGTTTCCGCATCAGACATCTCATACCAGCGAA
>DUCD01000022.1:5874-8191 GCA_012959985.1 Verrucomicrobiales bacterium | reverse complement strand
AGCACGGCATCCATTCCATTCGATCCCGAACAAGCCCGTAGATTATTAAGTGAGGCCGGTTTTCCGAATGGGCGGGGATTTCCAAAAATCGAATTTCTTTACAATAATTCGGAAATGCACCGGCAGATCGGCGAAGCCCTTCAGCAGATGTGGAAAAAGAATCTCAATGTCGAAATCTCACTGCTCAACCAGGAATGGAAAGTCTACATGGATTCGATGAAGCAGATGAACTACGACATCGTCCGTTCAGGTTGGATTGGGGACTATGCGGATCCCAACACTTTCCTGGATTTGTGGGTGACCGACGGAGGCAACAACCGCACCGGTTGGTCTCATCCAGAGTACGACCAATTGATTCGTGAAGCCTCCGGAACCTTGGACAAAACCCGTCGGTTTGAATTATTAGATCGTGCGGAAAACCTGGTGATCGACCAGGTTCCCTTCCTACCGGTGTTTTTTTACACCAGAGTCTTTCTCCTTCATCCGAGTGTTCGTGGATGGCATCCCACGATTCTGGACCATCACCCGTATAAGTATGTTTATCTCGAACGTCCGACACCGCAACCCAACGGGACCGCCTCTCCATGATTCGATACATCTGCAAGCGTCTACTGGAGGCGATTCCCGTTCTTTTGATTGTCGCGACTCTGACCTTCTTCCTTACCCGGATTGCTCCCGGGGGACCGTTTGATCAGGAAAGAAATCTTCCTCCGGAAATCGAGAAACAGCTCAACCAATATTACGGATTCGACCAGTCTTTGTATAAACAGTATTTCGATTATTTATCCAAACTGATTCGAGGGGATTTGGGGCCATCCTTCAAATACTCGGGCTGGACTGTTAATGAGATCATTGCAGGGGCCTTGCCCGTTTCAGCCGAATTGGGGGCCTATGCATTGCTGGTGGCAGTGGGGGTCGGTGTGTCCGCCGGAATGTGTGCTGCCCTATTTCCCAATCGGTTCGGAGACCATCTGCCGATGGCCTTTGCCATGATGGGAATCTGCCTTCCGACTTTTGTTCTCGGGCCATTGTTAATCCTGGTTTTCTCCCTGACCTTGGGTTGGTTCAATGCTTCCGGGTGGATTTACCCGGAGGATCGTGTGCTTCCGGCCCTGACCCTGGGATTTTATTATGCAGCGTATATAGCAAGACTGACTCGGGGAGGGATTCTTGAAATGATGACTCAGGACTTTATCCGCACGGCAAGAGCCAAAGGCGCCGGGGAGTTCCGTGTGCTGGTTTGTCATGCGGCGCGTGGAGGATTGGTCCCCGTCATCTCCTTTATGGGACCGGCCATGGCTGGACTGGTCACCGGCTCTTTTGTGGTCGAAACAATCTTTCAAATTCCGGGACTGGGTCAGTATTTCGTCAATGCGGCGTTCAATCGTGATTATACCATGGTTCTGGGAACCGTATTGTTTTATGCCACGTTTATTGTTTTTTTCAATCTGGTAGTTGATCTCGTTCTGGTCTGGTTGAATCCTGCCGAATCCTTTGAAAGTAAACCAGCGGCCTTATGATGAAGGAACTGCCCCCCCCCGATTCAATCAATTCCTTCAGTGAAGAGGAGATTGCAGAGTCTTCTCTCTGGCAGGATGCCTGGTATCGGTTATTGAAAAACAAACCGGCGGTTTTGGGATCAATGGTTATGGTTTTCCTGACCGTGCTCGCCATCGGGGCTCCCTGGTTTTCTCCCCATTCCTACATGGAAACCAATCTTGCCCTGGGAGCGGCAGCGCCATCCCTCACTCACCCGATGGGGACCGATGATCTCGGACGCGATCTTTATACCCGAGTTCTCTACGGGGGACGAATCTCCTTGATGGTCGGTCTTTGCGCGACTCTGGTATCCCTGACCATCGGGGTGTTTTACGGGTCGGTTTCCGCCTTCCTTGGAGGCCGTTGGGATTCACTGATGATGAGGATCGTGGACATTCTTTACGCCTTGCCGTTCACCATTTTCGTTATTCTGCTGATGGTATTCCTGGGGCGCAGTATTCTCCTGTTGTTTGTGGCGATCGGCGCCGTTGAGTGGCTGACCATGGCGAGAATCGTCCGGGGGCAGGTTCTTCATATCAAAAGCAGGGAATACATTGAAGCTGCCCATGCGCTTGGATTGAGTGGAGTTAGAATTGTGGTGCGTCATATCCTTCCCAATGTACTGGGGCCGATCATCGTCTATGCAACCCTTACGGTACCGATGGTGATGCTGTTGGAAGCCTTTCTAAGTTATATCGGACTGGGGGTGCAGCCGCCGATGAGTTCATGGGGCCTGCTGCTGAAAGACGGAGCCGAGAAGATGGAGGAGTATCCCTGG
>DUCD01000022.1:1808-5831 GCA_012959985.1 Verrucomicrobiales bacterium | reverse complement strand
GAATCTGTTTTTCGATCACGCTGTTTTCGTTGAACTTTCTGGGCGACGGACTGAGGGATGCTCTGGATCCAAGACAGGGGGATGATTCCTAGGATGGACTTATTTTCGGACCGGATGAAACCATTGCTGCAAGTAGAAAACTTAAACGTCTCCTTTCAGACCAGAAAGGGGCGGGTGTATGCTGTGAACGGGGTTTCTTTTCAGCTGTATCCCGGTGAGATTCTTGGAATTGTCGGAGAGTCAGGATCCGGGAAATCAGTGACCTGTTATTCGCTTATGGGATTGATACCGAATCCTCCGGGACGTATCGATTCCGGATCCGCGTTGTTTGAAGAGACCGATCTTCTGCAATGTTCATCCCGAGTATTGCGGAAGATTCGAGGACATCACATCTCCATGATTTTTCAGGATCCAATGACTTCGCTGAATCCTTACATGCGTATCGGTCCCCAACTCATTGAGCCGCTCCGCATTCACCTGAAAACTCCTCGCCAGGAAGCTCAGCAGCAGGCGATCAGGGCACTGAATTCCGTAGGCATCCCGGAAGCTTCCCTTCGTCTGCGCCAGTTTCCACACGAATTATCAGGGGGGATGCGTCAGCGAGTGATGATGGCAATGGCGCTCATTACAGAGCCGGAGTTGCTGATTGCGGATGAACCCACGACGGCGTTGGATGTTACAGTTCAGGCACAGATTCTGGAATTGATCCGACACAGAAAAGAAAAGACAGGAGCTTCGGTTCTGTTGATCACCCATGATCTGGGAGTAGTGGCCGAAGTCTGTGATCGGGTGGTGGTGATGTATGCCGGGAGAATTCTTGAAACCGGATCGACCCGGGACATTTTCAAATCCCCGCGTCACCCATATACTTCAGCTCTTCAAAGATCCCTGCCGGGACGTCATCGTAAAGGGGAACTCTTAAAGACCATTCCCGGTATGCCTCCCGACTTGTTGGAACCGTTGTGCGGCTGTCCCTTTGCCGATCGATGTGATTATCGAGTGCCCGAGTGTTCTGAAATTGATGGTGAGCTCATTTTGGAATCGTCCGATTGTGGCACGGCCTGTCCTCGGGTGCATCGAGGTGAGATCTCTTTGAACGAAGTCAAACAAGGTGGAGATTCTTCTCTTTGATCATGAATTCCTCTCCCGAAATGCTATTGGAACTAGACCGGGTCAAAACTTATTTCCCGGTTGAGCGTGGGCTTCTGTTTCCGTCTATTACGGGTTGGGTCAAGGCGGTGGACGATGTTTCTTTTTCAGTTCGGAAAGGAGAGGTGTTCGGTTTGGTGGGAGAATCGGGGTGCGGTAAATCCACGCTTTCCAGAACCATTTTACAATTGGTCCGCCCCACCTCCGGTGCGGTGCGGTTTCGTGGTTGCGATTTGGTCACATTGTCGCGTAAGGAGCTTCGGAGCAGGAGAGCTGATATGCAGATGATTTTTCAGGATCCTTATGCTTCCCTGAATCCCCGGATGACAGTCTATGACACCTTGGCAGAAGCCAGTCAGATCCGTGGGGCTACAGCAGCGAATAGTGTTAGTTCGGACATTCGAAAGCTTTTAGATCAAGTGGGGTTGGCCCAGCGGCACATCAGGAAATATCCTCATGAATTCTCAGGAGGGCAGCGTCAACGGATTGCGATCGCCCGGGCGATTGCGACACGACCTGAACTGGTCATTGCCGATGAGCCTGTTTCTGCTCTGGACGTATCGGTTCAGGCACAGATACTGAACCTCATTATCAATCTCTGTTCCGAAAGAAACCTGACAATGATTTTCATCTCCCATGACCTGTCGGTGGTTCGGCATCTTGCCGATCGCATTGCGGTGATGTATCTGGGCCGAATTGTCGAGTTAGGGGAAACGGAGACCGTGTTCCATGATCCGCTGCATCCGTATACACAGTGTTTGATTCAAGCCGCACCTAATCCGAATCCGGAAATGCAGGAAAAGCGGCGTTATCAAGCGATTCAAGGGGATCCGCCGTCACCAATGAATTCCCCCTCCGGTTGCGCCTTTCACCCGCGCTGCCCGATTGCGGTTGATGAATGCAGTGTGCATCGACCGGAGCTTCAGCCTTTGAACCCATCCAGATTGGTGGCTTGTCCCAGAACTGCCGAAGCCTCTGCAGATTAAATGGAATACACTTGAGTGTTGAAGCAAAATGGAAGCATCGCATGATTATTTTCCAGTAACGGCGGTTCCGGTAAACCGGGTGATCATTGAAATCAGGTCGGTTTCCTTCAGTGGTTTGGAAAGGTATCCGTCCATGCCGGCATTCAGGTATTCAGGTATTTTTCTTCGTCACCGACCATGGCATGGGCGGTTAAGGCGATGATGGGAATGTGAGTATTGGAGGTTCTTTCTCTTTTACGGATCTCCCGTGTGGCTTTTGGGCCGTCCATAAAGGGCATCTGGATATCCATCAGAATCAGCGAGTAATTTTCGCGTTCCCAGAATTTCACCGCGGCGATACCATCGTTTACCACCTGGACGGTGAGTCCGTGTCGTTCCAGAAGGAGTTTGGTCAGGCGCTGATTGACGATATTGTCCTCTGCAAGGAGGATATGCCCTGTCAGCTTATCAGGAATGGAACCCACGGGGTAACCCGCGTATAAACGGGTCTGAGACGGTCCCCGTTTTGCGACGAGAAACTCTACATCGAATCGGAAAGTGGATCCCTTACCGATTTGGCTGTGAACGTCTATCGTTCCGTTCATCATGGTAACAAGTTGTTTCGTGATGGCCAAACCAAGACCGGTTCCCCCATATTTCCGAGTCGTGGATCCATCTGCCTGGGAAAAGGACTTAAAGATGGTATTCAGTTTATCTTCAGGGATGCTGATGCCTGTGTCCTGGATTTTGAATTGAAGAACCAAGGCCTCTTCTTCTGTGTTTTCGATGATCCTGGATTTCAGTCTGTCCACTTTCAAACGGATGGATCCATGTTCTGTAAACTTGATGGCATTGCTGGCGAGATTGAGAAGGATCTGTTTCACTCTGGAAGGGTCTCCGTTGACTTTTCCGGGTAGGTGGTCATCGAATTCAACAAGACACTCCAGTCCCTTTTCCTGAGCCTTTCCTCTGAAAATATCACACGATTCCCTGATGATACTCTTCAGGTCGAAATCGATCTGTTCAAATCGCATTTTGCTCGCCTCGATTTTGGAAAAGTCGAGTATGTCATTCAAAAGACGCATCAAGGATTCTGCACAGGAATTTACCGTTTCAGCGTATTCCCTCTGGCGCTTATCCAAGGGTGTATCGAGAATCAGGTTATTCATACCGATGACACCATTCATGGGAGTTCGGATTTCATGGCTCATGTTTGCAATGAACTCGCTCTTGGCATTGTTGGCCACTTCAGCTGTTTCCTTGGCGTAAATCAGTTCCTCGGTGCGGGTCATTATTTCGATTTCGAGGTTTTCATTCAAGTATTCAACCTCGTTATTGAGCCTTACGTACTTGTTCACCAGGACTATTGCATGACAGATGACGAAAATAAAGAATCCGTAATAGGTAACCATGGGTAGGCTATGAAGGTCCAGAATATGAAGGACATCGATGAAGGCAAATCCAAGGAATAAAATCAAGCCTGTCAGCATCCATGGCACATCAGGGTTGTTCCTTCTCAAGGCATCGATCATTCCCTGGATGCCGCATAAGGAATAGCCAATCCAGACAAATGCCACACAGTGATTGAACAACCAGAACCAGAAGTTCGGTTTTGCCGTTAAGATTATCAGGAGAAGGCAGGCTAAGGTCAACACATGACAGGTACGGATGGTGCGAGCCGTCCAGCGACTCCATGAATGAAGACCCGATGGGAAATTCTGTCTGATCGATTCGAACATCAGCGGTGCCATGGAAAAGCAAGCGAGATACTCCAGCTTTTTCAAAAGAAGGAAACCGAGGTTCAACTCATATTTCAGGGGGTTTCTAAGAAACAGATATACTGATCGGCATCAAGTTTTCGGAAAATCCCAGGGGCTGAAATTGTCGGACTTGATGGGCTGGAATATAA
>DUCD01000022.1:0-1651 GCA_012959985.1 Verrucomicrobiales bacterium | reverse complement strand
CAAGTTTGTGAAGAATTCCGAGGTTTAAATCCGAAAACTTGATGCGTAAGAGTATAAATGACGAGAACCAGCACAAAAGTGCTGAAGTAGAAATTCTCCGGATGGGTGCGTCTGCGGATATATAAAAACAAAAAATAGAGACCGACCGCCGAATAAAAAGCCAGGTAGAGCAGTTTTATGTAATTCCGAGAATAGTAGTTTTTCTGCAATTCCGTCGTTGTCCCGATTTGCCCCGGACCATTGACTATTCCCGAGGTTTCCTTGAAGTATCTTTTGAATCGAATTACCAGAGTATTCGGACGATTCATTCGTATTTCTGTTTTTGGAATCTGGTATCGCCGCACTTTATCGTAGGCCTGGGCTAGCGGGCTGTCCCATTCACCTGTCTTACCGATTAGTTTGCCGTTGAAGAAAGTTTGATCTCGATCCGATATTTCTCCCAACTCAATCGTCAACTCTTCCTCGGGTTGTGTCTCAAAATGGAGTAATCGCAGGTAATAATAAACCGAATGCAATTAAGGGATGGCTGCATTGGATTCCACTTTTCCTGGTACTTTGACGGTTGCCCAATTTCCGGGAATGGTCCAATCCCCGTTCTCAGGGGAGTCAGCTATGTCCGCATCGAGATCTTTCGGTATGATCTCGTCCACCGACAACCACCAATTTGAATGATTTAAATCCGGATCTTCGTCTGAGACGTCAGCTTTAAGATTGGTGAGGCCTGATTCGTTAATGACAACAGAAGGTTCATTTCCCAAACGAGTGGATGTCTGGGTAGCCTGTCCCAACAGTGAGAGGATGGAAGCGATCCAGATTGCTGCTGTCAATGTTTTCAAATTTTCAGTTGGATGAGATTTCCCGATGATGAGAACTTATTTTATCTCTGATCTTATGAGTTCTCTGACTTTTATCAATATGTCCCGAGGCTTTGGGAATGGCCGTGTTTCCAGTTTTGAATAAATCTTTTTTCCATCGACCCTGATTTCAAAGCATTGCTGGGCTGATGGAATCAGTCGAACTGAGTTGATGTCATTTTTAAATTTGAGCAACTTTTCAGTCAGCTCCATGACCTGAGGTTCATAATTGCAGACGGCGCAATATTCAATTTCAATTTCCATCAGATCCGTTTTTTCTACAAGAGTTTAGTTTTGGTGTTTGACAGTGCCAATGTATTCATTTGTATTTAATCAAAGCTTAAGAGATTCCTATTAAAAGTTGAAGCAGCAAGCCAATATGAAACGGAATGAATATTCCTGAACTAGGCTTGGAAATCTTCTTTTCAATGATTAGGCTCTGAAAGCACCATTGACATGAGCAAAAAACTATATGTTGGAAACGTCAGCTTCGATTCGACTGAACCAGAAATTCGGGAATTATTCGAACCATTTGGTCCTATTGTGGATCTTTATTTACCCATTGACAAGTACACGGGAAATCCGCGTGGATTTGTTTTCGTGACTCTCGAGAATGCTTCATCTGCCGATGAAGCCATTGAAAAATTGAACGGCCAGGAGTTTGGGGGCCGCAATCTTAAAGTCAACGAGGCTGAGGAACGTAAAGAACGGAGCGGCGGTGGTGGCGGCGGCTACGGCGGCGGTGGCGGTGGCGGTGGCGGTGGCGGTGGCGGTGGCGGTGGCGGTGGCGGTGGCTA
>DUCD01000021.1:848-8237 GCA_012959985.1 Verrucomicrobiales bacterium | reverse complement strand
GTTCAATATCCGGTCGCTTAAAAAACTGACGGATCACTTTCGCTTCCACCTTGTCCTCTGCCGGAATACCGCTTCCATGCAAGTCGAGATAGTCTATGGATCGACAATCCACACCCGATCTTTCGTATGCCCGCGACATTGCGGCCTGTCCGGCTTCCAGGGAAACACCGGAGGTCAATACATCCCCACCATTGCTGGTTCCAATCCCTCTTAAAAGTGCATAAACTCGGTCTCCATCCTTTTGAGCATCGGAGTATCGTTTTAGTACGAGAGCCACAGCTCCTTCCCCCGGTTGACTCCCTTTCGATTCTTCACAGAATGGGAAAAATTCTTCAGACTGTGTATACCGTCCCTGCTGTAGAGAGCCCCAAATGGACCTCAGGTCGCCGGCCATATCGACAGCACCAACCAATGCGTGTCCCAATTCCATTTTCCGCAGAGCCTCACAAGCTAGATCCAAGGCATTGACACCTGATGTTTCTTCGCTCGAAACGGTATGACAGGGCCCTCCAAAACGAAATTCACGGGCTAAGCGACTGGCCACAATGCCTCCCAATGCCCCCAAGGTTCGGTCCGCGCTCAAGGGGTCTCCAATTTCATCCCTGAGCGACTTGAGCCATGCCTGGAAATCCGATTCTGAAAATTCATATCCCAATCTGGCCGCCCAACGTCTCGCCTGTTTGTAAAGTGCCCAACGAAGATGAAAATGCGTAGTTCCCAAGTCGAGCTCGATACCGATGAAAACCCCACTGTTGACCGGGTCAAGGGTTTTGCTTTTAAGATTCTTCAAGGCTCCATCCGCAACCATCAACATGATTAGTTGCTGCGGGAGAATCGAGGGAACCTCCTTAGGCGGAATTCTGAACTGTTTCAAAGGGATCTCAATAGATTCCAGAGTATATCCCTTCAGTCCTTCCAAATCAGGTAACCGCGACTGCGCATTCCACCACCTGGATTCAATAGGCTCAGCTTCACGATCATCGTTTCCAAAAAGACGTTGCTTAATGGAATCCAAGCCCTTCCACGGACCGGCCCAGACATCCATTCCAACGATGGCGATTGGTTCTGATTCGGAATGTGAAATACAGGGCCTCGAAAGGACTTTCTGTGAATTCTTGCTCGGCGAAACCCACTCTTCAATCAACACGTGGGCATTAATTCCACCAAAACCAAAAGCACTTACAGCCGCTTTTCGAGATTCGGATTGTGCTGGAGGAACCCATGCCTCTGATTCCTTTAATATCCGAAATGGACTTTCCTCCAGACCCAGTCCAGGATGAGCCTTCTCAAAATTAGCAATGGGAGGAAGCGTCCTGTTCTTAAGAGCCAATAGAGTCTTGATCAATCCTGCGGCACCGGCTCCGGTTAATAGATGGCCAATGTTGGATTTCACCGCTCCAAGTACACAACTTCCAGCAGATCCCTTGTAATCTTTCCAGAGTTGTTTCAAACTTCTGAATTCCACCTGATCGCCCAGAGGTGTTCCGGTTCCATGGCATTCGATAAGGTCAACTTGCTCCGGACTCCAACCGGCAACTTCATAGGCTTTACGCATCGCCCTTAATTGACCTTCTGAATCCGGTGACAAGAGGTTGCCTTCAACATCATTGGATAAGCCGATGCCACGGATAACTCCATAAATAACATCCCCCTGCTCCACCGCATCGGCCAATCTCTTGAGCACAACAATTCCGGCACCTTCTCCAACCAACAATCCGTCACCGGATTCGTCAAACGGAGAACAAAGACCTCTTCTGGAAAGGGCTCGCAACTGAGTAAAACCCATCTGAGTGTAAAGACAATCCGGCCTGGATAATCCACCCGTCAACATGGCATCTGCTCTACCGCTCAGTAGTTCGTCCGCCGCATATTTCAAAGCGTACAATGAGGACGCACAGGCAGCATCCAGAGAAAAACACCGTCCTCCAAGACCCAGTGCCATTGCAACCAACCCCACAGGCATTCCTGCGACCAAGCGATTAACGGGATGAATCGGTTCTCCAACATCCCATTTGTCATGAAGTCGGATACTCTCAGTAAACAGCGGACCGAGAATTTGTTCTGAAAATTTTGAAGAGGTCTCAGTCGGCAAGGCGATGTTCCCCAGAATAACACCGACTCTTGAGCGATCCATTTGATCCAGATTAGCATCTTGAAAAGCCCTGAGTGAAGCCGCCAGAGCCAGATGAAACATAGGATCCAGTTGATGAATTATTTCTGAAGAAACGCCCAGAGAGTCCCATTCACCATTAAGCTCGTCAATAAAGCATCCCCGATCAGTGAAAACACCATCCTCCGGGATGTCCAGGCTGGAAACAGCTTGCTCCGATGGCAGAATCCAACGCCCTTCCGGAGTCGATCGACTTTGGTCAACACCATCACGGATGATGTTCCAAAAATCAGATAATTCAGGAGCACCGGGGAAGATTCCACCGATGCCTGTGATGGCAACAGCTGCCTTGTCTTTCATCAGGAAGGATTAAGACAATTTTTCTGGAAGGCTTGATCCAGGCTTGCATCCATAACACATCGATAATTCTCAATCCTTGCCAAAAGCTTACCCTGGTCATTCAGCAGGTCCATCTTTGCCTGGATCTCCCGGTTGGTGATGGCGGTAATTTGAATGATTACTTCCTTAATACCCGCTGGAATCCGTTTGACGAATTGTTGGTAGCCGCCAACCCCTGTTGGAAGAGAAGGGAGATTCCGGAATTTGCGACACCAGAGGATCATCAATTGGAAGCAACAATCCCAAAGAAGAGGATCACCGACCCAAGTTGATCGCAATGGATTTTTCATCCAATCTTTTGGTGAAGCATCGGTCAGGACAGCTGCATGAAGACCTTGAGCACCACTTCGGATGATCTGGCGGATACCTTGAAAATGGATTCCATGAAACAATTGGGTTCCGTCATACAACTCGTCCTTTTTGCGTTCATCGACATCAAGTTCCAATGCTGACAGCGGTTTAACCCCCTTGGCAACAGTATGGCTCAGCTCAACCTGAGCCTCAGCATGAATCACTTTCCTACCGGTGGAATCGGTACTGATCAACTTTACGGGGACAGAAGTTCTTTCGCCATTTTGCGGATAATCCCCAAGGCGAATCTGAAGTGTGGTTGATTCGTCGGCATCCACCAGGATCCCCTTGAATACCTTCAAATCCTTAAAACCATTGAACACCATTCCCGGGTAATCATGCAGCGCACCTTGAATCATCCATTCGGCCATGATGGCCATCGGAAGAACTGCCTTACCCTTCATGATATGTGACTCCAAACATGGAACCGATTCCATATCCACTTTTGTTTCCAAAGATAATTTACCCCAGTCATCAGTAGGAGGTTCAGTTGGCCGTTTGCCTAGATGATCATCCCGATTCCGACTGGGTGCCATAACTACAATTTCAACAGGCTGGTCACGATCTGCCGATAATTCATCAACCATGAATTGGGCACCGGCACCCAGATCGATCAATCCGACACCTTCCTTCTCGAATAATGTTTTCAATGACGGGGTCACCATCCCACCATTCCATGGCCCCCAGTTGAAAGCCACCACCCTGCAATCCGGACGTTTCCGGGCTTCCGACTGCGCAAGCTTGTTCAATACTTCATTCGCGGCCGCATAAGCAACTTGCCCGGTCCTTCCATATCTACCCGTGAATGACGAAAACAGTCCCATAATTTTAATGGGATCATCACCGATGGCGGAAACCAAGGATCTAAATCCATCCACCTTAGTAGAATAAACCTGTTGGAACTGGTCTTTAGTCTTATCCTCAATCCTGCGGTCAGCCAGCACTCCAGCACCATGAATCAATCCTTTGAGGGGGCCGTATTTTTTACGGATTTCATCCAACACCGCTGCAACTGATTTCTCATCTCTAATATCAAGGGAACGATAAATAACGGTTGCTCCCAAATTTTCCATCGATGCAAAATTCCGATTCAACTCACGGTTGGACATCCAATGCCGGTACTGGCGCTCCACTTCCTTCAATGAGCTACCGCCGTTCATTTGAGTGGCAATGGCTTTCTTGATTTCTTTCTCATCTTCCAGAGATCTCAACCAATCGGGCTCCTTTTCCGGTTCAAGACTTCGTCCCAACAACACCAGTGTGGGTTTGAATGCCTTGGCCAAAGCCATGGCAGAAGCTGCTGTGACGCCTCTGCCGCCACCCGAAACAACAATCACCTCCCCCTTCTGAATCGGTTTTTCCTGAGAGGATCTCTGCAGGGGTTCAGAATTCAGTTCCAATGTGCAAATTTGGTCTTTAGAAATACCGATTTCCACCGGGCCCTGTCGGAAAACCTCTTGAAACACGGCTCGGCCCAGTTCCTTAATATCTTCGTACTCCGGATCGAGATCAATCGACCTGCATTGGACTTCAGGCCATTCGTGATTCGCCGTTTTAACCAACCCGGCTAATCCACCGCTAACCGGATTGCTTTTTCCAATCAGGTTTCCGAAACCGAAATGCCCATCAAGACGGGAAATACTAACTAAGATGGCGCCATGTCTCTTGCCTTCTTTGCGAAGTCCCGGGGCGGCTTTTTTGAGAATGGCAAACGAATCTTCAAGAAAACTGTCTGCCGATTCAGTAACCGGAGTCATCAGAATCAAGCCGGAGAGTCTTTTCGGTAATGAACTTGACTTGAGTTGCTCAAGTGTTTTGCGGTGAATCCGATAACCATGGCTCTTGAATTCAGATTCGACTTGGTGTGCAAGATCAGATCCGTCATCACATAGCCAAACATCACTGTCCGGCGCAACCCGATGAACCGAATCCAACCCTTCTCCATTCAGGGCAACCGTTCGAATTACTTGTCGATCCAGGCGAATCTCTTCAGTATTGTTGTGGTTTAAAACCGGCGCTTTTTCCTTTTCAGAAACATCCGACTCAGGCTCTGATGGCTGAGAATCGGAGGACGGTTCCTTTCTCTGTGGAAGTGACTCCGTTATGAAATTAACAATCTCACGAATTGTTTGAAACTGCCCGAGGTGTTCCGCTTTAATTTCCGGGGCTTCCGGCATTTCAATCTGGAGAGTGGACATAATTTCCACTCTCTTGATCGAATCGATACCAAGGTCTGAATCAAGCCCCATATCGACATTGAGCATTTCCAAAGGATAACCGGTCTTTTCGGAGACAATTTTCAGAAGGACTTCTTCGGCTTCAGTAAAGCTTGGAGAAACAGAATTCCCTGTCTGATGATCATTGCCTGATGACAAATAATCGACCACCTCCTGAAGGGTATTCAAACGGCCCAACTCTTCAGGTGTAATTTCCGGAGCATCGGGAAGAGCCGTCTGCAAAGCAGACATGATTTCCACTCGTTTGATAGAGTCGATTCCCAAATCTGCATCCAAACCCATGTCCAACTGAAGCATCTCTCCCGGATATCCCGTTTTGTCAGAAACCACTTGGAGAAGGGTTTCGGAAATGAGAGAAGTCGACACATTAGCTACCTGAGAATCCACAGGACCTGACTCATTCTCCACTGGAATCTGTTCACTCAGAAAAGCAACGATTTGTTCCAGTGTTTCAAATCTCCCGAGATCTTCGGGCTTAATCTCAGGCGCAGCCGGATACGCACTCTGCAAAGCGGACATGATTTCCACCCGTTTGATGGAATCAATTCCCAGATCCGAATCCAATCCCATTTCAAGTGTCAGCATATCTTCCGGATAGCCCGTTTTATCAGCAACCACTTTCAATAGTACATCCGCCAATGCCGTATTTCCGTTACGGTTTTCTGCAACCTCTGGTTGCACCGTCTTCTCCACTTCTTCTGCCGTTCTCTCAATGGATGGTTTCCAATTTCCAACCGGCTCGGGATCTGGCAGCGTTTGGGTAACCGGAGTAAACTGATCTCCTGTATCGCGGGCGATCGGTTGATTTTCAGTAGGAACAGCCGAGGGGATAAATGAACCTTGCTGCGGTTGCATCAGCATTTGGAAGGATTCCATAGCCGTCTGCTGATTCTCCAGAAACTGCCGGTGCAAGTCGGCTGTTTGTTGCTGCAGTTTCTGCAATGCTATCAAAGGATCTCGATTTACCTGATAAGCTGATGCGTACTCACTGCCTTTTTGCGTTGATGAATTCCTCACTGTTTTTTCTGTCTTGCCGTTGGATCCGACATGGTTGGCAGCCTTTTTCCGGAGACTACTTTTTGCTCCTGACCCCGTATTTGAATCCAACGCCATACGTTTATTTGAAACCGTTTCTGGTTGTATTGGCTTATTACTGACTGTTGTGACCTGAGCAAGGACAGCAGACTTGGGTGGTCTTTGCTCCTTGGACGGTTTTTTATTGGCTCCACAAACGGGAATCATTAATCGGGGTTTGCTTGACCCTTTAGTCTCGGTTTCGGCAGAAACTTGTTCCGCAAAATCCTGATCCCATACTTTGAGGTTCACCGAATAGCCAATAGATGCCGTTTCTGCCAAGACCCTTGCCAGACTGTGCATGCCGCTTTTTGATCCCTTGCCACCGTCCACAGCGCGGGCTCGATAGGATTGCCCCTTAAGAGTGGATTTCACCAGTCCTGTCAGCACATTTCCAGGACCCGCTTCAATGAAGTAGGTCCCTCCATCCTGATATATGGACTTTATCAAATCCACGAATCGTACCGGGGAAGTCAGCTGATCGGTAAGAAGCTTTTTGGCTTCGGTTCCTGCCTTGGGATAGGAACTTCCCGTCACATTGGCGTAAACCGGGAGTTTTCCGCCAGAGAACCGCACGGATTTCAATGCTTTCCGGAAAGGTTCTTTTGCTGGATCAATAAATGGGCTGTGAAAAGCAGTGGCCACATTCAATTGTTTATTCCAGAACTTGCCGTTGTCAATTTTTAGTAGACTATTAATGTCAGAAAAAGTTTTTTTTTAATATAGGCTATTAAATTTGATTAATTTCAAAGGTGGGGTTGCCCGCCTTTTTTTTGGTAAATAAGTAAATAATATGGCTAAACATAAAATTAAAGTAATTAGAGAAGAAATGCTGCAAGTTGCAAATAATGTAGCTCAAGAAAAAAGTATTGATAAAGATTCAGTGTTTGAAGCCATGGAAATGGCTCTTGAAAAAGCTGCTAGAGTTAAATATGGTTTTGAGAGAGATATTAGAGTAACAATAAATCGTGACGATGGAGATATAAAGTTAAATTCATACTTAGAGGTTGTTGAAACATTAACAGAAGAAATGCAAGCCAAACAAATAACCATTGTAGAAGCTTTAAAAATAAAATCTGATATAAATATAGGCAACAAAATTGATTTTATTTTGAAAGGTATAGCACATTTACATATTTATATTTTGTGCATATTCAAACAAGCATAATGTAGTTTTATATGTCATATGTGCAATTGCAATACATGACAATCGCATTT
>DUCD01000021.1:0-838 GCA_012959985.1 Verrucomicrobiales bacterium | reverse complement strand
ATACAAAAAGTAAGAGAAGCTGATAAATCAAGACAATATATTGAATATAAAGATAAGGTTGGTGAGATTGCAATTGGAGTAGTAAAACGTACAGAGTTTGGAAACCTTATTGTTGATTTAGGAAAAAGTGAAGCTATAATTAAAAGAGAAGAGCTCATTCCAAGAGAAGCATTTAAAAATGGAGATCGAGTTAGAGCTTACATTTATGATGTCAAAGAAGATTCAAAAGGCTATCAGATTTTTTTATCGCGAACTCATCCACAATTTCTATCACATTTATTTTCTCAAGAAGTCCCTGAAATTTTTGAAGGAGTTATAAAGGTAAAGAGTGTCGCTAGAGATCCAGGATCAAGGGCAAAAATAAGTGTTTTTACAGAAGATTCTACAATTGATCCAGTAGGGGCTTGTGTAGGAATGAGGGGTTCACGTGTACAAGCTGTTGTTAATGAACTTCAGGGTGAAAAAATTGATATTGTAATGTGGTCAGAAAACCAGGCAACGTTTCTAGCTAATGCTTTGGCGCCAGCTGAAGTAAGTAAAATATTTCTGTATGAAGAAAAAAACAAAGTAGAGGTTGTAATACCTAACGAACAATTAAGTTTAGCTATTGGTAGAAAAGGTCAAAATGTAAAATTAGCTTCAAGTTTAACTAATTTAGAAATAGATATTTTAACTGAAGAAAAAATTGCAAGCCTTTATGCAAAAATGTGAGAAGTTCATTAATTAAATTTAGGATTTAGAGTGGTCAGAATTATTTTTTTAGATATAGATGGAATTTTGACAGACGGCTCTGTTTACGTAGATGCCTTGGGAAACGAAACTAAACGAATTCAATTCG
>DUCD01000020.1:21810-46479 GCA_012959985.1 Verrucomicrobiales bacterium | reverse complement strand
TCCCCTTCGGTGTCTTTTTTTATGAGTCAACACGGAGAAGGAAGTCGGCGCTATAAAAACCTTTCTTTATGCAGGACTTCATGTAGATTCGGATCCAGTGAAAACATGGTGAGAGGTTAAATATCCGCGATTCGGCGGGCATCAAGCAACTGTGCAGGTAGAGAATATAAGTAATGATTTCATCAACCGGTTGGCCAGGGAGAGCACCGTAAAGGAGATCACGGCGCTATTTGAAGTATCCAACCGATTACGTGAGAGTCAGGACATCAATACCATCCTCAGGGAGATTATTTTAATCAGCAAGGAGATCCTCTCAGCGGAGGCCTGTACCTTGGGATTGCTGGACGAAGGCAATTTCCAGATTGATTTCCATATCGTCACCGGTGAGAAGTCGGAAAAGCTGAAAGATGTCAGTGTTCGCCCTGGGCAGGGAATACTGGGATGCTGCGTCAAACAGGAAGCTACAATCAATGTGCCGGATGTTTCTGCCGACGAGCGTTTCGACGATAGTTTTGATGAATCCACAGATTTCAAGACTCGGTCCATTCTTTGTGTCCCGATGATTCATCAGCAGAAGTGTATTGGTGCCATTGAAGTGATCAATAAGCTCAGGGAAGCTCCGGAATTCACTGAAACCGATGAAAAGGTCCTGAACATCATCGCGGATCAGGCCGCAGCTGCCATTGAATATGGAAGGATTCAGCAGGCATTGGCACAGGAACAGCGAATGGCGACTATTGGTTCCATGGCTTCCCATATCATTCATGATCTGAAGAACCCCTTATCGGTCATCCGGATTTCTGCTGAATTGATTTCTGCGAAATTTCCTGAGAGCGAGAAGCGTACATCTGCCGTGATTCGGGAAAGTGAAAGGATCTACACTATGATCCAGGAAATTCTGAATTTTTCCAAAGGTTCCAGCCACATGGAATTCATTTCCGTTGATCTCAGTGCCTTCATGCATGATCTTTATCAGGTTGCGGAAATGCTGTTGGAGGGAAAAAACATCGCCTTGAAAAAGGGTTCTTTTCCGGATACCCGGATTCGGGTGGACAGTGAACGGATGCGCCGGGCGCTGCTCAATATCTTCAGCAATGCGATAGACGTCATGAAGGAGGGGGATTCCTTGTCGGTATGCGTTGAATTGAAGGATGATCAGCTTATATTTCAGGTGGAAGATACCGGTTCCGGAATGGACGATGAAACGTTGCAGAATGTCTTTGAGCCCATGTTTTCAAGAAAGAAAAAAGGAGGGTTCGGTCTGGGGATGGCGATTACAAAATCCATAGTGGAAGGTCATAACGGAACGATTGACGTAGAAAGCACATTAGGACAGGGCACTGTATTCAGGATCAATATTCCAATCTCCTGAATCCTTGCTCAAGCTGAATCTCAGTGAGATGAGTAATAATGCTGGATGGGAACTGAGCGTTTTCTGTCGTAGATGCCAAGCACGCTAAAGCGTGAAAGTCAGTGGATCCAATAATCATTTGAAACTTCGGATTCGCTCGTGGCATGGTCCGAATGAGTGATTTCAAATTCCCAGATCAGGTGAAGTTTTCGATTCTTCCCTTCAAGGTATCAATCCACTTGGGGTGTTCATTCATGCTGGGGATCAAGGTCAGGTTGCTTCCCCCTGAATCCAGAAACGATTTTTTCCCTCTTATTCCGATCTCCTCGATTGTTTCCAGACAGTCGGAAACGAAAGCAGGGCAGATGACCAGAAGACGTTTGACACCGGCTGCAGTTAATCGTCCGAACTCTTGGTCGGTATATGGTTTCAACCAAGGATCTCTTCCGAGGCGAGATTGGAATGAGATGGAATATTTCGATTCAGGAAGGTTCGCTTTTTTTACAAACGCCTTGACGGTTTCAAAGCACTGATGTCGGTAACAGGTATCATAGGCACAACTGGGAACCTCACAGCAATTCTGGACCCGCAGGCAATGGTCCTTGGTCGGATCCGATAAATGAAGGTGCCTTTCAGGTAGGCTATGGAAACTGAACAACAGGTGGTCAAAATCCTGTTCTAGATATTCTGAGGCTGATGCGAACAGAGCATCGATGTAATCCGGTGAATTGTAGAAAGGCGGTTCGGTCGTTAGAGACCACTGTGGAAAGTGTTTGGAGAGGATTGTTTTAACCCGTTCTACAATCGTTTCGAAACTCGACATTGCGTAATGGGGAAACAGGGGAATCAGAAGGAGATCGTTGACTCCTTGTTCGTCCAGTTTCTTCATAGCCTCAAGAATCGAAGGATTCTGATAGCGCATGGCGGGTTCCACGGGAACGGAGACCCGTTTTCTGAGTTTTTCTGCAACCTTTAAAGTGGTGACCACTAAAGGAGATCCGTCTGGCAACCAGACTGACTTGTAGGCGTTTGCCGCTTCTTTAGGACGGGTAGGAAGAATGGCAAAATGGACGACACAGAATCGGATTGGATAAGATGCGTCGAGGACCCTTTTGTCCATCAGGAATTCCCGAAGATATTTTCGCACATCGGAAACCTTTGTTGAATCTGGAGATCCCAAGTTAACGAGCAGCACCCCTTTAGAATTATTGATTGAATCGCTCAACGTATTAGACCCCTGTTGGTTTGAGTATGTTGGTTTCGTTTAAGGATTTTTCAATTCGATCCGCACTACTATAGCCGGACATGATTGAATCGCTTAGAGAAATACCGTTCCGGCAGTTTCCGGCAATAAACAAACCGGGTTGCTGCTTCTCGACCTGATCCATCCGGTTTTTGAATCGATCATATCCAATCACATATTGGGGAATGGCTTTTTCATAGTCGCGAATGTTGATGAAAGTTGGTTTTCCGCTGACATGCAGCAATTTTTTCAGATCATTCAGAAGGAGGTCAATTTTTTCATTTTCCGGTTTTAATGCCAGATCCGGAGAGCGGCTGCCTCCCATATAGCTAGTAAGCAGCACATGACCTTCCGGTGCACGATTTGGAAACAAGGATGAAGAAAAGATCGTTCCCAAGGTGTTGAGGTTTTCTTTTTCCGGATTCAAGACGCCGAAACCATTCAGTGAATGGCCAACATCTTCTCTTCGAAAACCCAAGGCAACACTGGAAACCGGTGGATAAGTAATTTCGGAGAGTTCCTTCAGGGGGGTATCGCCGGAGGTTCCGATTTCCATCTTAGCCATGGTGAAAGCAGGTGCCGTAAGTAGGACAGCGCTATGTTTTCGTGGGATGGATTCCTTCGTAGTTGATGAAAATAATTCCCAGCCATCCGGGTCCGATTCCAGTCTGGAGATGGTCGTCGAATTGTCGGTATGTTCTTTAATGCGATTCGCTATGGCATCGATCAACACTTGCAGACCTTTGTCGAAGGTCATCATTTTAACATCCTGTTTGGAGACTGTTCCCTTCCTTTTTCTTTCCCGGGTGCCATTGATCTGGCCGCGAATCAAGGAGCCATATTTCTGTTCCAGGGCATACAGTTTAGGAAAACCATGTTTCACTGATAATTCCTCCGGATTACCGGCGTAGACGCCTCCCACTAAGGGATTAATGGCGTAGTCCAGGAATTCATTTCCGAGACGGCGTTTCACAAAATCCGCCAGGCTTTCCTCTTTATCTCCGGAATATCTACCCAGGAAAGGCTCTATCATCAGGCGCCATTTGGTATACACTGAGAAAAAGGAAGAAGTGAAGAAAGCAATGGGTGAAAGCGGTATTGATACAGGGCGACCATTTCGTGTGATGAACCGATTCTTCATTTCCGGGTCGGCGTAGCAGCGGCGCTCGGTTAGATTCAGCCCCTCAATCAACCGGGTAATTTCGGAGGACGTTTCCAGTAGAGTATTCGGTCCGCATTCTGCTAGGTATCCATCCCTCTCAACCGTTTCAATCACACCACCGAGTCGCGATCCCGACTCGTAAAGATGAAACGGAATTTTCTTTTTATGAAACTGGTAGGCTGTGGTCAGCCCGGTAATACCTCCGCCGATGATGGCTACAGGTTTCATATGGTTCGTGAGAATTGCCCTTCGGATTGTGGACCTCGCAGATAGGTGTCGAATTTCATGGCAATATTTCGAATTAAAAGACGTCCGAGATCGGTGATCTCAAGTTTCTCATCGGACAGAATCAGCAAATTGTCCCTCTGCATGTCCTCGAACTCGGTCAATTCTTCTTTGAAATGGTGCTTGAAGTCGAGATTCAGGCGCGCTGACATTTCAGAAAAATTCAATTCCAGGTCACACATGAGACGCATGATGGTGGTTCTGCGGATTTCATCCTCCGCAGTGACCTTGCAGCCACGGGCAAAGGGCCACCGGCCTTCATCGATCGCCAAGTAATATTCATCAAGATTCTTGAGGTTCTGCCAATAGCAGGAAGGGATTTGGGAGATCGAAGACATACCATAGGAGTAGATGTCGGCTTCTTTACAAGTGCTGTATCCCTGGAAATTTCTTTGAAGGCTCTTTTGTTTCTGAGCAATGACCAGTTCGTCCTCTGGTCGCGCAAAATGATCCATGCCAATATAGACGTAGCCCGCACCGGTCAATTTTTCAATGATCAGTTTCAGCAACTCGAGCTTGGTTTCGAGGTTCGGCAAGGTTTCCTCTTTGATGATTTTCTGGGCGGGTGCAATCCATGGAACGTGGGCGTAATTGAAAACGGCAAAACGGTCGGGCTTCAGTTCGAGGATTTCGTCCAATGTCTGGTTGAAGGAATTTGGATTCTGGTGGGGCAATCCATAAATCAAGTCAATATTCACTGATTTAAAACCTTCCATTCGAATCCATTCGATGGCCTGGCGGGTCAGTTCCAAAGGCTGAATACGATGCACCGCTTTTTGAACCTCGGGATTGTTATCCTGCACTCCAAACGAGGCTCGATTGAATCCGGCATCGCGCAGGGCCTTGACATGATCATGCTCCAGACGGCGGGGATCCATTTCGACTCCCGCTTCGACATTTTTCGAGACATTGAATTTGGAATGAATGAGTTGACCTAAGTGGCGAAGTTCCTCGGGCAGGAGGAAGGTCGGGGTTCCACCACCGAGATGGATTTGAATCACTTCACGATCAGAATTCAAGTGACGCCCCATCAGGTCCAACTCTTTTTCCAGGTATTGGAGGTAGAGATTGCTGTTCTTCTGCTGGGAAGTGATGACGGTTGTGCAGCCACAGAACCAGCAAAGTGTTTTGCAGAATGGTAGGTGGAAATACAGAGAGAGGGGACGGTCGGTCTCGTTGTTGATCCGGATTTCTTCCTGCACCATTTCCGCTTTGACGGAATCGTTGAACTGTGTTGCCGGAGGGTAAGAAGTGTAGCGGGGTCCCCTCGCGCTGTATTTACGGATTAGATCCAGATCGACATGAATCGCTTTTGTTGGGATCACTTTTGTTTTTAGGAGTTTCGAATGGTTTGGATCATGCATTCAATATTTTCGAGTTTGGAGGCGGGGATAACCCCGTGTCCAAGGTTGAAGATATGACCTGGGCGATGATTCATTGTGGTTAGGATTCTTTTGGTTTCTCTCTCCGTGATTTCGGGAGTGGTCAGGAGGATAGCAGGGTCCAGGTTGCCCTGAATGCCGACGTTTTCCGGAATCCTTGAAACCAGGTCCTTCAGATCTGCCAGCCAGTCAACACCCACGATGTTAGCACCGGTTTCAAGCACGGCATTCCAATTTGTGTTCATTCCCCTGGCAAATACAATGATCGGAACCTCATCGCCTAAGTTTTCAATAATTCTTCGAATCCATTTGCCGGAAGCTGCTTCAAATTGTTCACTTCCCAGAAGCCCTCCCAGGCTGTCGAAAATCTGTATGGCGTCCACACCTTTTTCAATCTGCATACGCAGGTATTCGCAGACTCCCTTGGTCAGTTTATGCATCAGTGCATCGAACAGTTCGGGGTCGGTGTGGAATAATACTTTAGCGGCCTTAAAATCCTTGGAGCTGCCTCCTTCCATCATGAAATTGGCCAGAGTCCAGGGGGAACCGGCAAACCCGATCAAGGCGGTTTCTTCTCCGAGTTCACTGCGCAGCAGGGTTAAGGCCTTGTCCGCATAATGAAGATGCGGGCGAACCTCCTCAGGAGTCAGACGATCGACATCCTCCTTGCTGCTAATTGCGAATTCCATTTCAATTCCGCCCTGCTCTCGAAAATGGTATCCTTGTCCCATGGCTTCGGGCACGACGAGAATATCGCTAAAAAAGATAGCGGCGTCGAAGCCGAAACGGCGCACCGGTTGGAGGGTGACTTCGGCAGCCAGATCCGGTGTCTGAACGAGTTCCAGAAAAGAATATTTTTCTTTCAGAGCCTTATATTCCGGCAGAACTCTTCCCGCTTGCCGCATCAACCAAACAGGGGGGTAGTCTGTCGGGATTACCCTGCAGGCATTCCGGAAACGATCCCGATTCGAAAGGGTTTTGCCGGTGGGACTGGAGGACTCAACCGGGGTGGCGCTCCCCCCTGAATCAACTTGAGTAGATTCGGACATTTAGAATTCAACTGACCAATGAATGTATACGTTTTTTACCTATTGCAGGTGGAACCAAGGTAATTGGACGGGGGAGGGGCTGCAAGTTCAATCCCTTTGCATTATGAGATCTATCCTAGCCATGAAAGCGTAGGCATGGAATTAAAAAGAATCATTTGAGTTGTTCAGTGAATGGACTAAAGTCGTTCTCGAAAATGGATTTAGAAGACCTTAGGAGAGAATATCAGGGAGATGGCTTGGATCTGTCGGGGCTGGATCCGGATCCTATTCGTCAGTTTTCAACCTGGTTTGATCATAGTCAAGAGGCCGAGGTCATTGAACCGAATGCGATGACCCTTTCCACTTGCGATAGTGACGGATGTCCCAGTTCCAGAACGGTTCTTCTCAAGTATTTTGATTCGAATGGATTTGTTTTTTTCACCAACTTTGAGAGTCGAAAAGCCTGCCAGATTTTGGGTAACGCGAATGTCTCCCTGCTTTTCCCCTGGTTGAAGTTGGAGAGGCAGGTGGAAATCAATGGTGTGGCGGAAAAGGTCTCCGCAGTGGAATCGGCGAGATATTTTGTGACTCGTCCCCGGGAGAGCCAGCTCGGTGCATGGGTTTCTCACCAAAGCTCTGTCCTGAGTTCCCGTAAAATTCTGGAACAGAAGCTCGTCGAAATGAAAAGGAAATTTAATGAAGGAAAGATTCCGTTTCCATCTTTCTGGGGTGGATTCAGGGTGAAGCCACGGTCAATCGAGTTCTGGCAAGGAGGAGCTGGGCGATTACATGACCGGTTTCGATACACTCGCGATGAGGGTGACGGTTGGAAGATCTCCCGGTTGGCTCCTTGAAATGTAATCAACAAAACCCACACCTGCTCCCCTCATCGGAGTACCTCGCCGCTATTTGGTTAAGGGAATAGCTAAAGTGACCAGAGGGTAGGAAACCATGCGCTCCGCTCTTCAATCCAGTTCCAGTAATTCCTTTTCGGTCCATGGGAGCTCACGGTCGTATGTTGCGGTCCGAATCTGTTCCACCATGCGCGAGGAAACCGGATCTGCCTGATGTCCCCATTCCCGACGAATATAAGTCAGAATGGAAGACAGCTTACCATTATCCAAAGATCCTACCGAGGGCATATTGGGAAGAATTACCGGCGGCTGATAGGTTTCCCCGTTGATTTGAAGCGGACCTTCCATTCCATGGAGAAGAATGCGGACTAATCTTTGGGGGGAGCCCTGCACCCAATCAGATCTATGCAGGGGAGGGCCCAGTGGCGGTAGTCCGGAACCATCTGCTCCGTGACAAGCGGCACAGGATGCGCGATACAGGCTTTCACCATATTCGAATTGCCGTTGTTCCCTTTGAGTCAGGGGACGGCCTCTCTTTGCTGCACGAAGCGGAATACGATGGCCCGGCCATTCAAAGATTCTCTTAAGTGAAGCAATGTTGCGTTGCAAGGCACCCTCATCGGAATCCAATAGATCCTTACGAATCAACGGTGCGGACTCCAGAGGAATTCCTTGAATATTTGTCAAAAGCTCAACTCGTGCGATCCCTGAAAGCAATGCCTGACTTTTCCAGGTCTGGCATATTGAGTCGGGGCTCAGGGCATGCAGGAGTTTGTTGACGGGGACGGGTTGCCTCTTTTTGACAACAATCGACGCGAGTTTTCCAAGATAGTTCTTCCTGCCCACGGTTTCTGAGCTCCAGGCATCGGGTTCCAGGATCATATCGAGAAACTTGGATTCAGCTTGGTGAATTCCGCTCAGGGCGGCGTCCATGAAAAGGGGAGACTCGGAATAGAGTTCAGCTAACTCGGCAAGTAGAGGGATCCTTTCCCGCGATCGAAAGGACCCGAGAGTGAGAATAATCTGAAGGTCGATTTCAGTATGAGATTTGTGCATGATTTTCCGAAGCTCGGAAATAAGCATTGGCATGATTTCAGGTGTTCTTTGTGTTTGAATTTCCATTATTCTTACAGCGCTTACCACCACCATTGGATGCGGATCGTGAAACAGCTCGAAAGCTTGTTCCGGGAATTGAAAGTCCATTCCTTCCAACGTCCATAAGGCGTGAATTTTTCCTAAGGGTTCAGGGCAATTGAGGGCGAAGGACCATAGGGTTTCCATTGTAGTTCTATCGCTTTTTTCAACCAGTATCCGTTGAGCGGTATCCCGCTTTGTGCCGGAAGGATGCGCCAGATCCTTAATCCATTCATTCAGAGACCGGTTGGGTTGGCTTTGTGGCGGTGCCCAGGGGTTATCGATGCTGACAATTCGATAGATCCGCCCGAGGTGGATTCCCTTATCAAGGCTCCTGGAAAGAATTTCTCCGCGAAGATGACTGGTCATATATTGTTTATGCTGAAGAATACCGCGGTAGAGATCCACGATGTAAAGTGCCCCGTCCGGTCCACCGCAACCCCAGACCGGTCTGAATCTCTCATCAGAGGACGCCAGGAATTCTCGGTCGTGGTAGGCCGGTTCTGAGCTCAGGTGGACTCCATGATCATAAAGCCGGTTTCGTTTAATCAAATGGGCGGCTGGTTCAAGAACAAACACATCACCGATGAATTCTTTGGGAAACTGATTGCCGCGATAGACGATGGGACTACAGGCGGAAGTGAATTCCCGAAGTCGGCCCCGTTCATCCAAAATGTTCGGCCGGTAGGCACGGTTGACTCCGGTGTTCATTCGAATGGGGTGAATGGTCTGGTTGGTGGAGATCTGGACATTGATGCCGTCGGTTGCAAGGTGCTGTGGATTCCGATTCAGGTAGTTGGGAGGAATTAAGTCTGCTCGTAGTTGATCCCAATTGTAGTTGTAGTAGAGACGTCCGTAATTGTCCTTGGAGATTCCCCATTGACCCCGGAACTCTGTTTTTTCTTTGACCCAGATTCCCGAAATTTCTCGATAACGATAGCTGGATTTCGCGTTGTAATACCAGTTATCAAGTCC
This sequence comes from Verrucomicrobiales bacterium, assembly GCA_012959985.1. Taxonomy (GTDB): domain Bacteria; phylum Verrucomicrobiota; class Verrucomicrobiia; order Limisphaerales; family DUCD01; genus DUCD01. The sequence goes on along the minus strand of DUCD01000020.1, from coordinate 37,065 downwards.
ACGCAATAAGCCATTGGGTGAATGCTCCACATTGCCTCCAATCCCGAATTCCGGATCGATGACAATTTGCCGGTCTGCCACTAGATCTCCATCCAAGTCTTCAAAAAACCACAAAGTTTTCGAGTTGGCCACCAGGGCGCCGTTTCGGTAGGGAGTCACGGTGCGTGGCATGACCAATCCATGTGCAAATATCCGGGTCGAGTCCACCCGTCCGTCCCGGTTTTCATCGAGCAGCACCTTGATCCTTCCAATCGGTTCCGTTTCTCCTGCTCCATTGATATCGTGCATCAGCCCCCGCATTTCCACCACCCAAATCCGACCGTATTCATCAAAGGTCATGGCAACTGGATCCTCAACCAGAGGTTCGGAGGCTACCAGTTCAACCCGAAATCCCGGGACGCATTGGAAGGTAGCCATGGATTCCGCAGCAGTGAGAACCGGGGAAGGCGGAGGATTCCAATGATCGGGCAGGGGATTCTGCTGCTCCCAGTTGTTATCTCCCCCTTGCGGCGCAGCGGAAAGTCTGCCAAGAAACATCAATCCAACCGCGACAAATATCTGGATCTGTCGAAGGTTCCAATCGGGTTTATCGTAATCAATGCGCCAGCGAGTCGTCATGGATACTCAACAAATAGCAATTAGAGATTCGATTGGAAAGACTGGATGTTGGATATCTGAGATGAAAATTCCATGCAATCGATGTCATTGTCTTAAGACTTGTTTTCACGAAAATTTAGTTACATAGGCCTAATGCTAATTCTGCGGGACCCCAAGAAAAAATCTGAATTGACAAATTAGTATTGTGCTACAATATTGTGCTACAATGAAAACAGCAACGGTTCGGGATTTAAGAAATCACTATACCAACCTCCTGCGGTGGGTTCAGGCGGGCGAGGAGGTTTTAATCACTCAAAAGGGGATTCCGGTCGCCAGGTTGCTGCCTCCTGGAAAACCACGCCAAGGTCGTGTCAATTGGGCTAGCAGTCCGGAAGTTTGTCGTGACCGCAGCGGTTGTGAGTCAACCCAACTCAGCTCGAACGAAACAGCATCTATTATCGCGGAGGCTGGTGGGAAATGGTGATTTGCTGTGACACGAGTTTTCTATTCTCTCTTTATGGAAATGACACCCATAGTGAGCGTGCCATTAAATGGATTATCCGTTGTCGATATGCTCTGAACCTGAGTGTGTTCAACAATTATGAACTGGGAAACGCGCTGCGATTTGCAGAATTCAGGAAGCTAATTAGGAAAGAAGAAGCTGCAACCTATTGGGCACAGTTTGAAGCCGCCATTTCACGAAATCGTCTGATAATGGAAACCTGCAACCTAGCCGATATACTGAATGAAGCAAACCGGCTATCGGCAACTCATACCCTCACGGAAGGTCATCGCAGTTTTGATATTCTACATGTGGCGTCCGCTTTGGTCATGGGCGCAAAGAAGTTTTTAACCTTCGATGCAAATCAAAGAATTCTTGCACTGTCCGAGGGGCTTGAGTCTCCTTTGTAAAGGGGGGGGGCGCAATAAGAAATCACCCGCTCCATGAATCGGGACTGAATTGAGAGTGACGTTAACGGGGCGATACAGGTCAGTATATAGCTGCTTAAAGGCGCAAGAGGCAGAAAGTGCGAAACAGAAGACGGGTGCGGGTTTTGATAAACGGATGTCAAATTTTCGGGAATCAGTGTGAAGTTCAATTCCATCGCTGTCTTTCTCAATCGTTTCTCAAACTCTAGCGTAACCGAAGTATTGACTCAGGTTGTCTTTGAGAACTTTGATTCCTATTGCCTTCAATTAACCAAAGTAGCTAGCTTAGAAACTTTGGTCAAATGAGCCCAGAATGCCTTTGCATTACTCTGATGGCAGGTACAGATTTTGAGTGACGTTCCCTGACTTCTTGTGGTTAGTTATTGGAGCGCGCTTGAAAAAAACGATGTCGGACGCCCTTTTGTTCAAGGTCTGTGATAGGGGGATCCCAGATAGTTGTCGTTTTGAAAAAGGACCATTCTTCGAGGTCATTCGACACTTCTATGATATATTCTGTGTCCGTTTCTCCAGTAAGGCCTAATTCTGGAATTCCATGATTGAGAATGAGAGACAGACGGGGGGGGATTAGGATTCTGTCAATGCGTGTTGTTTGGCCACCTTGGCTCCAGTTCATGGCGGTGGCCTTGCCGGATGGGTCGACGGAAAAGGTGGCTGATGCGTCAACGCCAAGTTCAAGTAACTGAAAGCGGCGACTGTTCTGTGCGTAGAGTGTGAATTCGGCGCCCCGGTCTTCGGAGAATTGAATCGTCAGATGACCCTGACGCAGACCTACTTTAAAGAAAGTCCCGTTTTCAGCTTGGTAGCGACCAACGAAGGAACGCAAGCGTTCAATAGGTTGGGAGGCGGGTTGAGGTATACGAGTCAAAGGGATGAGCGAAGAGAGAGATCTCAGACCAATATCCTGGACCGCGGAGTAGGCGTTGATTCGAGCGTTGGTGAGGACGACGACACCCGTTTGAGTGTTCACATTAAATCCGACAAAAGAGTTTTGTCCCAGTGTTGCCCCATCGTGCATGAAGATCTGCCTGGATGGTAGCGGTATAATGAACCATCCCAAGCCCAAGTCCTGCCCGGGGGCTCCCCTGGAGAATTGGACTTGATGTGTGTCTTGTATGACCGAAGAAATCGACGATGTGCGTAATCCGGTCTGATGTTCCAGAAAAGTGAGGCGGTCACCGACGGTGGAGAGCAGTGCCCCGGCCGCGCCCAAAGTCTGCATCTTGAACGGCGGTCTTGGAACTACTCCAGTATATCCCTCAGCCCTTCGCAACAGTTGTTCGGGTGTGGGTGTGATCACGGTATCGGTCATTCCAAGCGGCGTGAGGATTCGCTCTTGAAGTGCCACTTGGTAGGAAACACCCAATTTCAGGGTAAGAGCGTGACCTAGTAGACCCATGCCAAGATTTGAGTATTCGAATGTGGTTCCCGGGCTGCGGGGCAAAATGTAACCGTTCAGGAAAGAATAGAGTTCTTCGGCCGGAAAGGGGAAGAAAGGATTGACGGGATCATTGTTGATCACTGAGGGGGGATCTCTCGGTAGACCGGAAGCATGGGTGGCCAAATGGTGAAACGTGATGAAGATACGACCCCTTTTGGGAACGGACACGTTTTCAGGAAGAAACGATTCAACCGGGTCTGTCAGGAGAAGTTCTCCCCGGTTTGCCATTTCGGCCAAGAGTGTCGTTGTGAAGATTTTGGTGACGGATCCAATTTCGAATAAGGTGTTCTCGTCAGGAGTCACACCGTTCTCATAGGAGGTCCGGCCATAGGTGAAGATGTCCCGTCCATCAGGGTCTGTAATGCCGATGATTATTCCGGGATTGTAGGCATAGTCGACCCGGTCCTGAATGGTTGCCTTGATGTCGGCAGAGATAACCGCCGCTGGCAAATGTGAAATTCCCAGTGCGGTTACCAAGAGGATACCGGAGCAGATGAACGCTGGTTGCAACAAGAATTCAATACCGAGGGTTTGATGATTGTGTGTTTGGCTTTTCATTTTACTACTTCATCTTGAAATATTTCTTCTATGGTTAAATCAAAAAGGCGGGCCGCTTTGAATGCCAGGGGCAAACTGGGGTCGAATTTTCCTTTCTCAATGGCATTGACCGTCTGCCGGGAGACCTGAAGTTCATTGGCAAGCTGAGCCTGGGTCCAATCCCGTTCCGCACGAAGTACCTTTAATCGGTTTTTCATTGGTATTTCCTTTGGCCGGAGATCATTCCGGCAAGGAATGTAAGACACATCAAAATGATGATATGTGGGATTTCCGGTTGAAACGGAATCAGCTTAATATCTTCCAGCAATTCATAGCTGCATCCACACACCAATCCGACGCCCAATGCGAGTGCTCCAGCCTCGAGGAAGATTTTTTGCTGCAATTCATCCAACCCGTTCAGGTATTTCTTATTTGCCGCAATCATTCCAAAGCCTGCCCCGAGGTTGACGAGAACTCCGAGAATGGTTGGCAAGGATTCGAAATTCCATATCAATTTGGGACCAAAAGCGGCCACCCCTGAGGTAACGACCCATGCCAAAGTCCAATAACTAAGTCGAAGGGTGTTTTTAGAGTTACTTGTGGCCCAATCATTGGCATCTGTCTTCAGTTTCTTCATTTGATAAATCCCTTTCTTTATTTTCTGTTCACTTGGATTTGAAGGTAGTCCTGTTTGTCATGAATGTCAAATAAACTTTACATAATAACAAGTAAGTTTTACATAAAGACAATTAAGCCTAACTCTATTGCTTTAGAGGCCCCCGATTTTTGTCCTCTGTGTATAAATTCTAGATTATGTCCATGAGGTGCGTACTGTGCCTCCTGTTTTTGGCCTTAGTTACCCTCAGTGCGTCCTGTAGACTTGCAATAAAAGGAGTCTTCAATTATTGAAAATGCTTCAATTAAATTTAAGCACCTATGAAAAAAATTAAGTCCATCCTTTGCGCTGTTGTGGCGTTTTCCGTCGTTTCATTGTTTGCCGATCATCATCTGCCCTCTCTTGAAGGCGTTTGGCATGGGGCGGGAACTTTGCCGGATGGCGGTGGCATTTCTGAAACGACTCTCACGATAAAGAAGGAGAGTGGAAAACTCTCCGCCGTTTCTGTGAACGCAGAGGGTGAGGCTAGGTCGATTGATCGCATCAAAGTAAATGGAGTTGCATTGGAGATTGAGATTGATGTGGGGCAGGGAGATCAGAGGGGGATAATCGGTGTCAAAGCTAAGCTGGACGACAAAGGGGTTTTGAACGGAAAATGGTATATCCGTGGCAATGACGGAACTGAGTATGCATTGGAGAACTGGCAAGCGGTTCGGGCGTTGTCACCTGACTTAGCGGGTTCATGGAACATTGTGGCTAAAACCGAAGAGGGTGATAAAGAGCATCAAGTTGATTTCACCAAGTCCGGATCAGGATTTGATGCATCGGTTAAATTTGAAAGCGGTCGTGCGGAATTTACCAAAGCGAAGGTCGACAAAAACAAGCTGAGATTGGAGCTGCCTTATGGTGAAGGCCAAATCAAAGTCGAAGCCCTCTATCGGTCAGAGAACAGGCTGGTGGGAAAATGGGTTTTATTCAACAGCTCGAATCAGGAGTAATCAAACGGTGCGTGGTCCGCATCGAAGGTGGATCCCGGAGCCGCGATCATCGGTGAATGGGCGATTGAGCTTAGCTTCGGTGGGGATGTGCGCGATTCCCGTTTGGTGGTGACAAGGAACGGTGACGGTTTCGATGCGGTCTACATCAGTCCACGGAGCGGAAAACACCAATGTGATTCGGTGACATTTGAGAATGAGAAACTTGTGGTGACCCTGAACCGCGATATTCAGGGGAATGATGTGGATCTTATCCTTAGTGCCACGCTGAATGAAGATGGTGGGTTGTCGGGAACAATGGTTGCGAAGGGCCAGGAAGATCAATTCAGAGCGGAATGGACGGCGAAGCGTAAGTAGGCGGCTTCATTTAGCCGTGCTTTTGTATTCGTATGGCTCCATGGACAACGTTCCGGAATGTGACAGCTGGAGGGTTTGGTCGGGATTTCTTCGTCAGCGAGCAGTTTAAGGGTTTTGACCCCGAGATCGCGAGACGTCCAGCCAGTGACGCAGCCGAATAAGACAATGGCCGCCGATTAACGAACGATTGTTCAGTGTCCAGAATGGCACTAAGTTAAGACGGGGTTCGATGGGGATTCTGGGCAATTGGGTCTGGGATTGACATGACCAGAACGATGTCAAATCCGGCCTCACCGCGGCCAGCTTCAAGTTTGAAAAGGCCCTGGACATGATTTTGTTCCTGAAGCCGGGGGCGTCGACCCCGGACAATGGAAAACCAAACTGGACGGAACAGAATGCCTTAACTTAGTGCCATGCTTCGGTGTCCACTCTTTGATATCAGAGTCTCCCTCATGTTTTTACAAGAAATGCTTCCACCAATTCGTGTAATTTTCCGGTTGCCGATTGAAGTTGGTTACCGTGAATCAGGCATTGGCTATAGCCGATTTCCTAAGAGACGATGATCGAAATCGGAAACGAAATCGAAATCGGGAACGGGAACGGGGCGAGGGCGAGGGCGAGAATATTATCGCAGTACCGAGAGGAAATCGATCAAGTCAGCTGCATCCTGTGCGGTCATGTTGTCCAGCAGGCCATTGGGCATTAAGCTCAACGATTGAGTGGATTCTACGGTAATGCTATCAGTGGCAATATTGACCACGTTGTCGGCCGCAATTTTTATCTTCAAGTATCCTGGATTCCGTTCCGTTATAAATCCGGAATAGAGTTCGTCGTCTTTAGTCTCCACCATCGAGGCTATCCATTCCGAGTCTATGGTCGAACTCGGTTGTGAACAATGGCGGAGCAATTCACGCTTTGAGTATTTTGAACCGATCATGCTGAGATTCGGGCCGAAATCTTTTCCTTCGTTCTTGATCTGATGGCAGGTGAAACATTGGGATCCTGTTGCAGAAAAGAATATATCCCTACCGTTTGCCTCGTTACCTGTCAACGAGAGAACGGTCATTGGGTCGAAGCCTGCACCGAGACTTTTACGTCGTTTTTCCGGAGGGAGAAAGACCTCAAATAAATCACGAGTTGTCGGGTTATCTGAATCCAAACCCGTTGTGATGATGGCATCCCGATCAGGTGAAGAAGGGTTCAGTGCATTGTAGACTGCCGACATAGCGCTCGAGGTTGTATCCAATTTCTCCGCATGGAAGGGGGCTTTGGTTTCGACATATCCATTATCCATTGATTCGATCCAGTCGCGTAATAGGAGTGCGCCTTCCACATCTAAGCTGCTGGATCCAATGATGGGCATTCGACCCGATCCGGACGTTAGTATGCGGTAGAGCAGGGTGGAGTGATAAGGGTTTCCAGGCGAGACGATCCGGGGATTCTGAATCCCGAAATCACCCCGAGTCGGAGGCACATCCATCGCTTTGGTTCGACGGTCATTGAAGCCGATCGGCCAGTACATCATAACTGCTCCGGAGCCCCCGGGCAAATGGCAATGGGCGCAGTTTGCATGAAGCCAGGAGCGAGCTCGGGCATGGATCGGTTTTGATTTATCGTAAGGATCGACCAGAAGAGTCGCACCGGGGCGAGGGGAGCCTGCTTCAATAAGTCCACTATTAATCAGGCGGGTGAATTCCGACACGCCGTCCGTGTTTATGCGGGAGGCTAATTGAGTCGGGTCAAATGCTTTTAAGCCACCGTGAACCTGATCCCATTTAACCTGATGACAGCGGACGCATTCGGATCGTGAGTGAAATCTCCAACGGTGATTGCGGAAGCCGCTTGGTGTCGATTCATCTTTGATCTTAAGGATTTGGTCTTCCCCATTTTTCTCGATCAATTCAGCATCGGTCTGTTCCTCATTCCAACGGTAGCTGTAGCCGCGCCATGTCCGTCCCTCAAAATGCAGAAGCTGGGTTTCGATTCGACGTGGTGAATTTGTGTGATCTGACTGGCTATCGATCGTCAAGGTGCGCATCAAGACGGAATTTGCCGGTGGGGCGAGATAATCGACTTCCTGTCGTGCCTTGCCCCTACCGGGAATTGCGATGGCGCGAACGGCTTGAGCTGAATCACTCCACATGGGAGCGGTGATCGAAAAAGGGTGAACACCTGGAGCCAATACATAGCGTTCGGTCGATGTGAATAAACCCGTTTCGCTGAGGTGCCGTGGAAATTCCTTCGAACGATCAGTGTCCGGATTTGGCGTCAAATGATAGACGCCACCTCCGGAATAATCGAGATAGGCGAGTTCGTGGTCATTGTCTTCAGCAAATCCGACAATGCGATGAGGGGTGTTCGCAATTTCCTGATGACGGACTATTTTTCCATCCTCCCACCAAAGGGCCCACATTATTCCGGTTCCCCAATCTCCGTAGATGTAGGCATTTCGCAGTTCAGGGAAATGGCTCCCTCGATAGATAAAACCTCCCGTCATGCTGGTGGCCTCAGTGTGAGGATGACTTACCACAGGCGACTCGATCGGGGTCGGTCCGCGTTCCCAATCCGGATGAATGGATAGAGGGCCTTCGACAATGCTCCAACCACCATTGAAGCCACCGTGATCAATGCGGAAAACCATCTCCCAGGCTTCCCAACCGACATCACCCAACCACAATGCTCCATCGCGTGGATCGAAACTGGTCTTCCAGGGGTTGCGAAACCCATAAGCCCAGATTTCCGGTCTTGCTCCGGCTGTGGCAATAAACGGATTATCAGGCGGAATGGCATAAGGTTTTCCACTCTCTGCTTTATTGACGTCAATCCGGAGAATGCAGGAATTGAGGTCATCGACGTCTTGTCCTGTTTTACTCTGATCCGGCGGGGCAGGTGAGCCACCGTCGCCTGACGAAATGTATAGAAACCCATCCGGTCCAAAGTTTAAATCACAGCCGTTGTGTCCATTTGAATTCCATTCGATCAGGAATTCCTCACTGCCGCGATCGATGACAGGCGGATAGGCATTGGATAATCGGAAACGGGAAACCTTCATTTTTCCAAGGGGTGCCGTTGCGCTGATATAAACCATACGGTTTTTTTCAAATTCCGGAGGGAATTCGACACTGTAAATGATAGTTCCCCCTCTGATTCCGGTGGAAAAGTCTAATGCAATAGCGAGAGGCTCAGGAACACCTTTACGTCCGGCAAGAACCTGCCCGGATTTGGAAGCGATCAGATACCAGTCCGAATTGGGAATGAAAATGAGATCTGTCGCTTCAACAATGGTCTGAGCGTGTAAAATGCGCGTCGAAACATACGGAAGTGCCGGTTCCGGTGAGCCTTGAACCCGGGAACTTGACCACGGGACCCGGTCCGAGGCAGGCAACACGAGAGGAGTCGTTAGGGAAATTGCCCCCGTCAGAATTATAAGCAGCCTGTGCATCATTCATATACAAAGCAGTTTTTCGAGTGTCTGTCAGTTGTTTGTTTTTAATGCTGATTTCTATTGAGCCCGTATGCCTACTGTTCCACAGTGGTTTGATCGTTGAATGGTTACGTTTCGTCGCAAAGTGACAATTGGAATGTCCTGGAAATGGATTCGGGTATTTCTGGGTGTTTTTGTTGTCATGCTCGTCTTTATTGCCTCTGTCTTTCCAATCGTCCTATCTGAGTTGATTAGTAATTCAGTCCGAAACCGGCTTGATGAAATATCGGATATGCCGGTCGATGTATCCATAAAGTTTCGATATCCGAATCTAGTCATTGCTGAAAAGATCCAGTGGCAGCAACACAATTTCCGGGTTTCACTTCAAAAAGTGCTGTTCCGAGTGGGATTCGATTTAAGCCGGCATTCGAAAGGAGTAAGGGTGAGTTGCGACCAGGGATTGGGGATTATTGAGGTTTCGGACATGGAATATGAAACGGGCTCGGACTTCCATTTTTACCGGTTGATTGAAATAATTTCAGAAACCATTGAAAGGCTTTCCGATGTTCCAGTCATTTTGATTGAATTATCCAATCTGGATTTAGAGTTTAAAAGTCCGTGGGTGTCGGAAAAGATGAAACTAAATTCAGAATTTCAACAATTGAGGACTGATTCAGGTTGCCGGTTCGCCATCCAGTTGGAGAAACCAGGGAATCAAGTAAAGTTGGAATTGCATTCGAATACCCGCATTCTGGACGGGAGTTTCCAATGGATGATTCAGAAAAACCGGGTTCATGGGTATCTGGAACAGGTTGGAAAACTCTTTGACCTTCCTGCCTTGGCGTTGATTGAGTTTCCTGCGGTGAATTTCAAATTCAATGTTCCTGTTGATTCTGGATCGGAGCTGCAATTCGAAACTCATTTAGGGCCTTTGGCTTTTGAAATGAGTCATCGATTCTACCAGTTTAAAGAACTCAAAGCAGGCGGCAGGATTTCTCCATCGAACAATTCTTTCGCTTCCTCTCTGGAAGTCCATGAACTTCAGGCAGGATCTCTTGGGTTGTCGGAATTCAAGGCGGAAATCAACAGCAAGGGACCGGAGGGATGGGTGCTCAACTTTGAGCCGGCCAAGCTTATGTGGGATGAGGGGGATCTAGGGACTCTCAATGGAATCCTGAAGATTCCAAAGCGAGCGGAGGGGTTAAGCCGTTTCGGAAGTTTTGACGGTGAATGGAAGCCTAGTGGAGGATCGCTGATTGTTGATGAATCGGTTCCCATCAGTATTGAACTCGAGGAAGATAAATTGAGATACTCGATGAAACTACCAGGAATGAGGCAATCTCCCCTTTCAACCGATGCTGGAATCACCGGGATCCTGGATTTAACAAAATTGAGTCAATCGATTCATAGTACTGGTCAAATCGATTTCGTCGACTTGCTTGTAGAAAATGTGACCAAGACTCTTCAGCGGGTTGAGGTTGAATATGCCCTTTCGCAATCCTCGGATTCTTTGAAAGTTGATTTGGTAACTCGATTTATAAATCACTCCTTTGTTTCCGTATTAGATCGGATCTGGAAAATCACAGGGGATGCGGCTTTGTCATTGAAAAGGAGTTCAGTGAGTTATCCGATCACAGCTAACTTTTCCTTGAGTAATGCCACGATTCAATCCGATTTGATAGACCTGCTTGGAGGTTCAATTCGGGTTGAAGCTGAAATCGATGATTCTCCGGAGATCGGCTTGAAAACATCTGGGTTTGATTCCACTGCCGCAAGGCCACCGGGATTCGACCTGTCGAGATTAGGGGGTTTTTCAATGCAGGGATCGGTCGATCAAATGCAGTTCGATGCAGGTTTGGAAGTGGTCGGTTTGAATTGGATGTTCAAGAGTGATTCAGCAATTCCTGTGGATCATTTTCTAGAGGCAGAAATCCAGATAGATCAAATTGGTTTGCGGGGCATGAATTTGGACACTCTCCAAATCTCGGCACAAGGAATTGACGAGAATCTGGTTCTTAGCGGTAGCGCCGCCTTCCTTGAAACTCCGATTCAGTTCAGTCTGAAGGTTCCCTTATCCGAAGGACTGCAATTCCCTGACCAATTCGATTTTCAGGTGCCTCGGATTGAATACGATCAATCCTCTTTTTCAGAATTTTCGGGAATATCGAAAGACTGGTTTCTTGCGGGAAATGTGTCTTTGATCGGAAATTATCGGTCTCCAGAAAAGGAAGGTTGGCAAAGTGAATCGAGGGTTCATCTTCACCTTGAAAGATGGATCATTCCTGAAAAGGAAATCGTGATTCAGGATCTCGAATCCAAGTTTAAGCTGAGCCCAGACAGTCGTTTTTCTTTAAATCGATTGAAATCGGTTCACTGGGGTTGTCTGATGGAGAAGTCGATTTTGAGTTGCTTCCCGACAGTAGTCTACAGTTTGAATTGAAGAAGGGAATATTTCTTGGAGGGCAGTTATCCTCATCTCCGGTTCGATTTTTCCCGAAAACGGGTGATTTTAATGGAACTTTTCACCTTTCGAGAATTAAGTTGAGTGAATTGGTGAAACTGTTTCCCAGGATTCAGGGTCGATTCAAGGGCAAGCTATCGGGATCCCTCCAAGCGAAACGTCTATCAGGAAAAATCGAAAATTTTACCGGTTACCTTGAATTGGATCCCGATTCTCCCGCCTCCGTTCAAACGTCTCTCGAAGGTTTATTGACCGCGGGGGCGCCTCCCGAATCCAGAAGATATCGACAACTCAAAATGGCCGAAAAAGCCTTTGAAAATCTGGAGATAAATGTTCTCAGGCTCGACTTCTACAGTGAACCTGATACTGACCGGGCCGCGACTCTTACCTTATCCGGACAGGCTGTCTCTGAGGAGTTGATTGTGCCAGTTGATATGACAATCAATATCAATGGACTATTGACCGAGTTGATTAATCTGGTCGCACGGAATGACATCGAATTTAGCTTGTAGGAAGATTGGGGTAGTAACCCATCCCTGCCATTAGGATTTGGGGTATCCTTTTGAAAAAGCAGGCTGCGTTCATCTGGCAGTTCACGCTGTAGAGTGCGCTGTCCTCAGCGCATTTTAGGTGTATCTGCCGGAATTTCGGCTGAGGACAGCCGACTCTACAGCAAATCATTCCCCGCACCCCATGGAGTCCCAAGGAGGCAGTTTGTTGAATTTCGCTGGTGAAGAGTCCGTCTCATGGATACGATGATCATACGTTGATTGACTCAGTGTTGATGTTGCAATGAAGGGACAAAATAGCATGTTAGGCCAGTGGGTGGTTGTTTCCGTTTTTAGCGTACTGTCGGTTTTGATGACCGGATGTATTTCCGTTAAAACGGAACCGATTCGGGTGGAACCAATCCAGATCACCATGGATATCAACTTGAGGATTGCCCGGGAACTGGACGATTTTTTCGGTGATCTGGATGAGGAGGCTGAATTGCTTGATTATGATGAACCCATTGATTCTTCGACCATCAAATGCTGAGTGTTCTGCGGGATTTCAAGATTTCCGGGAGTCGTTCTCTACAGGGAGAGACCGATTATTTCATAGATCAATCGAAAGCGATTTGAGATACCAGCGCACAAAGGCATCCACGTTGTATTCCTTGTAAGTTGAATATGGTCCTGGTCGGTACCCTCCCGACGAAACACCTTGCTGAGCCAGTCGACAGATTTCCCAGTCCTGTTCTGAAGTGAGTTGCCAAAAAGGCATGATTTGATCCAATTGATAATCTTCCCCTTCGACCGCGTTTTGATCAACCAGCCAGAGTACACTGACACGGGTTTTGTTGAATCCTACAGGTAGCAGACGCGTGAGCACGGCATGGTCACAACTTCCATGCATCCACATATTCGGCATGGTGCGCATGCGAATGGTGCCGACATCGGCGTTGGGGTAATCGCCCATCAGGGTGGAAACCTGTTTCCCGTCCATTGTCTCGCTGACATAGCCTTCCGCAAGCGGGGTTCGATTGGAAGCGTACCAGATGTCGTTGTCCGGGTCGGGAAAACAGACCATGCCAGTTCGTTTATGGTTGATTGCCAGGCCAGCGTCCTTCCAACGCTTCTCGTCGCGTTCAATCGCAAAATCGATTTTCCGACGGATAAGATCAGTCGTGTCATCTTCATTGTAGTGGTCGTAGTTTGCGCGCATGTATTGAGGGTGATGTGCGTTACAGTGATAACACTCACGATTGTTCTCCCACACGAGTTTCCAATTGGCCTCCACTATGTAGTCAACTTGCTTCGCCACTTTTGCTTGTGCCAGACCCTGCGGAAGCGCCATTGGCAACATGGAGTTGTAGGCCGGGTCAAAATCGGGTGGTGAAGCTGAGAGACAGATATAGATCATGCCTTCAATCGTGCGGAGGGGCAGTTTGACAAGACCGAGTTCGCTTTTGTCTAGATCTTCCTGCATTCCACGCCAGTGTTCCAGTGTCCCGTCGGTGCTATAGGACCACTGGTGATACGGACAGACTAGTTTTTTGGCGTGTCCTGATTCCGCCTGGCATATCAAAGTCCCCCGATGACGGCATATATTGTGCATGGCTCGGATGGTCCCATCGAGTCCATGAATAATCAGAATTGAATCCGTATCCACAGTTACGACGAAAAAATCACCAGGTTGGCCGACTTGATCGGTATGTCCGGCGAAGAGCCACTGGCGACGCCAGATCGAGTTCATCTCCGTTCGATAGATATCGTCCTCTTGATAAAAGGCTCCCGGCAATGTCCATCCTTCGCGCCGGGAGGCGATCAGTTGCTTAATTTTTGATGATGACTCAAGCGTGTTCATTTGAGGGTCGTGATTATCAACAGCTTTGTTAGCCTGAGAAGTCGGCTTCTCGTGGTCGGACGTTTATTTTTTGTAGATCGATGACCCAGTCAAGCTTTAAGCGTCCTGCCGGTTTTGAGGACCCGATGTATGTACGGGGCCAAAACGAAATCATCGATTCTTTACTTGAATAGAGAGAGTAGGCTTGGAAGTCTATTCCTGTATGTGAATGGTGAATCTGTTGAGGGAATTATTCCAATATGCTCTCGATTCTCCTGAAATAACCTCCAAGAAAAATGAGTGTCACAATTCGATCAGCCCTCCGTTTGGTAATGGCTATGCTATTCTGTATTGTTTCCAGTGCAACTTTGGATGCTGCGGATTCTCCAAACGAGATCAAGAAACGGATGAAGGCGAATCTCCCGAAAATCGAGGTTCTGAAAAAACAAGGCAGGGTGGGAGAAAACAACAAGGGGTATATTGAGGGGATCGACAAAAAACTGAGCAAAAAGGAGATTGAACTGCTTGAGCTGGAGAACAAGGATCGCAAGCTGATCTACGAATACTTGGCCCGAAAAACGAAAACCACGGTGTTGAAAGTGACACAAACTCGGGTTGCGCAGATCCGCAAACGCTCGGCTCCGGGGCTATGGCTTCAGGACGGTAAAGGAAAATGGTTCAAGAAGCCCAAGCCACCTTTGAAAAAACCGTAAACCCATAGCATGATACTTCAATGGTGGTCAAAAATGGCCAAAATAAGGTCTGAGTTCAGTCTTGTTATAAAGGCTGTAGTTTTCTAGAGTTTGACCTATGGCAAGTTTATTTGAAAAATTAGGTGGAGAAGCGGTTGTTGATGCTACCGTTGACAAATTCTACGGCAAAGTGCTGGCAGATGACCGTATTAAGCATTTTTTTGAAAATACGGATATGGAGAAGCAACGGGGGCATCAGAAGAAATTTCTGACCTTTGCCTTCGGTGGTGCTGAATCCTACAACGGTAATGGCATGCGTGCCGCCCATGCTAAACTGGTGAAGGAAATGGGGTTGAATGATTCCCACTTCGATGCTGTGGTTGAACTGCTCGGAGGGACATTAACCGAGATGGGAGTCGCCGAAGATTTGGTCGAGGAAGTCGCCGATACGGCAGAGACCTTGAGAACAGACATCTTGAATCGCTGACAGGTTTACTGTCAGGGTTTGGGCTGCGTGCGACAGAGTCGCCGCTTTGGTTGGATCAAAAGGCGACCTCTTCCTGCGTGAAGAGATCGCTATTTTTTTCAGAATTCTAACGAATTCCGTTACTTCATTACTAGTTTCAAGTCCTGCCAGTAGCCGAAATCGTTTTCCAAATTGTAGGCGTAGTTTTCCAGTTTGAGTTCGATTTTCTTTCCAGAGAAATCAGAAAGATTGATATCGATTTGTTTCCATGAGGTGCCGTTGGTTTCAACAACCTCCTTGTGGACCAACTTCAGATTGGCAAAAACGCGTAGGATCCATTTGCCCCCTTTTCCGGAAGCGACTTTGAATTGGAGTCGTTGTTTTCCATCTTCC